>VBGG01000516.1 GCA_005883405.1 Chloroflexota bacterium | reverse complement strand
TGCGGCACGCTGGCTGAGATCCAGCCCGTGGTGTCTATCGATCGCTTGCCGGTTGGCGACGGACTCCGAGGTCCGCTCACACGCCGGCTGCAGGAGCGGTTCGACCAGGCGGTCCGCGGGGAGTCAGCGCGCGAGAGCTGGACCACCCCGGTGTACTCGCCGATGCCGGTGAACGGCGTGGTCGGCCACGCGTCGGTTGGAGATCGCTGACGTGGCACTGCTGGCCGAGTTGTGCGACCGGATGGTGGATGGCTCAGTTGAGGTCATCGATCTCACGGCGCCACTATCGGAGCGCACACCGATCATTCGACTGCCGCCGACGCACGGTCAGCCATGTCCCTTCGAACGGTGTGTGATCAGTCGCTACGACCACGCGGGCGAGAATGTGTATTGGAACAACATCAGCCTCTCCGAACACACCGGCACGCATTTCGATGCGCCGATCCACTGGCTATCGGGTCGCCATCTCGACGACGTTTCTCAGGTGCCAGCGCGTCGGCTCATTGGACCGGCCGTGGTGCTCGACTATTCCGCGGAGGCCGCCGCGGACCCGGACTTCCTGCTGCGCCGCGAGCACGTCGAGGCCTGGCAGGCGCAACACGGCCACTTTCCGGAGAACGCCTGGCTCCTGTACCGCACCGGCTGGGACGCCAGACGTGACGACGCCGAGCAGTTCCTCAACGGAGGACACACGCCCGGCGTCGCTCCGGAGTGTGCCCGCTGGCTTGCTCAGGAGACGTCTGTGATTGGTCTCGGCGTGGAGACCGTGGGCACTGACGCCGGCCAGGCAATGAACTTCGATCCGGCCTTTCCGTGCCACTGCTACATGCAGGGCGCAAACAAGTACGGCCTCACCCAATTGCAGAACTTGCACCGACTTCCACCCCGCGGCGCTGTCCTATTCGCGGGGCCGCTACCGATTGTAGGCGGCTCCGGCAGTCCCACGCGTGTTCTCGCGCTTGTTGAGCGCTCCGAGGTATCCCGATGACGAACGCTTCCATTCTGTATGTCATCCCGCCGGTCGGCGGGCCGCCGCCGGAGTTCGCCTTACCTCGACTCCGACGCCATGGGGACGTCCACGCCCTGCTCGTCGCTCCGCCCTCACCCGCCCTGACGCCGATGCTCGACGAATGGTGCACATCGGTCCGCTACGGCAGCCTGGATGCCATGCCTTACTGTGTCGTCGACGCGGCACGTGACGTCGCGGCCGACGCGATTGTCGCCTTCAGCGAGTTCGCGATCGTCGCCGTAGCCAAGGCCAGCGAGGTGCTCGGCTTGCGCGGTCCAGGCCCGAACGTCGTCCGTTCGCGCGACAAGGTCGAGATGCGCGCCACCTGGCGGCAACACGGGCTGTCTGGTCCGGCATATGTCGCGGTGCGCTCGCTGGAGGACCTCCAGCGCGCGGCGCGCGAGCTGCCCCGGCCGTTCCTGCTCAAACCGACCTGGCTGGCCTGCTCCCAGGGACAGGTCATCGTCGACCGCGACACTGACCTGGCGACGGCGTGGCGCATCGCTGCCATCGCGGTTGAGGACATGGAGCGCGTCAATCTGTGCGAGTTCATGCCCATCGGTCGCGGCCCGCAGTTCATCGCCGAGGAGATCATCCAGTCCAGTACGGAGTCGTGGTACGACGATGACGGGTATGCCGACTACGTCAGCGTTGAAGGCATTGTCTGCAACGGACGCTACCACCCGGTGTGCATCACTGCCCGCCTGCCGACCATTCCGCCGTTCGTGGAGTCGAGCTTCCACGTGCCCACGGTGTTATCGGTCGACAAGCAGCGCATCATCGAGGCCGAGGTCCGCCGTGCAATCGACGCGCTTGGACTCGAGGATTGCGGTACGCACACCGAGCTCAAGCTGCAGCGCGATGGTCGCCTGTGCTTGCTCGAAAACGCCGCGCGGCTCGGCGGCGCGATGATCCCACGCCTGGTCCACGAGGCGTTCGGGGTGGATCTGCTGGAAATGCTCGTGTGCACGCTGCTGGACAAAGACGCGGAGTTGCCGCACTCCATGCTCACGTCAAGCGGTGCCAGCCGTGCCGTCGCGTCGCTCATGCTCCTCGCGACGGATTCGCGCGGCAAGCCATGGTCCACCTTGCCGGATTTCCGACCCGATGAGCTCGACTGGCGCAGCCTGACGTCCGTCGGGACGCAGGTCGAGCTCATCCGCACCCAGTCGCGCCCCAACGGCGCGCCCATGCCCGCCTTCTCGCCCACCGCCGGCACCCGAAACTACGCAGGCACGCTCCTCCTCCGAGCGCCCGACCCGCACACCCTGCGCCACGACTGCTACCGCATCCTGGACGGCCTGGAGTCCGCCTTGAATCACGTCGAGATTCGTCGCCACCAGACGGCGGTTCCGCGTTCAGGGTGATCCGTCGAGCTGCACCTCGGTAAGCTCGGCCGGAAGGTCGATTGAGCGGCCATAGCCAGGTGGCCCAGGGTGTAATCACCGACGAGGTTCGTCGACGGATGGCAACGGAACCGAGCTCGTTCTGCGTTATGGTGCCGAACATACGTCCAGCGCCTTCCATGCTCCGCGGGGGCCCGCAGGGCTCCCCCGACCCGTATGCTCATCATGGTGGCGAGGTACGTGTGATGATTGGCAGGAGAGCGCTGATTGTGCGCGGCGGCTGGGAGGGTCATCAGCCGAAGATGGCGACCGAGCTCTTCATCCCGTTCCTGCAAGCCAACGGCTTTTCGATCCGCATCGAGGAATCGCCCGCGGTCTACGCCGATTCCGAGTACATGCTGACCGTGGACCTGATCGTCCAGTGCAATACGATGGCTACCATCGAGCGCCAGCAACTACAGGGTTTGCGATCGGCAATCGAGGCCGGCACCGGCATGGCCGGCTGGCACGGCGGCATCGCAGACTCGTATCGCAATTCGTCGGACTATCTGCACCTGATCGGTGGTCAGTTTGCCTGCCACCCTGGCAAGCACCCCGCCGAACGTACCGGTGAACAATCCGACAACTACGTGCCGTACCGCATCAATATGCTACCTCAGGCCGCCGACCATCCCATCACCCAGGGCATCGCGGATTTCGACCTGGTGACCGAGCAGTACTGGGTGCTCGTCGACAGCTACATCGACGTGCTGGCGACTACGACCCAGGCCGTTCGTGAGTGGGATCCGTGGACGCGGCCGGTCACTTCGCCGGCGATATGGACGCGGCGTTGGGGCCAGGGCAGGATCTTTGTGTGCACCCCCGGCCATCGGGTGGAAATTCTCGAGAACGTGAACGTGCGAACAATCATTGAAAGAGGGATGCTGTGGGCCAGCCGCTAAGGGTCGGCATTGTCGGATGCGGCACCATTGCCGCCGCGTATTTGCACACTTTTGGTCGACTCTCAACCGTCAAAGTCGTCGCCGCGGCCGACCTGGACCTGGCGCGCGCTGAAGCGGTTGCGAGAGATCATCCGGGGGTCCGTGCTTTGAGCGTTGACGACTTGCTGGCAGATGACGAGGTGGACCTGGTACTGAACCTGACCATCCCAGCCGCGCACGCCGACATTGGTTTGCGAGCAGTGGCCGCCGGCAAGAGTGTGTACGGCGAGAAGCCGCTCGCATCGACCACCGCCGAGGCCCGCCGGGTGCTGGACGAGGCCACGCTCGCCCGAGTGCGGATCGGATGCGCCCCGGATACGGTGCTGGGGACGGGCATCCAGACGGCCCGCAAGGCGATCGACGACGGCGTCATAGGCTCGCCCATCGCCGCCACCGCGACGCTGGGTACTGCCGGTCCCGAGCGCTGGCATCCCAGCCCGGATTTTTACTACTCGCCGGGCGGCGGACCGCTCCTCGACATGGGTCCGTACTACATCTCTGCGCTTGTCACCATGCTGGGACCCGTCATGTCGGTGGTCGGCGCGGCCAGCCGTACACGGGCCAGCCGCACCATCGGTAAGGGCCCGCGTCAAGGCGAGGTAATTCCAGTTTCGACCGACACCCACGTCACGGGTGTTCTGGTCCACGCCTCTGGCGTGCTTTCAACGATCTATATGAGTTTCGACACGGTCGCCACGCAGTCAGCCCGGATCGAGGTACACGGCGAGGAGGGATCTCTGGTGGTGCCCGACCCGAACCGCTTCGACGGTGATGTCCTGGTCAGAACTCTCGCCACCACAGACTGGGACACGCTGCCAGTTTCGGCCGGCTACGTCGGCGCATCACGCGGCTTCGGAGTGCACGACCTGGCCTGTACCGCCGCGGACCAGGAGCCTCGCGCCGGCGGCAGGCTGGCATTTCACGTGTTGGACGTCATGGAGTCGCTGCTTCGATCGGCGTACGAAGCTCGCGCGGTGGCGGTTCAGAGTCGCTCTGAGCGACCGCATGCCGTGCCACTGCAGAACATCATCGCCGGAGACTCTTGAGCGCTGGACGAATCAGGTGCGGATGTGCCGCTGGAGGTAGCGCGCACTCTGGGTGATGTCGTCGAGCGGATCGCGTGGATTATCTTGCTCGACGATGTACCAGCGCACCCCCGCTCCGCCGCCGGCATCGAGAATCGCGTCCCAATCCAGCGTCCCGCGGCCCACCGGAACATCGGGTGGAGTCTGGCCCGGGGCGATGTCTTTGAGGTGTAGCAGCCGGATTCGGTCGCGGTGTTCACGGATCAGCGCCAGCGGATCTCGGCCGGCGTAGGCCGCCCAGAACACGTCCAGTTCGAGGTCAACGACCGATGGATCGGTGGTGAGCAGCGCGTCGAAAATTGTTCCGCCGGTGTTGCCGAGCGGAGCAAACTCGAAGTCGTGATTGTGGTAGGCGAAGCGGAGGCCGGCGTTATGGCAGGCCTTGGCCCACTGCTCCAGGCGGGCCGGCAATTCACGGGCGGTGCTCGGATCGGTGCGCATGTCGCGTGGGATCGCCGGAACGATGGCATATTCCCCGCCGAGCGTGAGCACATCCTCGCACACGCGCTTGACGTCACTGTCAAACTCGGTGTACTGCACGTGCGCCCCGGCCGCGCGGAGGTTCAGTTCATCGAGCCTGGCGCGGAGCGTTGAGACGGGAACCCCGCCAAAGCCGGCAAACTCGACGGCTCCGTAACCTGCTTCGGCGGCGCGACCCAGCGTGCCAAGCATGTCCGTGGCGGTAATTGACCGCAGCGTGTACAGCTGCACCCCGAACTGAGACTTATCCATGGATCTGATCTCTCACCAGTCCATCATCGCACTTCGCCTCAGCCGCGACGACGCCGCTTGGCCGGGCACCGGCCGCCTTGTGATCTCAGACATGCTCTTCGGCGGGGCCGCCGGTAATGGGTGATCAGACCGCTTCGATCTCTGGGTACTCCGGCTGCCACATTGCGTCGCGCACCGCGCGATCGAGATTATCGCCGAGCTTCTCGCGGGCGAGGCCTTCCTGGATCGCCGTCCGGGCGACCGCCACCGCGACCGCGGCCGACGTCTCGCGCAGATCTTCCACCAGCGGCAGCAACGCCGCGCCGGGCTGACTGACGTTCACCAGGTCAGCCACCGAGGCGGCTGCCGCGGCGAGCATGCCATCACTGATGTGACTCGCGCGGGCGACGATGGTGCCCAGCCCAAGTCCAGGAAACAGCAGCGCATTGTTGACCTGGCCAATGACATGCGTGACGTGGTTGTAAGTCACTGGATCGAACGGACTACCAGTTGCCACCAGCACGCGCCCCTCGGTCCAATGGATCAGATCGGCTGGCGTAGCTTCGGCCAGCGGCGTCGGATTGGAAAGCGGCAGAATGATGGGCCGCTGGGAATGCGCAGCCATTTCGCGCACGATCGGCTCGGAGAACGCGCCGCCGACGGTGGATGTGCCGATCAGCATGGTCGGGTGGACCTGGCGCACCACCTCGGCCAGATCAATCCCACCGCCCGGCCCGGTGCGGGCCCAGCCGTTTACGTCGTTGGCTGATCGAGCGTACGGCATCTGGAAGTCGCGCAAGGTGGACGCCAGGTCCTGGGTCAGCAGCCCGGGCCGATCGACGCACCAGAAGTGGCGACTGGCTGTCTCGTTCGACAGCCCATCGCGGATCATCGCTGCGCGGAGCTGGTCGGCATTGCCGATACCCGCCGTACCCGCGCCAAAGATGACGATGCGCTGCTCGCGCAACGGGACGCCCGAAACTCGCACCGCCGACAGCGCGGCCGCCAGGGTGATCGCGCCAGTGCCCTGCATATCGTCGTTGAACGTACAGACCTCGTCGCGGTACTTCTCGATGATGCGCCGCGCGTTGGCCGGCCCGAAGTCTTCCCAGTGCAACACAGCCATGGGATACAGCCGCGTGGCGGTCTCGACGTATGCATCCACGAACGCGTCGTAGCGCTCGTCTCGGACTCGCTGGTGGCGGTTCCCCAGGTAGAGCGGGTCGTCCAGCAAGCTCTGGCGGTCGGTGCCGACGTCGAGCATCAGCGGGATCACGCGGTGCGGGTCGATGCCGGCCGCGGCGGTATACACGACAAGTTTACCGATCGAGATGGCGATCCCTCCAACACCCCAATCACCAATACCCAGGATCTGCTCCGCATCGGTGGCGACGATCAGGTCCACATCGTCTGCCCCGGCCCCGAAATTGTGGAACGCTGCTTCGATCGCCTCCGGCTGATCGATCGACAGGTACACGCCGCGCGGGCGCCGGTAATCCTGGCTGTAGCGCTCGATCGCCGTTCCGACCGTCGGCGTATAGACGATCGGCAACATCTCCCGCAGGTGCTGAGACACCAGCCGGTAGAACAGCACTTCGTTGCGGTCGTGCAGCGCGGTGAGCGCAATGTGTTTGCTCACGTCGTCCGGCTGGCGTTGATACTGGGCGTACGCTCGACGAGACTGATCGGCCAGCGACAACACTGCAGACGGCAGCAGGCCCGTCAGGCTCAGCTGCTCGCGCTGTTCGGCAGTGAACGCCGTGCCGCGATTCAGGAGTGGCGTGGTCAGCACGTCGAGGCCACGTGCGCGTACCTGCAGGACGGGGCCGCTTGGGCCCCGCCCGACCGAGAATGGACGCTCACGCAGCCCCGGCTGGACCATCGCAGTGTCACACCGCCAGCGGCTGAACCCGCGGTACCGCCGCGGGCCGCTCATCCACAACGAGGTCCGATTCATTGCTCAGGGCGGCGGTGAGGCGGCCGCGGTCCAGCGCGCCCTCCCAGCGGGCGACCACGAGTGTCGCCACGCCGTTGCCGATCAGGTTGGTGATCGCCCGACACTCGCTCATGAACCGGTCGACTCCCACCAGCAGCGCCAGTCCCTCGACCGGCAGCGTGCCGGTCGCCGCCAGCGTAGCGGCCAGGGTAATGAAGCCACCCCCAGTCACCGCCGCGGCGCCCTTGGAGGTCAGCAGCAGCACCGCCAGGATGCCCACTTGTTGTCCGAGCGGCAGGTCGACGTTGAATGCCTGAGCGATGAACACTACCGCCATCGTAAGGTAGATCGACGTGCCGTCAAGGTTGAATGAGTAGCCCGTCGGGACAGTCAGACCGACCACAGTTCGGGCGGCGCCGGCATGCTCGAGCTTCTTCATCAGGCCTGGCAAGGCAGATTCGGAAGACGAGGTCCCGAGGACGAGGAAAATCTCTTCCTTGATGTACGCGAGAAAGCGCCACAGGTTGAAGCCGGTCAGGTACGCGATCACTCCGAGCACGACGAAGACGAACAGGAACGACGTGGCGTAGACGCCTGCCATCAGCTTGCCCAACGACACGAGCGACCCGGCGCCATAGGCACCGATCGTGAATGCCATCGCGCCGAATGCGCCAACGGGCGCGATGCGCATAACCAGCCCGATCACTCCGAACAGGGCATGCCCAACGCGGTCAAGGAAATCCACCACTGGCTTGCCGGAGTCGCCAAAGCGTGCCAGGGCCAGGCCGAACAGGACGGCGAACAGTAGCACCTGCAGGATGTCGCCTTTGGCGAACGCATCGACGACGCTGGTCGGGATGATATTCAGCAGGAAGTCGACCCCGTGCAGCTGCTGGGCGCCGCTGGTATAGGAGGCCACGGCCTTCGGGTCCAGAGCCGCCGGGTCGGCATTGACACCCGCGCCCGGGCGCAGCAGATTGGCCACCGCCAGGCCGATGATCAGCGCCAGTGTCGTAACCCCTTCGAAGTACAGGAGGGTCTTGAGCCCGACGCGGCCCACCTCCTTCATGTCACCCATCCTGGCAATTCCGACGACCACGGTGGTGAAGACGATCGGCGCGATCATCATCTTGATCAACTTCACGAAGGCGTCGCCGAGCGGCTTCATCTCCTTGGCCAGGGACGGATAGACAACGCCCAGTGCGATGCCGACCACGATGGCGGCAAGCACCTGCACGTACAGGTGAGCGTAGAACGGCTTTCGGCGATGGGTGGCGGTGGAGAAGGACATGTGGCGAGCCTAGACTGGTCGCCCCTGGCGCGTACATCCTTGCGTCAACAGCGGCGAAATTCGCCATAAGGTCCGTTTTGTCCATAGTGTCCACGGGGCCGCCTACACTGGTCGGTAGGGAAACCCGTGCGGCCACGTGTGCGCTTCGGGCTTCGGGCGCAGGTGCTCGCCATTCAGGCGGGCATCGTCCTGCTGGTCGTGGCCGCGGTATCCGCGGCCTATCTGGCGATCCTCGCTCGTTTGATCGAGCGCGAGTACGGCGACCGCGTCATGAGCGTCGCCCAGACGGTGGCACTGATGCCGCCGATCGTGCAGGCCTTCGACGACCCCGACCCTAGCACGACCATCCAGCCGCTGGCGCAGGCGATTACCGAGCGGGCTGGGCTGACGTTCGTGGTCATCAGCAACCGCGATCACCTCCGCTACTCCCACCCGGTCCCGCAGCGAATCGGCGAAATCGTTGCCTTCGACGACCGGCTGGCGCTGCAAGGCATCCCGGAGATCACGACCGATGAGACGGGCACCCTTGGCAGAGCCATCCGGGCCAAGGTGCCGATCTACCGCGCCGATCAGGTGATTGGCGTCGCGACGGTGGGTATCCTGGGTCGCAGCGCTGAGGATCTGCTGCAGTCCTATTGGCCGCAGATTGGCGCCGTCGCCCTGGGCGCATTAGTCGTCGGCGGCTGGATCTCGTGGCTGCTGGCCAGCCACATCCGGCGTGAGATCTTCGGTCTGGAGCCCCGCCAGATCGCCACCCGCCTGGAGCAGCGCGACGCGATGCTGCGGTGCATTCGCGAAGGAGTGATCGCCATCGACAGTGAGGGTGTGGTCGACGTGGTCAACGACGAGGCGCGCCGCTTGCTCGATCTGCAAGACAGCGCCACCGGCCACTCCATCCGTGACGTCGTGCCCGCTTCGGGCCTGCCGGCGGTGGTCGAGACTGGCCAGCCGGCGGAGGACCAGCTGCTGCTGGCACCCAGTGGCCGTGTGATGGTGGTCAATCGCATGCCGGTCCACGTGCGGGGTGAGCTCGTCGGCGCCATCGCCACGTTCCGCGACCAGACAGAGGTCCAGCGTCTCGCGAGCGAGCTCTCGGGCGCGCGGAGCCACCTCGACGCCTTGCGCGCGCAGGCCCACGAGTTCGCCAACAAGCTCCATACCATCTCGGGCTTGATCGAAATGGGTCGGCCGGAGCGGGCGGTCGCCCTTGTTCGGGCCACCACGCAGCAGCAGCAGGTGTTGATCGAGGAGCTGCCCCAGCGCATTCAGGAACCGGCGGTCGCGGCCCTGCTGCTGGGCAAGACGAGCGTCGCCGCCGAGCGCGGAATCACCCTGGAGGTTGCACCCGACAGCCGACTCGGTCCGGTGGGTGAATGCGCCGACGATCTCATGACCGCGCTGGGCAACCTGATCGAGAACGCCTTCGATGCGGTCGAGGGGCGGCCCGCGCGGGTCGTGCGGATTGACATCGGCGATGACAGCCAGGAGATCAAGGCGCGCGTCCGCGACACCGGCCCGGGGGTCCACCCGGATCACCTCCAACGGATCTTCGAACAGGGATTCAGCACGAAACAGGATGGGGTCCGCGGGCGTGGTCTGGGCCTGGTGCTGGCGCGGCGGGCGGTCGCGCGGTGGGGCGGCGAGCTGAGCGTGCACAACGAGGATGGCGCCGTGTTCGAGCTGGTGCTGCCGCGTGTGGCCCGGGCGGTGCCCGTTCTCCAGCCGGTTGGGACGGCCGAACAGGGAGGTCGGGTGAGATGATCCGCGCGCTGGTGGTAGACGACGACTTCATGGTCGCCGAGCTCCACTCCGACTTCACGGCACGCGTGCCCGGGTTCCAGGTCGTCGGGATCGCTCATTCCGGCGGTGAAGCTCTGGCTGCCATCGAGCGCCAGCGCCCGGACCTGGTCATCCTCGACATCTACCTCCCCGATCAGTCGGGTCTGGCCGTCCTCCAGCAGCTGCGACGCGACGGGGCAGATGTGGACGTGATCATGGTCACCGCGGCCAAGGACATGCCGTCACTCCAGCAAGCCATGCAGGGCGGTGTGCTGCACTACATCGTCAAACCCTTCGATTTCGCGCGCTTCGCCCAGACACTCGAGACCTACCGCCGCTTTCGCGACGAGCGAGCGCGTCGCGTGCCCAAGGGGTTGAATGGCCCGACGCTCGACCTGATTCTGCGCGACCTGATGCGCCAGCACGCGCCGCAGACCGCCCAGGAGGTGGCCGACAGGACGGGCGTGAGCCGCGGCACCGCGCGGCGCTACCTCGAGTATCTGGAGCAACGCGGTCAGGCCACGCTGGATTTGCGCTACGGCTCGACCGGCCGTCCCGAACACCTCTACGAGCTCGTCGGCGAGCAGACCCCGACACGCCCCGAGCGGTAGCCGTGCTACACACGATGCCGATGACGCTCCGGCCACTCGCCCGCCCGGTGGATGTACGCACGCCAGGCTCACGCTAGACGGGCGGCATCGACGGCTTAGGCAAGGTGCGTCGCGTCAAGAGATAGACTGCGCCAAACCCGTGTAGTGCTACAGACAAGTGGAGCCGCGCGTCGTTCGTATTCCGCGAGAGTTGCTGCACATGGACCTTGATGGTCTCGTCACGCTCGGCGTCGGCGAGCAGGCGCGGGCGGCGGTGCGGGAGGTGTTGGCGGACTTGCCGCTGGTGCCGGATGCATCGTGCAGCGCGCTACTGATTGGACCGCCGGACGTGGCACTGGCGTGTCTTGCGGTTCTGGCACGCCACGTAGGCCAGGGTTTACGAGACACGAACCTGACCATCGCCCACGATAGACAGCACCTGCGAGCCGAGCGTCTGAAGCTGGTTTTTCTGAGCGCATCGGCGCTCGCCGAGGTGCTCGAAGCCGGCGACGACCGCCCGCTGCGCGAAGCAGTCCTTTTTCTTCATGACGTGTCCAGCCCGCTCCCCGGGGCCTTGCGGGCCCGCGAGGCGGACGGACTGGCCAGCTTCGTGACCGCTACACGGCCGCTGGGTGCGCTGGGGCACTGGCGCGCAGTGATCCTTTAGACTGGCGCTCGTGCCAGCATCGTTGCCGCGGAGCTCGCCCGCCGAGCAGCACGTCGACCCAGCCGGGGTCCTCGCGTTCCTCGACGCACTCGAGTCTCGACCTGACATCGAGATGCACAGCATCATGCTGGTGCGACACGGGCACGTGGTGGCTGAAGGCTGGTGGCGTCCCTTCAGCGCCGAAAGGCCCCATCGTCTGTACTCGCTCAGCAAGTCGTTCACCTCGACCGCGGCTGCCTTCGCCGCGGCTGAGGGTCTACTGGACCTCGACGACACCGTGGTCTCGCACTTCCCCGAGTTCGAGGCAGACATCACGGATGGCGGCAGTCGCTCAATGCGCATACGGCATATCGCCGCGATGGCCAGCGGCCACGAACAGGAGACCTGGAGCCAGGCGGTCGCTCTGGACTCGAACGAGCCGGTTCGGGGTTTCCTGCTCATCCCGCCGGATCGGCCGCCGGGCACCGTGTTCGCATACAACCAGCCGTGCACATACACATTGGCGAGCATCATCCAGCGCAAAGCCGGGATGCCGCTCACCCGATACTTGCGACCCCGCCTGTTCGATCCGCTCGGCATCGGACTGGTCGGCTGGCACACCTTCCCGCCGGGCCGTGAGCAAGGCTTTACCGGATTGCACGCTCGGACTGAAGACATTGCCAAGCTCGGACAGCTTTACTTGCAGAACGGTAGGTGGGACGGATCCCAGTTGATCTCAGAGAATTGGGTAGCCCACGCCACCTCCAGGCAGATCGACAACGCCAATCGACCGGATCCGGATTGGCGTCAGGGCTACGGCTTCCAGTTCTGGATGTCCCGCCACGGATACCGCGGTGACGGTGCCTTCGGACAGTTTTGCGTCATCCTGCCCGAACAGGATGCTGTAGTGGTTACCACCGCCTCGACGCGCGATATGCAGGCCATGCTCGATGCGATGTGGGCACATCTCATTCCGGCGCTGGGCCAGTCCGCCCCGGACATCGGCTCGCAGGAGCAACTCGCGTCTCGACTCCGCGGGCTCGAGCTGGCTGCCTACCAGGCTGACGCGGAGCCAGCAGACTGGGAGCGCTGGATGCGCGAGCCGTTCAGGGTGGCGTCCGCCGACGGTGACCCCGAAACGCAGCCAACACTGACCTCCATCGGACTGCAACGCGGCGCCGCGGGGTTGCAGGTCACCTTGAACGAGGTCGATAACGCGCTGAGCCTTGCCGTAGGCACGCGCGGCTGGACTGTCTCGACTCCGGCTGACACGTTTGGAAAAGGCATTCCGGTCGCGGCCGCCGGTGGCTGGTCTGACCAGAAGACGCTGCGACTGGAGGTCATCTTCCTGGAAACACCGCACCGCATGGACATCGTCTGTTCACTCGACGATCACTGCGCGAGCGCGGCCTGGCGGTTGCCTCCACTCGGTGGTTTCCAGCTTCAGGATCTGCGCAACCCGATCTGAGCTGCTCTCGACCCCCTTACCCCGGCAACGTAAAACAAGTTCGCTTATGCGAAGCGCAATCCGCGACACGCTCGACGAACTGGAACAGCAACGACTGACCGAGTCCAACGGGGAGTACGGCCCGGCGCGGCCGTTGGATGAGCGCATGCTCATTTGGTTACTCCACGATTTGGCTCGCCGAGGCGGTGGAAGCACATGGCGGACTGCTGACCAGCCTGGAGAACGTGCCCGCCAAAGCTGAGCGTATCCGCCAGCGCGTTGCTCAAGCCGGTCTCGAGAGGACGGTGCACGTCATCCAGGGCGATGCCCTGGAGCGGACTGATCGTCGCCGACAACGTTCCCTATCGAGGGGCGGGTATGCCTGGAATCGACGCCTATGTCCAGAAGGCGCGGTCCCATCCCAACGCGCAGAGCCAGCCGGTGCCGCTGGGCAGTGGGATCGAAGTGACGCTTCGCCGAGCCTGACCTGACCTGTCCTCCCGCTCGAGTCGGCTGCCGAGCCGGAGCGCCCGGATCAGATCTCTGCGTAGATCGCCGCCTGACACAGCTTGGGCAGAAACACGTACAGTCGCCCGCGCTGAGCGTCGAAGGCGGTCGTGTGGGCACCCTGCTCGGTGGTGACCTGGTCCACCACCGCGAGTGCGCGCCCATCGACGACATCGATGACGCCGGGCTCTCCGATCGCAACGTACAACCGGTCGGCAGCAGCGCTGTACCAGATCGCGTCGGCTTCGCCAGCGATCTGCACTCGGCCGAGCTCGCGGTCGGTGGTGAGGTCCAGCGCGAAGCGCGACGACAACGCCGGCGTCGCATGCGACGAACGCGCGCTCCCCAGGCCTGTCCAGATCGAGGCCGTGCGGGCCCTGGGGAAAGCCATCGACGCGGGACACCGGCTCGAGTGTGGTGGCGGCCAGGGCGACTACGCACGCCGGCTCGCGAATGTTGACCAGGAAGCGGTCCCGGGGCCCGTCGTACACGCACCACCGCGGTCGGCCAGGCAGGCCAACCGACGCGATGCAAATCCCGGTGGTTGCATCTACCAGTCGCGCACCGTGGTCCTCGACGTCCGCGACCAGTAACTGGCTATGGACCGGGTCCCAGGCGAGGCCGTTTCGCCGGGGTCCGACCGGGATGCGCCGCACCAGATCGCACGTTTCGGCGTCGAAGACCATCACTCTTCCGTCGCCCCGCGCGGCGGCGAAGACGACAGCCGGCTCCTCCACAGTGCACAGCACACCACTCCCTTGTGGACAGTCTGCCAGTGTCTGCTCGAGCGTCATGTGCTCCCCGTCGATCACCTCGACGGTGTCGTTCGCGGTGTGCGCCACGAACACGCGGCCCGTCCTGGTGTGCACGTCGCCGTGGTCGAACCCGCCCGAAGTATGCGCGGGCAGACGCACCTGTCCGCGGAGAGCGAGGGTCATCCGCCGCTGTTCGCCTGCAGGCGGCACCACGCGTACAGCGCATCATAGACCGGCAGCTCGGCGGCCAACTGCTCGTGATCGTCTGCATACGCTTCGCTGAAGCCCTGAGCGATCGCGACCAGCCCACGCGACTCGGGCGTCAGGTCGCGTTGCTGGGTGTCTGCCCCGCGGACGATGAGTGCGAGTCTCGCCAGTGCCGGGTCCTTTTCCTCCAGCTTGTATTTGCGCACGATCGCATCGAAGCTGCACTCGTCACCATGGTGCCCAAGCTCCGCGTCGGGAATGTCGTACGGAGTGGCGCCCTCGCGCTCGGCGACGGACAGCACCTGGTCGCTTGGGGCATACCATGGGGGTCGACGAAGCGCTTGATCAGCCAGGGGCAGGCGATGCGGTCGACTTTAGGCCGTTCACGGGTCACCCATTTCATCGTGGGACTCCTTCCGCTGCTCCCAGTCTGCCACACGCTCGTGATAGATGCATCTAACACTCGTCATAATCACACTTTACCGGCACGTTCAGTCTGCTTGAAGGCCCTCGTCTGAGCAGTTCGTGCGAGACGCGATATTCGCCGCATGTAGCCACTGTTACGTGCAACTATACCGGCCGCCGACGGCGTGCTGCGGTGTCCTTCACGCGTCGAACGTTCGTTCACGTAATGCATCGCTGAGTCGAGTTCGTCACGCGTGTCGAAGACCGTCACCACAACAACCTCGCGCTCGGCTGTACGAACGACGGTGTATGTGTCGAAACCGGGCTGCTTGGAGAGCTGCGTTCCGATCTCGCGTGCAGCCGTGTCGTCGGTTGATCTACCCGGCTCGTTCACGATTTGTCATCCTGAGCTTGCGAAGGATCCGCGACTCCGACGCTCGCAACAGGAAGCGGATCCTTCGTCGCCTGCCCTGCGCGAAGCGAGCCTGCGAGCGGAGCCCATGGGTTCCTTTCTCAGGATGACACTTCCTCTAAATTGGAAGCATTTAGGGGGCGCTCCAGATGACGTTGCCGTCGGCGTCCAAGAGCTGGAGCGAGGGGTCGCCGTTCGCATCGACTGCCGCCAGGTAGCGGATATTGCCTTGACGGTCGCGCAGATACATCCTGGGGGTTCCGTCGCCGGGTTGGGTTCCCACACGGGCCACCCGAGCTATACGGTCGTGTCGGGCAGCGCGCCAAAGGGAGCCATGGCGGATCGGCCGTGTGCAACTTCAAGGGGCGCCATAAGTCACCATATTGGTCTGGCGCAACTGCGTAAACCAGAATGAATGCAATGAACCAGCCGGACCATATACCCCCGGATCACGCGTTGAGCAGTCTCAATCAACCGGTCGAGGTCATGCGCGGGCGTCACGGCCTCGAACGACTCTTCGGCCCACTTCCGGGCGCTCGGCATGCAGGCGTAGTGGCGTATGAGTTCGAGTTACCCGATTCCTTCAAGCCGTGGCCGGGAAGAACACTCGTTGAGAGGACGTTCGTCTTGCTCGAGCTCGGCGTGAGCTTCGCGAATCCCTGTTGGGCCCGACACACGAAGCCGGACGGGACTGTTGTCGACCGCGGGGCTGAGGGAAGTGGCACGTGGTATGTCGATCTCGTGACCGTCGAACAACATGGAGACCGATATATCTTTCGGGATCTCTTCATCGACGTCGTGGTGCCGATGGACGGGCGGCACTACCGAATGCTGGATCTCGACGAGTTCGCCGACGCAATTGACGACGGATCGTTGAGTGTGGAGCAGGCGACAGACGCTCTCCGGCGTTGGCAGCGTTTCCTCGATCGTCACCTTCACGCGGAGCGCGCCCCGGTCGAGAATTGGATCGACTTCCCGCCGGCCGCAATCCTTCCCCTACTCGAATTGCGGCCGTTCGACGAACCGGTGCGATGGAATGATCGAGAAATATGAGTGCTCTTGCGCTTCGGGCGCTTGCGCTGCTTGTGCACGTACGCCGGTCGACCAACTTGGCCGCGTATATGGCTGGACAAGAGGCAAGCTGGAAGTGGGCACGCGCCTCATCGCATTCGCGGGCGTGGTTTCCGCCTTTGGCCCGCTGCGCAGGTTGTACAGCCACCGAGCACCCAGACCGCGACGAAGATGCCCCAGCCTGACGCGGTCGATTGGACGCGAGCTCGCTCCGTGTGGGGCCTGGCGCGTTCACGCATACCGGGAGGGCTTATGCCGCCAGGCCATGGCGGCCGGACCCCGCTGACCCGCCCGGCGCGCTGCTGCGAGCATGCGACGCCCTCGCACGACCTCCCTCAGGAAACGACGGTAGCCGCCAGGCCGTGGTTTTGTTCTATAATAGAGGGTGCCCTGGGCGGTCTAGCAGCAACGTGCGTACAACGGTCAGTACTACGCGTCGCACCGAGAGTCGGAGATCCGCCGAGTTACGTCCCGCCAGCGTGCGGCGGCGGATGTTCTCAACACCTTGCGACGGGTGCCGCGTGCTGATTGTCGTAGAGGCTTTCCGCCTCACATGATGGACTTCGACCATCGAGACCCGACCACGAAGTCTTTCGCTCTCCGGTAAGTGCCAGTTGAAGTCCGAAGAAACCCCCTCGCGCGAGGTCGCTAAGTGTGATGTTGTGTGCGCGAACTGCCACCGCCTCAGGACCCAGCGTCAGCGCGCATCCTTCCAATGGAGTTGGCCAAAAGGCGGCGACTCGCCACGATCAGGTGCCAAAACGGCGATCCGACTTCGTCAGGTCGAACTGCTGACGCGTCTTCGCAGTGTTCCTCGCCTTGATTGCGGAGGTGACTTTCCGCCGTTCGTGATGGAGTTCGACCATCGGCAGCCCGCAACGAAGCGCGCGCTCGTATGCCAAATGGCCGGGCGTGCATCCGATCGCCGAATCCTCGAGGAAGTCGCGAAGCGCGATATTGTATGCTCAAACTGCCACCGCAATCGCACGTTCGTGTGGCGGCACCAAACGACGCGGGAGTAGCTCAGTCTGGTCTAGAGCGGCTGCCTTCCAAGTAGTAGGTCGTGGGTTCGAATCCCATCTCCCGCTCCGCTTCGTTGGCCGGGTACTGCCGTTACACCAGCCTCGCGACGGCTGGCGTCCGAGGCATGCTGGTCGTAGATGGTCATCAACTCGTGGCTGTTGCCGAGCACGTCGCCGACTGTCTGTCCATCAATGCTGACGACAGCACTGGCAACCCGCTGCAGCAATGCACGCGCAGCCCAACGGTACGCCACGACTCGTCCGTGACCACTGGATCTTATCGGTCGGGCCCAGCACGCGGGGTGGGTAGCTGCACGGGCGTCCCCGGCTGGTGGACGCCGCGATCGCGCCTGGTCACGACCGTGATGCAGCCCGGGCCGCGGGCGGTCCACGCGCGGCCATCCCACAGCGCGGCCGACCGCTCGTCAATGCCGATGATCACCACGTGCTCGTCGGGCGGTTCTACCAACGCCGACTCGACCCAGCGGTGGCCGAAGGTCTCGAAGTGCGGTGCGACCGCCACTCGCGGGACAAGGTCGAGCGCCGGCTTGTAGCGGCGCTCGGCGTGGCCCGGGTAGGCCTTCCGGATCAGCGTCCACTCTGCCAGCGCCATGGCTCCGGCCGAGGACCCGGCGAGCGCGGCGCCGCGCCGCCAGGCCGCCGCCATGGCCCGCCAGACGGGACTGTCGCGAAGGACGTCAACTACGAGCCCGGGGTCGCCGCCAGCCAGGTAGAAAAGGCCGCCCCGCTCGGCCAGCTCCACATTTTTCGCCGACGTGGCGTCCGATCGCCTCAGCACCGGCAGCTCTACCACGTCCAGCCCGAGACCCCTGAACCATTGCTGGGCAGTCGCGACGGCGAGGTCGGGCCGCTGGCGCGCGGCCGCCGTCGGGACCACGTAGGCCGGCCCCAGTCCCCGGTGCTCGACGAGCAAGCGGTCGTGCTCTTCGTTGCCCGGCTTGAATTCGTCGCCCCCGACCAGCGCCAGGAAACCCGTCGTCACCCGCGCCAGGATATGGCTCGGCCTGCCGACCACCCGGTGCGGGCGTCTTGCGTCGACCCTGACAACCTCACGCAAACGAGGACGAACGCGCTCTGGATGATGACCGGCGCGCGGACGGCCCGCAGCACGTGTCGACCGACGATCCTGAGGTCCGACAGCCCGACCACCTTCGCGGCGTCGACGTAGAGCTTCGTTCCGTACGCCAAGCACGATGGAGCGCACGAGGCGGAAGAACGACAGCGCGATGAGGAGCCCGAACACCGACATCGCGGCGAAGATGTTTGGACCCGTCCGGGCGTAGAGCGCGATGAGCAAGACGATGCCGGGCATCGACATCATGACGTCCGAAGGCTATGAGACCTTGCTGAACACCGACCTGGCGCAGGAAGAGGCCCACTTCGCCCGATTCCTGACGCTGGTTGCCGAGCACAAGCACAAGATTGGCTTCCCCGGCACCCTGCTGATTGAGCCCAAGCCGCATGAGCCAACCAAGCACCAGTACGACTACGACTGCGCCACCGTCCACGGCTTCCTCGCTCGCCACCCACAGCGTGCGCAACGGCTTCGCGCAGATCAAGTACGACCCGACGGCGACGTCGTGCACCAGCCTGCCGGCGGCATTCCACCCGGCGTACAGCACGTCTAGCGAGGACACCCGCGTCCCGTGGACCGCGCACTCATGCAACGTAGCTTTCTCGGACGAGATTGGCCATTTCGAGTACTGCAACACGGTGAGTCGGATCGCCATCTCGCGCAGCGTGGGTTCGATCTCGTTCGCCGGGCGGCCCGCCAGCCGGTGCCAGAGCACGTTCTGCGCGCGGTGGTCCGGCTCCTCCGTGGCGTGCTGGTTTCTGGATAACGGGGCGTCCCCGACCACCACCGCCCGTACCACTTCGGGGTGCTGGGCTGCCAACATAACGGCCACTTCCCCGCCCAATGAGTGCCCGTACACCACAGCGGGCTGGGCCAGGACGCCCGCCAGGAATGCGCGGTGTCGCGGACGTAGTCAGCCAGGATGTACGCGCCGGGCACCCGGCCCGACTTGCCATGGCCGCGGAAGTCGGGGGCATAGACGTGCCAATCGTCCGCCAGCATCTCGAGGAGGTCTCGACCATACTGCCAACGCGCCGACCCGCCGTGGAGCAGCACGAAGGCGGGACCGTTCGCCGATCCCTCCGCGTAGTTGATGGCGACCTCGCCCGTCGCGAAGAGTCGTTCGCGCAGCGTCATCATCACATCTCCCGCGTCGCCACGCTAGCTCCACGCCAGGCCAGGCGAATCGGCCGATTGACACGATCGATAGCGCGCCTCCGGGCCGGTGTGTTTCCAGTGGTTGTGTGGGAGAATGGATAGTGGGGAGGTCAGACGGTCCGTACACCGTGGAGGATGCCGTCCGACCAGCCCAGAACGACCAGCAGCAATCCGACCGCCAGCCACACCGGTCGGTGCTTCCAGGCACCGACGGCCATAAGTGTGTCGCCGGCCAGTCTCAGCGCCACCATGGCTGGTGGCATGTGCTGCAAGACGTACTGGCCGCCTCGTGAGCTGGAGAGCCGCTCCACGTCGGCGAAGCGGAGGACCAGCACCGAGCCGACCACTGGCGACGCGTACCGCACGAAAAGTCCAGCGACCAGGCGGCGTCTCCACAGAACCTGATGCACCAGCACCCGCTGATCGCGCGTGAGTCCCATCATTCGAGCACCCTGACAGGCTCAATGCGCCGCTCGAGCGCACCTGCCAGGGCGACTTCGAATCCAGCACGCGGCGGCAGGCCCAGCGCTCGATAGCCCAGCTGATCGGCGGCAGCGTCACCGTACATGCTGGCGAAGGCCAACGGATACGCCGGTTCGGCACCCAGCCTGGCGATGATGTCTCGCGCGGCGTTCAGCTCGTCGGTCGCAAGTGACGGCCGCGCATCCGCGAAAACCCCAGCCAGGCCTTCCTGTTCCAACATTGAGGCGAGCGTTGCGGGTAAGCCGAACCGCTGCTGGTACGCGACGCGATAGATCGCCGCCAGCACTTCTTGACGCAGGCGTTCGCGCGTCGGCGATTCGGAAGTCCAGACCAACGCCGTCGCAAACGGTCGCTTCAAAGCTCCTCGGCGCGGAAACCGCACGCTGGTCTCGGTCGTGTAGCGGTTGGTCCAGCCGCCACCGACGTCGTCGGCCAGGACAACGGACGCCTTGAGCTCGCCCTCAGCTGCTGTCCCGCCAGCAGACGCCGAGCTGAACGCGAGCGGAATCCGCTCGAAGCGTTCGTTCGCGTTTGCGGCGGCCGCCGCGCCGATCGTTTCGGCGCCGAGCGCGAGCAGCTCGTCGATTTTGGCCACGGCGTGCTCTTTGGCCATCGGATTCGCGACGCCGATCGGCAATACCACGTCCTGCGTGCCGCCGGTCAGCGTGGCCACGTACTTCTGGAAGCGCTGCATACCGCGCGGCTGCACGTACAGGTCGCGCAGGATCTGCAGCACCGGCACATAGCCCACCTTCATGCTCAAACGTGGCGGACTGTTGGCCGCCGATCAGGCCGGCGCGCGATGAGCTTCTGACAAAGACGAGGGCGACGCGACAGCATCGGCTTCGCAGTACCGCTTCAGCCCTTCGGCTTCCATGTTGACGTAGCGACGAGTCAATCCCGACGCGAGCAGGCCCAGCAGCGGGGCGAGCGGTCCAGTCTGACGTACCGACAGCCGCACGTTCACGGTGTTGCCAGGCCCGGGTGAGAGCTGGTGGGCCGCGACGCTGGTGATGCCGGGGTTCCTCGCCGTCCAGGTGAACGAACGCCGCGGCTCCAGGTCAGTCACCGTCCAAACCACGGGTGGCAGCGTCGGCTGCTTGACCCGTGCGCGACTGCCCCTGGCAAGTGGGCCGCGGTCGAGGCGCTCGACGCTGGTCATCGACGCGGTCCAACGCGGCCAGCGCTCGACATCCTCGATGGCGAACCAGACCTTATCGGTGGTTGCCGCGATGTTGATCGACGTTTCGTAGGAGGCCATCGTGTATCCCGCCTGACGTAGCGTGTGGTACGCTATGTGTACCAGATGGTACAGAGCGATGTCAAGCCTCGGCCGCACCCGCGACAGCGCCTGCTGAGCGACGCGATGGCCTACGTTGCCGCGCACGGTCTCGGCAATCTCAGCCTGCGCGAGCTCGCGGCCGCGATCGGCACCAGTCACCGCATGCTCATCTACCACTTCGGCTCCAAAGAAGGGCTGATGGTGGCGATCGTCGAGGAGGTCGAGGCCCAGGGACGGCAGTTTTTCGCCAGCTTCATCGCCGACCTGACGGTCCCGCCGGCCGAGGCGGCGCTGGCCTTCTGGCGGCGGGTGAGCGATCCGAGGCTCGAGCAGAACGTGCGATTGTTTTTCGAGTTGTACGGCCTGGCCCTGCAGGCTCGGCCGGGTACGACCGGCTTTCTGGACCGCATCGTCGACGCATGGGTGGAGCCGCTGACCGAATACGGCGTGCGTCGCGGGCTGCCACCGGAGACGGCGCGGGCCGACGCGCGGCTTGGTGTCGCGGTGACACGCGGACTGCTGCTGGACCTGGTGGCGAGCGGCGACCGGGCGGCGGTCGATGCGGCGTTCGAGCTGTACGTCCGGCTGTACGAAGCGAGGCTCGGTCAAGCAACCGCGGGATGAGCTGGACTCGGGTGGGGACGGAGCGCCTCGCGGCCCCACCCGAGTCGGGTCAGTCGGCCGGTGCGCAGCTCCCGAGGCGGGCTTCGAAGGGGTTCGGGAAGCTGAGGCGTCCGTCCGACCAGGCCACGAACAGCTGACAATCGTTGTACGGATTGCCCGGCGTCGCGCGGACGTAGTTGTCGGTGTAGTCACCGAAGTTCGGAACGACGTCCGACGAGGTGCCGACCCAGTTGGAGGTCACGTTGGTCACGCGGACGCTATCTCCCGAGCTCATCGTCAACGGAGACAGATTCAGCACCGCGAAGGTGTCGGTACACGAGGTACACGTAGCTGTGTCGCGCTGCTCGTAGTACGACACGTTGAGGTTGCCGTTGGCGTCCGCCTGGCGGAGCGCGGGCATGAAGTGCCACTCCGGCAGAACGGGAGCCGGATTGACGCGTACCGGCGTGAGCTGCACGGGCGTCAGGCTCTTCAGGGCAAAGCTCTGGAGGAAGATATCGCCGGTGGCGTGCTCGCGCGTGTCGTTCCAGACGATGCTGACGGTGCCTTTGGGCGGACTGACCGCGATGCGCGGAAAGTCCTGCATCGGGAAGCGGTTGTAGCCTGGAATATTCGCCGCGGCCAACGAGAAAACATTGACCCCCCTGGTCGACGGCGTCGTGACGCATGGCGAGACGGGCGTGGGCGTCAGACAGGCGAACGGGACGAAAGCCACGCGGTTCTGCGTCGGCTGACTCGTGCAGTTGTTGAGGTTGGTACCCCAGTTGAACTCCCAGCCAACATAGACGTCGCCTGTTGTGACGTCCACGCCTGGATAGGCGCCCTGGTTCTCGCAGCCCTGGGGGTCGGGCGGCGCCACCACCAGATAGGGCACGGGCGACTGGCCTGGGAAGCAGACCGGCGTGCCGGCGGTGCCACCGGACGGAGTTGTGCCCCCGCTGGGCGTGCCGATGTCGCACACCGCCAGCTCGATCTGCGAGAGCACCGCTCCTACGAACTCGAAAGTGAACCTCGTATAGGACACGTACAGGCGCCCGCGCACCGGATCTATCGACATGAAGGGCTTGTCGAGGAAGTCAATAGAGGTGGGGACGCCAAAAGCATCAAAGTTCACGGCGCCTGTGGCGACGTTCGTGGGCGTACCGCATGCGATGCTCGCAGAGGCGCCTGACCCGCTTGCCTTGCAAGCACTTACGCTAACGGCGGACAACCCGTTGAAGTCGTACAAGCTGCCGACGTAGAAGTACGCCGCGCCGCCGGGCTGCCAGGCTTCCACGCTTGGATCGCCCAACAACCTGGAGGTGGTGCAATTATCGTTGCGCAGACCGCCCTCGTCGGTGAACGAGGCCCCGCCGTCGGCCGAAAAGCCGTAGCTCGTCACTTCCTCCTTGAACATCTGCGAGCCGCACGGCGCGATCAGTCCGGTGGCGTCATTCCAGGCTTCGACCACGTAGGGCCCGACACTCGCGATGGAGGTCTCGGATTGGCCGAATACCTGCACGCCCGAGGGCGTAACATCCTCCTTCGGATTGGCCGCGTCCACGTTCGAGCCGAAGGCTGAGCCGTTGCTGGTACCGTTTCCTCGCGTCGACTGGGGCCCAAAGCACTGCATCTGGAGACCGGATGACGCCCAGATGGGATGGAGCGGAAGCGGGGCCGCAATGTCGCGCTCGATGTGCGCACAGAACTGATCCAGCGGGGCTGAGGCCGTAGCGGCGGGGGGCGGGAACCAGGTCAGCGCCAAACCGAGACTGAAGAGACCGGCAACGAGCGGCTGACGGCCAATGCGGAGGACCGAGCATCGAGAAGGTCGTGCTGAGTACGCGTCCATCGATCAGAAGCTCCTCGCACTGAGAGAGCGGGGTGGCGGATCCAAGAGGGGTGGGTGCAGCGGACCCGGCGGAGTCTGCGTGAGTGTGCGGAACCACCCCCTTTCGCGGACACACGTGTAGTTGCCCGGACGCAGCGACGCCAGGTCCGCTCGCGTCGATCGCGAACGGACCAGCAAACGCGAGGTGGTGCCAGCATTGGGCGTGCCAGACTGCGCTAACTTTCGGGAACGAGAGGCGCTTACATGGTTACGCTGAAGTGAAGGGTTGTTACGACTTCACGTGGCGGCAAGCGCGCCAACGCGCGGGGTAGACTCCACAGCGCGGGGTACGTCGCAGCCATGGTCAGAGTCGTCAAGTTGGCCCACGTGGGCCTGAACGCCACCGATCTCAGCCGCCAGGCCGAGTTCTACAACGACAAGTGGGGCCTCGAACGCATCGACGAGTTCGGCCGCGAGATGTTCTTCCGCGCCGAAGGGCCGGCCCACCACGTGCTGACCCTGCACGAGCAGCCAACGCCCGGCCTGCATCACGTCGCGCTCGAGGTGGCCGCCCCCGAGGACGTCGACCGCGCGTACGAGGAGCTCGCGGCCGGCGGCATCGAGGTGGTGACGCCGCCGGCGCAGGAGCTCGAGCCGGGCATCGCAAAGGCCATCCGCTTCAAAGATCCGGACGGCTTCCTGGTGGAGCTAGTCGCGGGCGTCGACCGCGTCCATGACCCCTTCGGCCCGCGCGATGTGAAGCCTCAGGATCTGAACCACGTCGTGCTGAACGTGGGCGATATCGAACGCTCGGAGCGCTTCTACCGCGAGATGCTGGGCTTCAAGCTGACCGACCGCTTCATCGGCGGGCTGAGCTTCTGGGCGTGCAATGTGGCTCAAGGCCGTCTTCTACGCCGGTGAACGCGGCATCCGTCGGGTGTGGGGTCCGGGCCGTCACCTTTTCGGTAACAATCTCTTCTCCTATTACCACGATCCGGAGGGCAACACCGTCGAGTACACCGCCGAGGTGGAGCAGCTCACTGACCCCAACCGCCAGCCACGCGTAATGCAGCCGGTTCCCGACATTTGGAACAGCGCCAACCGCGCGTAAACTCTCAGACCACGTTGTATTCGTGGGGCGCGGCGGAGTGAAGTGCGAAACGCGTCGGGCTGAGGACGCCAATGTCCAGGCTCGAGGCGCTGCCGTCGAGGATTACCTCGGCGAGCAGCTTGCCGGCGATCGGCCCATGCATGAAGCCGTGACCTGAGAAGCCGGCCACCACGTACGCGTTCTGGATCGGCTCGAGCCGCCCGATCAGTGGGTGGGCGTCAGGCGACATCTCGTAGAGCCCCGCCCAGTGGTGCGCCAGCCCGGCCTGGGCGAGCAGCGGAAATCGCTGCACAGCAGCCTCCAGGTGGACCTGCTCCCAGGCGAGATCGACGCGCTCATCACTCCCGACAGGCTCGCTCGGATTGGCCATGCCGGTCATGATGCCCGGACCTTCGCGATGAAAGTACAACCCGGTGGCGAAGTCGATCACGAACGGGAAATCCGGCGGCACTTCCGGCAGCGGTGTGGTCACCAGCATCTGACGCCGAAGTGGAACGATAGGCAGATCCAGGTCCATCATCCGACCCACCTCGCCAGCGAAAGGTCCGGCTGCGTTCACCACGCTGCCCACCTCGATGTCGCCGAGCGGCGTGACCACCGTCGTCACCCTATCGCGCGTGACGCGAAGTCCGGTGACCTCCACGTTCGTGAGGCACGTCACCCCGAGCCGACGAGCGGCGTGGACGTATCCGTTCACAACGCTGCTCGGGTCACACAGGCCGTCGCGCGCATTGAACGTGCCGCCCAGCGCATCGTCGAACTTCAGCAGAGGTAGTTGGTGGCGGACCTGGTCCGGCTCGAGCCACTCCGTAGGCACGCCGAGCCGTCGTTGCAGGTCCACATTGCGTCGAAAGACCTGCACGTCGGCCGCACGCGTGAGCACGAAGAGGTAGCCGCCGTGGTGCAATCCGATCGGCTGATCCAGCTCCTCTTCGAAGCGTTCGAGCATGGGGATGCTCTCGAGCGACAGGCGGATATTGATCTCGCTTCCGAACTGGAAGCGGATGCCGCCGGCGCACTTGCCTGTCGCGCCCTGGCCGAACAAGTCGCCGCGCTCCAGCAGCAGCACATCACGCTGGCCGCGCAGCGCGAGGTGGTAGGCGACGCTGGCGCCCATGACACCACCGCCGATGATCGCCACCTCTGCGTGGCGTGGCTGCTCGTCCATGGTTGTGCCTGGTGGATACCGTACCTGAGTCTGCCGCGTCCACTACTATTCGGTTTCCAGGAGGAGGGGAACGATGTCTGAGGACCACATGCAGCTTCATCAAGCCGCGGCAACACGCCGTCTCTCGCGCCGCGTCGTGCTGCGCGGAATGGCGGTGGCGAGCGCCGCGCTGGGTGGCTCACTCCTGGCGGCCTGCCAACCGGCGGCCGCGCCGGCGCCGACGGCGGCTCCCGCGAAGCCGGCCGCGACGCAAGCGCCCGCCGCAGCCGCGACGCAGGCACCCGCCGCCGCCGCTGGAAACGCGGTGACGAGCGTCAAGGTCGGCGCCGCCGTCGGCCTGACGGGTCGCTATGCGTCGGGTGGCGAGCAGATCAAGAACGGCTATGAGCTGGCGGTCAAAGATATTAATTCCAGCGGCGGCGCCATGGTCAAGGCGCTCGGCCGCAAGCTGCCCCTCGAGATCAACATTCTCGATGATGCCTCGGACGCGAACCAGACCGCGCAGCGTATGGAGACGCTCAACAATTCCGGCATCCTGGCGTATTTCGGTGGCTTCGGCAGCGACCTGCACGCCGCCGCGGCGGCCGTCGCCGAGAAGAACAAGACGCCCTATGTCGGGGTGGCGTTTGCGCTGTACTCGATCCACCAGCAGGGGTACAGATACCTGTTCTCGCCGTTTCCGAAGTCGCCCCTGCTCACCAAAGCGATCTTTGACCTGATGGATACGCTGAATCCGAAGCCGGCGCGGGTGGCGATCTTCGCCGAAAAGACGGACTGGGGCGCCGAGATGCAGAACGGCTGGAAGCAGCAGGCGCAATCGCACAGCGGCTTTGAGGTCGTCGTCGAGGAGCAGTATGCGCCTGGTTCGACGGACTTCTCATCGATGCTGTTGAAGGCCAAGAGCGCAAATCCCGATGCCGTGCTGATGGTGCCTACGCCGCCGGACGGCATCGCGATCGTCAAACAGATGAAAGAGTTGGACGTCAATCCGAAGCTCTTCAACATCATCCGCGCCTCGGACTCCGGCGCCTGGTCCACGGCGCTCGGGAAGGACGGCGATTTTACCGTCGGCGCACCGGGCTGGGGTGCGGACCTGAAGTTCGCCGGTAACGCAGACATGGTCAAGGCGTATCAAGCTGCCTACAACAAGCCCCCCGAAGGTGTGGTGGGCGCCGCTTACGCGGTCGTCCAGGTGTTTGCCGACGCGCTCGCCCGCGCCGATGCGCTGGACCGAGATAGCCTGCGAGCAGCACTCGCCTCGACGAATATGACATCGTCGGTAATCGGTCCGGTCACCTTCAATCCTGACGGCACCGGTAACGTCGTCACGATCTACGAGCAGTGGCAGAGCGGTAAGCAGGTCACCGTGTGGCCCCCCGACCAGGTGGGCGGTCAGATCCAGTACCCCGCCAAACCGTTCGCCCAGCGCTAGATGCCCGCAGATTTCGCATACCGCGCAAAATTGTGACGCGCGTGACGCCCGCATGACGCCCACGTGACGCTCCACGTGACGCCCTGCGTGACGCTTCGTGGTTACGCTGAGCTTGATGAAGGCGGGGCGGGCGGAGCGGCGGCGGGACGCGGAACAGGGCGGTAGTGCGGCCGTGATGAGGCAGTGCAGGGCGGGCCATGCGGGGCGGCGGCGGATCACGGCCCCGCGGTTCGGACGGTGCGCGGTGCCACGCCGGAGCAGGCCGTGGGCTCGAGTGCGGGGAGCGGCGCTAGCGGAGGAGCGACTGCGTTGGATCCGACGGTAATCGCCCAGAAGCTGGCATTCGGCCTGTTCGTGGGCAGCAACTACGGCGTGGTCGCGGTCGGGTTGACGTTGATCTTCGGGGTGATGCGCGTGCTCAACGTGGCCCACGGCGAGCTGCTGATGCTGGGCGGGTACGCCAGCTATGTTGGCTTCACCCTCGCCGGCATCGACCCCTACATTTCGGTGGCTTTGTCGGCCGTATGCCTGTTCGGGCTCGGCCTGCTGCTGAACACGCTCCTGTTCCAATTCGTGGAGCGGCTTGCCGAAGAGCAGCGCATCAAGAACTCACTGCTGATCAGTTTTGGCCTGGCCCTGGTGCTGCAGAACCTGGCGCTGTACGCCTTCTCCGCGGACGAGCGCTCCGTCCGAGCCGCCTACGCGGGTGGTGCGATCACGCTCGCGGGCGTCGTTTTTCCGTACACCCGCCTCGCGACATTCGTTGTAGGCACCCTGGTCGTGCTGGTGCTCTACGTGCTGCTGCAGCGCACCTACTTCGGCATGGCCATTCGAGCCACGGCGATCGACTGGCAAGCCGCGGCCCTGGCGGGGGTCGATGTACGTCGGACCTATCTGCTGACGTTCGCGATCGGCTCGGCGCTGGCTGGAATCGCGGGATCTCTGGTGCTGGTGACGTTCAGCATCTCGCCTGCCATCGGTCTGGCCTGGACCCTGAAGGCGCTGGTGGTGGTGGTGCTGGCCGGCATGGGCAGCGTCTCCGGCGCCTTCCTGGCCGGTCTACTTCTCGGCGTCGTCGAAAACCTCAGCACGCTCTGGATCGGCCCCGAATATCAGCAGGTCGTCGGCCTGGTGTTGTTCGTGGTGGTCCTGCTGCTTCGCCCGAATGGCCTTTTCGCTCGCCGCGCCTGAGCGCATCGGGCAAACCGTCGGACTGCGGGCCCTCGTCGGATTCGCCGCGTTGGCCGCGGCACTGGTCGTCCCAGCGCTCATCGGTCGACAGGACGTGCTCAACCTGCTCTTCCTGGTCCTGCTGTACGTGGCAATCGGGCAGAGCTGGAACGTGCTCGGAGGCTTCACCGGCCAGGTGAACCTGGGCCACGCGGCGTTTTTCGGCATCGGGGTGATGGTCACGCGGCAGTTGTGGCTGCTCGGACAGTGGCCGTACCCGTTCGCGTTTTTCGCCGGCGGCGTCGCGGCCACGCTGTTTGCGCTGGTGATCGGGATTCCGACGTTCCGGCTACGAGGTGCGTACTTTTCGATCGGCACACTCGGCCTGGCCGAGGCCCTGCGCATCGCCGTGAGCAACGTCTTTCCGAACATCAACGCACTGCCTGCGCAGGCCACCGCCGAATACGACGTGCTCAGCCACTACTATCTGGCGCTTGGGCTGGCGGTGGTGGCGATGGTCTTCGCGTACGTGTCGATCAGGTCGCGCTTCGGGCTCGGCTGGTCAGCGGTTCGTGAGGATGAGGAGGCGGCCCGAGCAACGGGCGTCGATCCTCTCCTCCACAAGCTCGTCGCCCTGGTGGCGAGCAGTTTTCTGGCTGGTCTGGCGGGCAGCACGTTCGCGCTGCACCAGGCGAGCTTTTATGCCGAGTTCGTGTTCGAGCCGAGCTGGACGTTCGACGCGCTGCTGATCACGTTCATCGGCGGTGTTGGCACCACCCTCGGGCCCTTCCTCGGCGCGCTGTTCTACATCCTCGTGCGCGAAGGGCTGGCCATCTCATTCACCCAGTTTCACCAGATCATCTTCGGTGTGCTGTTCATCCTGATCGTGCTGCTGCTGCCGGGTGGTCTGATCGACGCCTGGCGGCGGCTCAGAGGACGGCGATCCTGGGGGAGCGAAGTCTAGCGGGCCCCGCCGCCGGGCTGGCCGAGGCCGACGCGGGCGGCAAGCAAGGCTGCCTCGACGCGGCTGCGCACCTGCAGCTTGGTCAGGATGTTGGTCATGTAGTGCTTGATCGTCTTCTCCGCCAGGCCGAGTTTGAAGCCGATCTCCTGGTTGCTGAGGCCGTTGGCCACCAGCTCGAGCACCTGGCGCTCACGACCGCTCAGCTCGGCCAGCGGGTCGCTCGCGCGCGGCTTCGACATCTCGCGCAGAAGCCCGAACGCCAATGACGGAGCCACGTAGACCTCGCCCGCGCTGACCGAGCGAACCACACCCGCCAGCTCACGCGCGGAGACGCCCTTGAGCACGTACCCCGAGGCGCCCGCTTTCATGGCTGCCAGCAGATCGTCCTCGTCCTCCGAGACCGTGAGCATGACGATACGCGTCGCCGGGCATGCCGCGGCGATCTTGCGGGCGGCTTCGATGCCTCCGCCGGGCATGGTCACGTCGAGCAGGGCCAGATCCGGCAGCTCCTCTCGCACCAGACGCACCGCCTCGTCAGCATCTGACGCCTGGGCGACGACGACGATGTCGGGCATCGAGCGGAGCGAGTTGATTACGCCCTCGCGAAACAGCGGATGATCGTCGGCGACGACTACCCGAATCGCTTCGCTCATACGACGACCCGCGCGGTCAACGGAAGCCGCACCATCACGGCGGTGCCGGCGCCTGGCGCCGACACTACCTCGAACGATCCGCCCAGCACTTCGGCGCGCTCACGCATGCCTGCCAGTCCAAGGTGTCCAGAGCGGTCGGCGGCTTGGGGGTCGAAACCGGGGCCATGATCCTCGACCGAAAGGCGCAGGGCGTCCGCCTCGCGTTGCATAGACACCTGGATGCCCCGACCCTCGCCGTGTCGCGTCGCATTCGACAGCGCTTCCTGCAAGGTCCGCACCACCGCGATCTTGATCGGCAGGGGCGCGTGCTCGGGTAGCCCCTCGAGCCGGCGGCCGACCGTCACGCCACTGCGGCGTTGATGATCGTCGATCGCTCGCACCGCGACTTCGGCCACGGACATCGCCCCGAGCTCGGGCAGCCGCAAGCCGGCCGAGATCGCCCGAACATCACTGAGCGCGTCACGTACTGCCGATTGGACCGTCGCGAAGTCGTCGCGAGTTTGCGTGCCGTCGTCGCTTTCGCACGGCGCCTGGAGCGCGTCCAGCCGCAGCAATGCCAGTGCCAGCGCCTGTCCAGGCCCATCGTGCAAGTCGGCGTTGATGCGGCGGAGTGCCTGTTCGTTCAAGGCCGTGGTCCGACCCGCGGCCTGACGCACGCGCTCGTGCAACCGCACGTTCTGGTCCAGGCGGCGCTGCAGCTCGGTTTGCTGTCGGCGAATCGTGTCGCTGCCGCGCTTCACGATGCCCGACAGGATGAGGTAGGTGAACAGCCCGATACCGCCGACGACTGCCCACGAGCGAAGCTGGGCCTCGCGAATGTCGGCATCGAGCGCGTCGGGCCGCAGGTAGAACTCGTTGACGGCGATGACGCGACCGTCGCTGACCGAACGAACTGGCGCATATACCTCCACCAGGCGGCTGAAGCGCGCACGCTCGTACGTATTTTCCGGCTCGTCCAGGCTGCTGATGTCGGCGGCCACCTCGCCGTGCATCGCCTGCGTCAGGCCAGTGTCCAGCGGGAACTGTCGGCCGACGACCGCGACATCTGGGGAGTACAGGACCCGTCCGTCGAGCGACCAGATCTTGAAGAGCACGACGCCCTGGCCCAGGCCCGTTTCGGAGTACAGGTGGTCGAGCGCGGCAGTGTCACTCTGCGGGAGCCAGCGATCGCCCTGGGCGAGGCTCTGCAGATTCGGGCTGACCACACTATCGATGTAGAGCGCGGAGATCCCGGCGGTGCGGTCGAGCACACTCGCTTCGATCTGGTGGCCAATCCAGGCGCCGGTGATCACGACACCGGTGAGCACCACGAGCAAGCTGGCGACCAGATACTGTCGCGCCAACGACCACCGCGGCGCAACACGGAACCTGGCCAGGATGGCCGTGCCGTCCCAGTGTACGGCTCGAATTGCGGCGGTTGCAACAGTCATGCGAACGCGATTTTACTTTTGGGCGCACGCTATCCCCAGGGGCGGTGGGCCTAGCCAGCGTCAGACTTAGGTCCCGCTTGCTGGGGCTTTGCGCGCTCGAGAGATTCCTCTATCTCATTATGGCGCGGCAAGGAGCTCTGGGCACCTGGGCGAGACGCCGCCGCGGCGCCCGCGGCTGCTCCCAGACGCGCCGCGGACCGCAGATCCGCGCCGCGCCCGAGCGCCACGCCGAGCGCACCCACGAACGCATCGCCCGCCGCGGTCGCATCGACCGCGACCACTGGATAAGCGGCGATCGGCGACGCCCCGCTGCGATCGACCACGACCGAACCCGCGGCGCCGAGCGTCACGATGGCTGCCCCGACGCCGTTCTCCAGCGCGGCCCGCCCGGCGGCCGCGGCCTCGTCCTGGCTTTCGACGGGACGCCCGAAGAGGCTCGACGCCTCCACCTCGTTGACCACCAGCACGTCCACCGCTTGCAGCAGCGCGTCAGGCAGCTTCGAGATCGCCGGCGCGGCGTTCAGGATGACACGTGCGCCAGCCTGGCGGGCGGCCTGAACGGCCGCCTCCACCGCCATCAGTGGGACCTCGAGCTGGACAAGCAGGACGCTGGCTGCATCGAGCAAGGTGGCCAGGCGATCGACCTCCTGTCGGCCGACCTTTGCGTTGGCGCCCGGGGCGACGGCGATCATGTTCTGGCCGCCTTCTTCGACGAAGATCAGCGCCGCGCCGGTCGGCTCCTCGGCGTCGCGGCCGATGGCGGTGGTGTCGATCCCGTCGCCAACGAGCGACTCCAGCAGCATGTCGCCGAACGCGTCCTGGCCGACGCGGCCCACCATGCTGACGGCGCCGCCGAGTCGCGCCGCGGCGACCGCTTGATTGGCGCCCTTGCCGCCAGCAAACGTGCGCAGGCGCTCGCCCATGATCGTTTCGGCGGGTCGCGGCAGGCGCGGCACGGCGACGACGAGATCCGCGTTCAGCCCACCGAGGACGACGATGCGACTCGGCACCTCAGCCTGACCTGCAGCGGGCTCGGCGTGCATTGGCAAGCCCATTATTCCGCCGCCCAGACACCCAATGTTGGCAGCGAAATTGCCACGGTAAGTCGGAGTCGTAGACTCGGCATGTGCTCGGTTTGCCAGAGGGTATTGGCGCCTGTCTTTTCGACCTCGACGGTGTACTCACCGAGACAGCCACGGTCCACGCGGCGGCGTGGAAGGACACGTTCGACGCCTTTCTCGCTGTATGGGCAAAGCGCACGGGCACACCCTTCGCGCCGTTCGACCCAGTGCGTGATTACGACTTATATGTGGACGGCCGAGCCCGAGCCGACGGCACGCGGACCTTCTTGCAGTCACGAGGCATCACGCTTCCCGAAGGCGAACCAGACGATCCGCCCGAAGTGGAGACGATCCACGCGCTGTCCAACCGCAAGAATGCGATCCTGCTGGAGCGGTTGCGCACCGGCGGTGTGAAGGTTTACCCCGGATCACTGCGCTACCTGCGCGCGGTCCGCGAGGCGGGTCTGCGCCGTGCGGTGGTGTCCGCCAGCGCTAACACCCACGAGGTACTGAAGGCCGCCGGCATCGCCGATGAGTTCGACGTCTGCATTGACGGGGTCGTCGCCGAGCAAGAGCGGCTGAAGGGCAAGCCGGCGCCCGACACGTATCTCGCCGCGGCGCGTCGGCTGAATGTCGCGCCGTCGGAGGCGGCCGTGTTCGAAGACGCACTGGCTGGAGTGGAAGCCGGTCGAGGGGGGAATTTCGGTTTCGTCGTCGGCGTGGACCGCGTTGGTCAGCGAGAGGCGCTCCTCGAGCGCGGAGCGGACATTGTCGTCGGCGATCTGGCCGAGCTGCTCGATCGCGTATGATCCGTCATCCCGCGTTTGCGGTCGAGTCCTGGCGAATACGCGAGGACGCGCTGGACCTGGATGTGCTGGCGCAGACGGAGTCGATCTTTGCCCTGGCCAACGGCCACATCGGTCTGCGCGGCAACCTGGACGAAGGCGAGCCCAGCGGCATGCCGGGCACGTACTTGAATTCGGTCTACGACCTGCGGCCACTGGCGTACGTCGAGCCCGGATACGGGTACCCGGAGTCCGGCCAGACGGTGATCAACGTCACCAATGGCAAGCTCATCCGCTTGCTGGTGGATGATGAGCCATTCGACATTCGGTACGGCCGGCTGACGGGGCATGAACGGATCCTCGACCTGCGCGCGGGTACGCTGGAGCGGCGAGCGGAGTGGACTTCACCGGCCGGCCAGATGGTGCGCGTGACGTCCGTGCGGCTGGTGTCATTCACACAACGCTCGGTCGCGGCGATCAGTTACGAAGTGGAACCGGTCGGCAACGCGGCGCGCATCGTCGTGCAATCGGAGCTGATCGCGAACGAGCCGCTGCCAGCTCCGCCATTTACGACCGATCCGCGCGGCACGGCAGCCATGGAGGCGCCGCTGCTGTCGGAGGAATTCAGCTGTCGCGACCTGAGAGCCAAGCTGGTGCATCGCACAAAGAATAGTGGCCTGGGCGTGGCGGCCGCTATGGACCACGTGATCGAAGGTCCGCCGGGAACGGAGGCCGATTGCGAGTCGGCACCTGATACGGGGCGGGTGACGGTGACCACCCGCCTCGCGGCCGGCCAGCGCCTGCGGATTGTCAAGTTTCTGGCGTATGGCTGGTCGCGCCACAGATCGCGTCAGGCGCTGAGCGATCAGGTGCTCGCGGCGTTGAAGGCCGCCTGCAAGACGGGCTGGGACGGCCTGTTAGCCGAGCAGCGGGCCTACCTGGACGAGTTCTGGGAGGGAGCGGATGTGGAGCTTCGCGGCGACGACGAGGTCCAGCAGGCCGTTCGCTTCGGGCTGTTTCACATCCTCCAGGCGGCGGCGCGCGGAGAGGACCGGCCGATTCCGGCCAAGGGCCTGACCGGCCCGGGCTACGACGGCCATGCGTTCTGGGACACCGAGGCGTTCGTGCTGCCGCTTCTGACCCGCACCATGCCGGCCGCGGCGGCGTCCGCCTTGCGCTGGCGACACTCGACGCTGCCGATCGCGCTCGAACGAGCGCGAGTTCTCGGACTGGAGGGCGCTGCTTTCCCCTGGCGGACCATCGACGGCCACGAGTGCTGCGGCTACTGGCCCGCGGGCACCGCTGCCTTCCACATCAATGCTGACATTGCCGACGCCGTCGTGCGCTACGTCCACGCCACCGACGACGACGACTTCGAGCGGGAAACGGGGCTGGACCTGCTCGTGCACACGGCCAGGTTATGGCGCTCGCTTGGCTACACCGACACCCAGGGCAGGTTCCGCATTGACGGGGTCACTGGTCCCGACGAGTACAGCGCCCTGGCCGACAACAACGTATTCACCAACCTGATGGCCGAACAGAACCTGCGCACGGCCGCCGATGCTTGCGCGCGACACCCGGAGCGGGCGGCTGAGCTTGGGGTTGCCGCGGACGAGCCAAGCGCCTGGCGATTGGCGGCGGAAGCGATGTTCATTCCGTATGACGAGCGCCTGGGCGTGCACCCGCAGTCGGAGGGGTTCACCGAGCACGAAGTGTGGGACTTTGCCGCTACTCCGCCCGATCACTACCCGCTGTTGCTGCACTACCACTATTTCGATCTCTATCGCAAGCAGGTGGTCAAACAGCCTGATCTGGTACACGCGATGCTGCTCCGCACGGACGTCTTTACCGACGAGCAGAAGGCGCGCAACTTCGACTATTACGAACGGATCACCGTGCGCGACTCATCGCTTTCGGCGGGTACGCAGGCGGTGATCGCCGCGGAGGTGGGCCAGACCGATCTCGCGTACGATTATCTCGGCGAAAGCGCGCTGCTGGACCTCCACGATCTGGAGCACAATACCCGCGACGGCGTGCATATCGCGGCGCTAGCGGGGGCCTGGATCGCGCTGGTGGCCGGCTTCGGCGGGCTGCGACCTCGGGGTGACAGCCTGTGCTTCGCGCCGCGACTGCCCGCCGGGATCGACCGCCTGGTGTTCAACCTCCTCTATCGGAAGCGGCGCTTGCGGATAACCACCACCCACGCGAGCGCGGTGTACGAGCTGCGCGATGGCGAACCAATGGAGACCAGCCATCACGGACTGCCCTTCACGCTCACCGCGGCCCGCCCAGTGAGCTGGCCAATTCCGCCTGCTCCCGCCCGCCCGCGGCCGAGCCAACCGCCGGGCCGCGAACCCGCGCCCAGACGCTTCAGAAACGGCTCCGAACAACCCGGTTGAGAGGCGGTCGATTTCCGACGTCGGGGCTGGACAGACTCGCGATCGTCTGCGATATTGGCCGCCGCCGTGACGTCCGCCTGCCCCCGCTGCGCCAGAACACGAGACGAACGCGAGGGTCCGTACTTCGTCTGCGCCGATTGCGACTGGCGCTGGACGGTGAGCCTCACGGGCACGGTGTACGTGCAGTCCGCCTGGCCGAACCCCCACGCCCGCCAGAAGCGGACGTTGCAGGTCAGGCGACTCCTCGAGAGCGTCGAGGGTTTGACCGAGAAGCTCACCCCGCCCTGGCCGGGCGCGGATGAAGCGCGCCTGAGTCAGGTCGGCTTTAGCGCCGGGGAGATCGCGCGCCTGCGCCGCGTCCGCGACGCGACCGCGGCAGCCTACTTCAACGAGGGCGTTCCGTTGCCGACTCTGCTCACCCAGGGAATCGTCCCCCCGCCTGCCGACGAACAGGACTGACAAGGCGCGCGACGCCCGGCCCGGCTTCTAGACCCTCGCGGTCAGCTTCTGCTGGAAGGCGCGGACCGTCTCCTGATACGGCAGCTCGTAGCAAGCGTGCACGTCGAAGCTCATCAAATCCATATACGGTTCGATGATCTCGTTCAGCTCGCGCGGATCCCGTGTCTCGATCATCAGGAAGCCCGCGCCGCCGCCTGCGAGGTTGTACCAGCCGCGGATCTGCTCGGGGTGGTTTGTACCAGCCTCGTGCTGCTGAACAACGCGCCGGCGCACCTCATTGGCGGTGGTGCCCGAGTGCCAGGAAAACCGACAGTACCAGAGCATCTCTGACCTCCTTGCGTTACCCGAAGTGACCGGCAGGACGCGTGCCAGACTTGAAGAACTTGCCGGCAGCGGGTTGACTGAGACCGGTGGCCGATACCTCAGACGCGCTGGTGTTCTTTGGCGCCAGCGGCGACCTCGCCTACAAACAGATCTTCCCCGCCCTGCAGGCGATGGTTCGCCGCGGGCAGTTGAACGCGCCGATCATCGGCGTGG
>VBGG01000519.1 GCA_005883405.1 Chloroflexota bacterium | reverse complement strand
CTCAGGCCGTGCGCGCGGCGCAGCGTGGCGATGCGCAGGCCGAGGACGCGCGGATCGCCGACCGTGCGGGGATCGGTCTCTACCACCAGACTGTGCTAAGGATACCAAGCTACCTCACGACCGTTCGGGATTTATTCGAAGACCGCTCAGGACTACCCCTCCCGCTCAGCACTGCTCAGCACTGCTCAGCACTGCTCAGCGTCGCTCAGGACTGCTCAGTCGTGCTTCACACTCGCTCAGTCGTGCTCAGGGCCGCTCGGGGTACGGGCCTTCGCTCAGGATACGAAGCTAGTTGCGCGTCCCGAGCGCCGCGCTGCTCGATTGAAGTTTGCTCAGAATACTGTACAACGAGGGAGTCAGCGCGTACAATGCTAGCACATGCGTTCTATGCTCACGATCTTGAGCGCATGAGTTGGCTGCACTGGGGGCGCACCGCGCATGGACTCCGACTTCCTCTGGCACTCGATCGGCGGCGGCGCCATCATCGCCGCCGCGCTCACCCTCGCCCGGCTGCTGCTCGACTACGGCCTGCGCGGCGGCGAACGCCGCGTCGAACAGGACGAACGCCGCCGCTCGCAGCAGCGCGACGCCGAGGCCCGCCTCGAACACCGCCGCCTGGAGCGCTGCGACCTCGAGCTGCACGCCGAGCGCGCGCATGCCGCCGCGCTCGAACACGAGCTGCTCCGCCTGGAGCAAGCCTACGAGGTGCTCAAAGCGCAGGCCGCGTCGCGCTCGGCCGACGACGCGCACCGATTGCCCAGCTAGCCTCGCCGCCGAGCGCGTCGTTTCGCGGCTGAGTGTTTGCCTCGCGACCGCCCGCGTCGCAGGAGGCCGAGCGTCTTTTCGCGGGCCGGGCGGGTCGCGCTGCGTATCGGGGGGCTTACTTGAGGTTCGTGTAATGCAGCGCTTCCGGGTCGTCGCCGCGCTCGGCGAAGCCCATCATGCGGTGGGGGGGCCGCAGGTTTACCCCGTGGAGCGCAGCGGAACGTGGGCTCCCCCGACCCTGGCGCCCAATTGCACGAGCGTCAATTAGTGGTTGCCGAGGTAGTCGTACACGACCCGCGAGATGCGCGCGATCGCCCTGGCCGATTCGTCGGGCAGACCGTTCTCGGTGAGCACGGCGATGGCGTAACTGCCGCGGGGCGTGAACACTATGCCGGCGTCGTTGCGGGCTTCGGGAAGGTCGCCCCACTTGTGGGCCACCTTGACCCAGAACGGCAGATCGTCGCCCAGCCAGCTCACCGACTGGCGCAGCTCCAGCAGGCTCAATGCCTGTTCGGCGACGCGCTGACTGACCAGTTGGCCGGTGGCCAGGCCGGTGAGCAGGTGCGCCATGTCGCCGGCCGAGGTGGTGTGGTCGCCCGGCTCACCAGCGCGATGATCAACCAGACGGGTCGCGCGCATGCCGAGGCGTTCGGCCATGCCGTTGACGCTCTCCAGGCCGACCGCGTCCATCAGCACCAGTGCCGCGATGTTGTCGCTCTGCTGGATCATCAGGCGGGTCAGCTCGCGTACCGCCAGCTGATCTCCGACGCGTCCCTGCAGCACGCCGCTGCCGTCTGTCCAGCCTTCCGCGCGGATCGCCAGGCGCAGGTCGGGATCGAGCCGACCGGCTTCCTCCTCCGTCAGCACTTCCAG
>VBGG01000518.1 GCA_005883405.1 Chloroflexota bacterium | reverse complement strand
CTCGGTGTGCAAGATCGGGGCAGGGATGCTGGCCGCCGGCGGCCGAACGAACGTGACCCCCGAGACGAGCTCGCGGATCGTGCCCGGACCGACGCTTACGACGACCGCGGCCAACGCCAGGACAATCAGCGTGACCCAGCCGCGCCCGGATGCTCGGCGCTTCGCAGCGCTGCGCGGCGGCGAGCCGCGGCGCGGTCGAGTCGGAGCCGAAGGCACCCTGATGTCGCGCCTCTGTGGCCGGCCCCGCGTCGCCCTAGAGAGGCGGCGGAATGACGAGCTTCGTGCCGATGCGCAGGGCGCGCGGATCGGCGAGGTTGTTCAGCGCCTGGACGCGCTCGACGCTGGTGCTGAAGCGTGCCGCGATCTGGCCGAGCGTATCGCCAGCGGCAACTGTGTAATTGGGCTGGAGCACCCGCACGCTGGACTGGATGCGGCGCGAAGCATTGATGGCGGCCAGTTGAAGCGGCCCGCTG
>VBGG01000522.1 GCA_005883405.1 Chloroflexota bacterium | reverse complement strand
GTTGGTCTGCGAGCAACGCGACCCCTCCGGCCGGCTCCACAGGGTGCTGCTCATTGTAGAAGCGATGGGAAGGCGCAGCAATCTCGTGCTTGTGGACGACGACGGTACGATCATGGACGCTGCGCGGCGCACGCCGCCGAGTCGCAATCCGCGCCGGCCGGTGCTACCGCACCTGCCGTATCAGCCGCCGCCGCCGCAGGAGCGCTTGTTCCCCGAAGAGATCTCCGCGGCGTCGCTGGCCGAGGCAGCGCGCGCACAGCCGACTTTGGCCAAGTACCTCGCCGAGCGGGTCGCGGGACTCTCGCCACTGGCCGCCCGCGAGCTCGCCTTCCGCGTGGCGGGCGCGGCCGACGCCCCGCTGCAGGCGGTCGATTGGTCGGTCGTCGCGCGGGCGACGCAGGAGTTCCTGGCGGTGGTCGAGACACACGAGTGGCAGCCAACGCTCGCGAGCGATCTCCATGCCGAGCGGCCGATCGATTTCGCGCCCTACGAGCTGCGTCATCTTGCCGCGGCTGGCTCGGAGCTGACCCGATTCTCGTCAATCAGCGATGCGATGCAGGCGTATTACGCTCGGCTGGCCGAAGCTGGGCCAGCTCGACGCGGCGACCCGCTGGCCGCGGAGCGCAAGGCGCTGCTGGTCCCGCTCGATCGCGCGGCGCACACGCTCGAACGGCGTATCGCGGCGCTCGAACACCAGCTTGCCGCCGGCCAGGACCAGCGCGACCCACTGCGCAGCGCTGGCGAAGCGATTCTGGCTCACCAGGCCGAGCTGCCCCTCGGCTCGAGCGAGCTTCTGGTGGATGGCCAGCGTGTCGAGCTGGATCCGCGCATTTCGGCAGTGGAAAATGCGCAGGCGTACTTTGCTCGCTACCGCAAGGCGCGCGAGGCGGAGGAGCGCGTACCCGCGCTGCTGTCCGAAGCGCGCCAGGCGGCAGAGCACCTTGGCGACTTGCGGACGCTCGTGGAGGTGGCCGATGAGATGGACGCGATCCGCGCGCTTCGCCGCGAGGTTGCTGCCGCCACGGGCACGAAGGCTCCCGCGACCCGAGCCAGGACCGGGCCAAGGTCCAGAGAACAACACGGAACGCGGAACGAACAACGCGGAACGCGGAACGCGGAACGCGGAACGCAACCGTACCGCCGAATCAGCGTCGGCGAGGGGTGGGAGGCGCTGGTCGGGACGAGCGCTGCTGGAAACGCGTCCGTGACGTTCGATGTCGGCCAGGCGGATGACCTGTGGCTACACGCGCGCGGCGTGCCAGGGGCGCACGTCATTCTGCGCACCAACGGGTCGACGGCACCCGACGAGATCGTGGAACGCGCGGCGCGGCTCGCCGCGTGGCACTCCGCCGCGCGCACCGCCGGCTCCGTAGAGGTAGATGTCGCCCCGCGTCGTTACGTCAAGAAGATCCCCAACGCCCCAGCCGGCCTGGTGCGCTACACGAACGAACGCACCGTCCGTGTAACGCCACGCCCCTAGTCGAGAAGTTCGGCCGACAAGCCGCTTTTCGGCACGAGTCGCAGTCGGCCGAACTTCATTTGACAGACTGGCCCTAGGAAGGCGGCAGGCACACAACTTTCTAATCGAGGTTTTCGGCCGCCTTCCTAGGGGTCCCCTCCGGGGAATACCCGGCAGGGGTGTGGCATCATCTTTGCCAATGAGCCGGCCCTCGGGCGAGGATTAGCGGGGCAATGCAGCGGTTCGGTAACGGCAACGGAAACGATCACGGGCGCGACCTGAGCCGGAACGGCAACGGGCACTCGCTCGACATTCGCCGCCGCGCCCAGATGCGCGCCCAGGAGCGGCTGCAGCGCCTGTACAAGCTCCAGGTCGCGCGCGAGTACCGCGAGCGCGCAAGCGACAACGGACGGCTGAAAAAGCCGCTGATGATCGGCTCAGGCCTGCTGGTAGCCATGATCGGCGTTGGCCTGATGGGCATCTTCATCCTGCTCCAGGGCGCCGCCACCGGCTACGCCATGCTGACCCGTGACCTGCCCTCGCTGAGTGAGATCAGCAACCATGCCAGCTTCAAGACCGCCCAGATTTTTGACCGCAAGGGCCAGCTGCTCTGGGAGTTCTACGACCCGGACGGCGGCAAACGGACGGTCGTGCCCCTGAACGAGATCTCGCAAAACCTGATCGACGCCACGCTGGCGGCCGAGGACGCGTTCTTCTACCAGCACCGAGGTGTTGACCTGCGTGCCACCATCCGATCGGCGTTGCTGACAAGTAGCGGCACCACCCAGACTGGCGCCTCGACCATCACCCAGCAGCTCGTGCGCAACGTGATCCTGTCGCCCGAGGAGCGCAGGCAGGTCACGATCACGCGCAAGCTGCGCGAGATCATCCTCGCCTATCAGCTGGACGAGAAGCTGCCCAAAGATGACATCCTCGAGATGTACCTGAACGAGGTCTACTACGGAAACCAGAGTTACGGTGTGGAAGCGGCCGCGCAGAGCTACTTCGATAAGCACGCGCGTGACCTCGACGTGGCCGAAGCCGCGCTGATCTCGGGCCTTGTGCAGTCGCCGTCCGAATACGACCCGACGCGCCGCGACGTACAGCGCACCGCCGACGGCATTCCGATCGTCACCAAAGAGCGTCAGGCATACGTTCTCGAGCAAATGACGCGGCACGGCTTCATCACCGAGCAGCAGGCGCGCGACGCGTATGCCGAGCACCTCGAGATCAAGACGCGCGAAGTTGAGCTCAAAGCTCCGCACTGGGTCATGTACATTCGCGACGTCGTCGAGCAGCAGTACGGCGCCAAGACGCTGTATCAAGGCGGCCTGAAGATCTACACCACGCTCGATCTCGACTACAACGAGAAAATGCAGCAGGTGCTGCGGGACTCGAAGCCGACGATTGCGACGCAAGGCGCCACCAACGCCGCCCAGATCGCTGTCAATCCCAAGACTGGCGAGATCCTGGCTTTCAACGGCAGCCTTGATTACAACGACGAGTCCATCGATGGCCAGGTGAACATCCTGACCAGCGAGCGTCAGCCAGGCTCATCGATCAAACCCGTCATCTACTCTGAGGCTTTCCTGAAAGGTTGGTCGCCTGCGACTACGATCGACGATAACCCGTCGTGCTGGCGGGATACACCTGTTCATCAATGGTGTCCGGTCAACTTCGACAACATCTTCCATGGCCAGACAACCATCCGCAGCGCGCTCGGCAACTCGTTGAACATTCCGGCCGTCAAAACGCTGGATTACATCGGCGTCGACAGCGCCATTCAGAACGGCACAAACCTGGGTATCAGCACCTGGGGACCTGATTCGGGCAAGCTCTTCGGCTTGAGTCTGACGCTCGGCGGCGCTGAAGTCAGGCCGATCGATATGGCGCAGGTTTACGCCACACTGGCGAACAACGGGCTCAAGATCCCGCTGGTGGCGGTCACGCGCATCGTCGACGCCGAAGGCAACGTGCTCGAGGACTACAAGGTGCCGCAGGGCGAGCAGGTCATCGATCCACGCGCCGCCTACCTGGTCACCAACATCCTGTCCGACCCGGCCGCCAAGCTTTTCACGTACGGACCGAACACACCGCTGCTGCTGCGCCAGAACGACGATCCCAAGGGTCCGCTGTGGCCATCAGCGTCCAAGACCGGCACGACAGACAACTACCGCGACACGTGGACAGACGGCTACACGCCCGATATCGCCATCGTCGTGTGGGTCGGCAATGCGGACGGCCATCCGATGCACCAGACGTTGAGCACGCTGACGGCAGCCAAGGTGTGGCCGGCGTCGATGAAGCTCTCATTCGACTACTTCCATCTGCAGCCACAGGAGTTCGCCAGGCCTGACGGCCTCGTCGAGCGTCAGGTGTGCGGTGACACGCGCCTGCGGCCGGGGGCGCCACTGTGCTGGAACGACCTCTTCTTCGGCGAGAGCGCGCCCAAGGGCACGGTGCAGGCAGGTCCGCGACCAGCGCCACCGCCGGCGCAGCCGACGCCTCCGCCCGCCGCGCCAGCACCGCAACCGCAACAGGCGGCTCCGGCGGCGCCCGCTGTGCAACCCACCGCGGCGCCGCCCGCCCCCGCAGCTCAGCCCAAACCCACCGCGGCGCCACCCGCTCAGCCGAAACCGAAGCCCGCGCCAACTCCCAAGCCAACGCCCAAGCCGCGCTAAAACGCCCCCTGCGCTTGCGACAGGCATTGGGTTGACATCCGCCCGCCGAAGTGCGGCTCGCGACCCGTTTGCTTGCGACAGGCATTGGGTTGACATCCGCCCGCGAAGTGCGGCTCGCGCAGCAGTGGCTCAGCCCGCCAGTCGATCGGCGACCTGGCGAATCACTAGCCCGTGAGGCGCGAAACGATGCTCGCGGTCGAGGCGTCGAACGGCATGACGTGAACGTCGGGGCCGATGGGACGCCAGACCGTGGGAGACGTCGGGCCGAAGAGGGCCACGGTGCGAGTGCCACACAGGCCCGCCAGGTGGCTCACGCCCGAGTCGTTG
>VBGG01000521.1 GCA_005883405.1 Chloroflexota bacterium | reverse complement strand
TCGACCAGCAGGCGCAGTCTCAGAACGACATAGCGGTTGTCGCTGAGGCGCTCAACGACGGGAGGTCCGCCCATGTGTGGTGCCTCGGCACAGCCAGGCAGGTAGCGCCAGAATCCAGCCCCGCGATCAGATTCGGCTCAGGCAGCCACGCTGTTTGGCTGCCCGTGGCGTCAGGTTTGACTCAGATTCAGACGGTGGCGGGTTGCAGGCGCACCCGCTCGTAGAGCTCTGTTGTGGCTGGCTCGGGCTCAGCGTCGAACTCGGCCCGCAGGATCGCTTTCACCGTCTGGTAGTGACGCAGCGCTTGCGCCCGCTCTCCGCGCCGAACGTGACAGCGCATCAGCATTCGGTGAGCGTCCTCGCGACACGGGTCGTGCGCGAGCAGGCGCAGGGCAAAGGACGCGCAGGTCTCGAATTCGCCGCGCTCGAAAGCAGCATCGGCCAGGCGCATGAACAGCCCGAGACAGATCGCGCGCAACCGGTCGCGTTCGAATATGGCCTGTGTGGTTCCACCGTGGTTGTTGAGGTCACCGCGATACAACTGCACGGCTTGCTCGGCGACCTCGGCCGAGGCCAGCATGTCACCCGTGCGGGCCAGCCATTCGCTCTGCGCAGCCAACCGCTTGAAGTGATCGACATCGACCGCGACACCCGCTTCCTGGTTCAGTCGGTAGAAGCCCGCGTTGTGGACCACGGGCGAGGCGCCCCCCAGGGCCTCGCTCAACGACCGACGCAGCGCGTGCACCACGTTGTTCAGGGCGTTAGAGGCCAGCGAAACCTCGCTCTCGGGCCACAGCCGACGCAGCAGCGCCTCGCGCGGGATGCCTTGTCGCGTGGCGGTGCCGAGGCTTGCCAGCAGCGCCTGCGTCTTGCCGCCACTGCGGACAGCAACCGGCTCGCCGCACCTCAGCAAACGGAAGGCGCCCAGGAGACCCAGCCATACCGGATGGCCGTTGCCGTCCACCACGCCGCCGGCTCCGCGTTCGAGAGCCCACACCTGATCGGACTGCATTGCACGCCCCCACCGCCTGAGCGCCCAGGATGCGCCGATTTGACACGCGCGCCGCGGCGATCCTTGCAGCGTCCGCCGCGCGACGCGTGGCCAGTGTAGCGGCTCTACTGTTGAGGCTGCGTCGCCAGCAGCGCCGAGCGCGAAAGGAGGCCGGCGTTCAGGCGATGTTGGGCGGGTTGCAGTGGCGGCAAAGGGTGTTGCGGCCGATGCCACTCCGCGTGGCAAGCGTCGGCCTGCCGCAACAATCGCAGCTGGCCGTCCGCACCCAGCTGATCACGCTTCCGGCCCGGGCCGGGTGGACCGCACTCGCCGCCTGGCCACCGCGGCTGTGCTGTCCGCCCCACGGGGCGGCTTGTATTCCTGGAAATGGGACGACCACGCTCATCAGACTTCTCCCTGGTTGCATTGGCTATGCCAGACGTGGCGCCCCAACAAGAGGAGCCCGCGTCCGTCTGATGGCATGATCGGCCGAAGGGACGGAGCCCAGGCAGAGACCTTCGTACCGAAACGCCCGTGCTACAGTCCCGGATTGCTAGATGCCTCCTTGGCCGTTCTCCCGACGTCGTGAGGAGGGCGCGGGGAACGCGGTGGACCGTGCTCCTTTGCTGGCGCTGCTCGAGGCTGACCTGCGCCAGCGCGTGCGCAGGCGAATGAGTCGCCGAAAAATCGCAGCAGGCAAGCCGCTGTATCGCCCGGGCGATGTGGCGGACGCGCTCTACCTCATCGAATCTGGTCGCTTGCGGGTGTTCATGCACCAGCGCGGCGGCGCCGAGCTCGTGCTCCAGTTTCTCGGTGCCGGGGAGGTCGTCGGCGAAGCCGCGTTCATGGCCGAGGCGCCATACGTCACGGGCGCCGTCGCGATCGAGGACGCCACCGTCCTGGCGCTGGCCCGACGCGATTTCGATGACCTGCTCGGTACCCACGAAGCGCTTCTGCACTACCTCGCCACGGTCATCGCCGCTCGACAGGAGCGAGCGAACGCGCGCCTGGCGGCCGAATCGGCGCCCGAGGAGACCCTCGCGCTGCGTGGTTACGTCACGGCGGTCTATTCACCGCGCGGCGGCGCCGGGGTAACTACCCTCGCGCTGAACCTGGCGATCGCCCTCGCCGAGCGACACCCCGACGATGCGGTTCTGCTCGACCTGGACGTGCTGTTCGGCCACACCCTGTTGAATCTGCGGCTCGAGGCGCGCGGCGTGCTGGCCCAGGTGGGGCCCAACACGCTGCGCGGGCTCGATCGTGGCGGCCTCGAGCACTACCTGATCAAGCACGCCAGCTCGCTGCGCATCTTTCCCGCGGCGACAACTCCAGAGGAAGGCCAGTCGATCACCGACGCGCACGTTCGCTCGGGGCTGACGGCGCTGCGACGAAACTTCGGGCACATCGTGATCGACCTGCCGCATGCCTTCAACGAGGTGACGCTTGCCGGGCTCGATCTCGCCGATCGCGTACTGGTGGTCGCCACGCCCGAATCGACCGTGCTGCACGACCTGGCGGAGGTTCGGCGGATCTTTGGGGATGTGCTGAGGGTGCCACCAGAGCGGGTCAGCTACGCGCTCAATCATCCCCAGGCCTACGCGGGCTTGACGCTCAGCGAGTTCACCTCCGCGACGGCCACGCCGTGGATCGAGATCGGCCATGGCGGAGATGCACCAACGGCCGCTGCGCTTCGGGGGGATTCGTTGATCGGCACGCGTCCGAGCAATCCCGTGTCGCGGGCGGCAGCCGTGCTTGCCGACGAGATCACGCGGGAAGCGCGAGAAGTCGCAACGCTCGCCGGTCGCGCCGTGTAGGATCGAGCATTCCTCAGACCGAACAGCACTTCTACGCCTACCTGTACCGTCTCAGGCTGATCCAGCGCTGGGTGCTGATGCGCAGCGCCATGCCCGAGAACGTGGCCGAGCACTCGTTCCAGGTGGCGCTGCTGACGCACGCGCTGTGCACCATCGGCCGCGAGGTCTTTGGCAAGGACGTCGATGCCGGTCGCGCGGTGATTCTGGCGCTATTTCACGACGCCGAAGAGGTGATGACCGGCGATATCCCGTCGCCGGTCAAGCACCACGATCCAGGCATGCTGCGCAGCGTGCGCGAGATCGAGTCACTGGCCAGTGAGGAGCTGCTACGCATGGTCCCCCCGCCTCTCGCCCAGGCCTACCGACCGCTCCTGAGCGGTGCCGAGCGTGATCCACAGCTAATGCGCTGGGTGAAGGCCGCCGATGCGCTCGACGCGTATCTGAAGTGCGCCACCGAGTACGCCGCCGGCAACCGCGAGTTCGCCGTCGCCGAACGTCAGCTCGAAGCCAAGGCGCGTGGCATGGACATGCCCGAGGTGGCCTACTTCCTGGACCACTTCGCGCCCAGCTTCCGCAAAACGCTCGACGAGATCACGGGATAGTGACCGCCGCGGGTAGCAGGAAGCGATTGTCGCCGTTGGCGAGCGCCAGGCGGTCGCCAGAGCGCGGATCGTACACGCCCACTTCCAACGAGTAATCGCCCGATGCAAGCGACCCTGGCAACCTGATCGCGTACTCGTCGTCGATGACTTCACCCGGCACCCAACCCGTGGTGGGCGCCTTGCCGTCCTGGGGTTCGGCGTCACGCTGGGCGACCACCTGATGTCCTGAGGCGTCGAGCACGTGGACAAAGACCTTGTACGCCTGCTGCATCGGCGCGGCGCAGCGCCAGCGCAGCCTGACCGAGAGCGTTGCACCGTCACGCACAACGTCACGCGTCAGCAGCTCCATGGCCCCGCCGAAAACAGCCTCAGGCTCCTGCTTCGAGGCATCGAAAACGTGAGCACGACCCTTCACGTCGAGGCTGCCGAGCCGAACGACCGGATCGCCCTCGGCGTCTGGCAACTCGGCTTCGATCGACACCCGTTCAGGCGACACGAGAGGGCCGATGAGCAACGTCTGTTCGTCACGAACCACGTTGCCGGCGTGCAGAAGGCTGGGCAACAGCCGCCCACCCAACAGCGGAACGACTGATTCCTGGACAACGTCGCCGTTGTCACGCACCAGCCGCATCTTGAGCTCCGTCGCACTCGGACGATCCTGCATGGCGCGCCAGAGCAGCCCAATGCGTAGCGGACTGCCGATCGCCGCCTCGCTCGGCAGCCGCCGCGCGGCGATCAGCTCCAGACCGCCGCCGATCAGCGGCGGGCCCTCCACGGGTTGCATGTCGGGCGGCAAGGGCTGCGCCGCGACCGCAACGCCCAGCGTCAGCGTGACACTCGCCACCGGCACCCGCGCCGTCGACTCACCGCGCCGGGTGGCCATGGCCGGCGCAGCGTTCGGACGCGTCGCTCCAAGGCCCAGTGTGAGTCGATACTGTTGGGGGATCGCCGTCGAGTCGGTGGCGACTGGCAAACGACTGAGGACAGCCTCGCCGGGCTGCCACTCTCGACTGGGATAGAGCTCGAGCGTCCCATTGCCCCACAGCGTCCCGTCAGCTGCCGTCGGGTCGTCGAGCTGCAGCGAGATCTGCTGCGGCTCCGGGTGAGCGACCAGCGGCTGCCAGACCAGGCGGGTGTCCATGCTCTCGCCAGCCGCCGTCGTTTCGGGTGCCTGGACGGCGTCGATCCGCGCCAGATCGTCGAACTCGAACGATTCGTCGGCCGCGCCGCCCGCCAGGCCGCCGAGACAGCGTTGGCGTGCGTCAGCGCCGCCGATCACGATCGCGCCGGAGGCGTCCGGCTCGCCAAGACAGGCCACCAGGTCGCCGGGCAGGCTGTGGCCGCTCAACTCCGACAGCAGATACACGGCCGTGCTCGATGGCGGCGGCAAGGGGAGCGAACGCGCTGGATCGAACCACTTGAACCACGGGTAGCGCAGGCCCGGCAAGCTGCCAGAGCCGAACCGGCGTGGGGTGCCGTCGACCGAGGCGACGTAGATGGCGCTGGCCGCCACCCGATCGGCCGTCAGCGCGGCACGCGCCGCCTGGCCACCGAGACCGACCAGCGCCGTCTGCCGATCCGGCCAGACCTCCGCCAGGCTGCCGGCCTGCCACAGCAGCGCGGCCATCACCACGAAGCCCCAGGCGGGTTCCGGGTTCCGCGTTCCGCGTTCCGCGTTCAGCAGCCGTCGCAACGCGGAACCCGGAACCCGGAACCCGGAACGAACGGCCTGCGCCGCCACCGCCGCCATCGGCGCGTACATCGGCACCACCAGGCGGTAGCCGTACGTGTCGGCCTCGAACAGCATCAGCACCAGCAGATGCGTTGCGATGAAGAGGTGAATCGGCCAGACGTGGAGGCGGCGCGTGGCGCGCAGCCCGAAGCTCGCCAGGTACACCACGAACGTCCCGAACAACGGCCAGTAGACCCCCGGGTCATTCCGGCCCTGCAGACCGATGCTGTGCGCGCCCAGCGGGAGCAGCGTCGCCAGATAGCCTGTCGGATCGGCGCGCATGAACGCCACGACCGTACGCGTCTGGGCATCGAGGTGCAGGGCATTGAAGAGCGCGTCCTGTTGCAGCGCGTTCTGATCGATCAGCCCGGGTGGCGGTCGATGGAACTCCAGCAAACTGGCGCCAGCGCCGCTGCTGATCGGCACCAGCTGGCCCGACACGAGCCAGTTGCGCGCCGTCACCGGCACCACGCCGACGACTATCCCCGTGACGACGGCCAGCAGCGCGATGAGCCCGCGACGTCTTCCGCGCTGCCAGGCCAGGAGAAAGACCAGCAGCGCGAATGGGACAAACAGCAGGAACTGCGAGCGGCTGATCGCCGTCAGGCCAAGCAGCCCGCCAGCCAGGAACGCCTGCCACATGCCCGGCGGCTGCTGGCGTCGCGCCAGGCTGACCACCACAACCAGGCTGGCCATGACCAGCGGCATGTACAGGTTCTCGTTGAACACCTGGCGCGCCACCTTGACGTGTTCCGCTTCGAGCTGCAGCAAGACCGTGACGAACGCCAGCGCCGCGAGGGCGTCCACGCGCGCGCCAAACGCACGCCGGGCAAGTACCGCTGTGCCGACCAGCACCCCGCCGAGGGACGCGAACTGCAGCGCTCGCGGCCCGAACAGGCTCTCGCCCGTGAGCCGGTGCGCCAGCGCGAGGACGTACAGGTACAGTGGTTGGCCGTAGTACGGCGGCGCATGTCCCTGGCCGCCGTCCATGAGCGGTCCGTTGAGCAGGATGTCACGTGCCGAGCTCTCGTAGATGAGCCAGTCGTCGAGCCCCGACAGGATGGTGGCCCGACCGGCCAGCGGTGCGAGCAGCGCTATGCCGTACACGAGGAAGAGCAGCGGTATGGCGCCCAGCGCGGCGCGGCCGATGCCACCTCCGCGGGCCCGAATGACTGCCGTAGCCA
>VBGG01000520.1 GCA_005883405.1 Chloroflexota bacterium | reverse complement strand
ATCGAGCCCCTGTTTCCCTTCGGCTACGGCCTGTCGTATACCAGCTTTGGCTACGCCAACCTGCGACTGAGCACCGATCGCCTCGCCCCCGGCGGTGAGTTGACCGTGAGCGTCGAGGTGACGAACACCGGCAAACGCGCTGGGCGGGAGGGCGTCCAGGTGTACGTGCGCGACCCGCAGGCACGGCTGACGCGACCGCCACAAGAACTGAAGGGCTTCCGCAAAATAGCCCTGCAGCCTGGCGAGACCAGGGCGGTCGAGCTGACGCTGGACATGCGGGCGCTGGCGTACTTCGACGATGCCCGAGCCGCTTGGGTGGCCGACGCGGGTACGTTCGAGGTGCTGGTGGGCAGCTCGTCGCGCGATATTCGCGCCCGTGCGTCTTTCAGCCTGAGCGGCGATTGGATTTCAGCAGTTCGAGAAGCCCAGACGCCGCGGTAACCTCTTCGTCGTCACTGAGCTCGCCCGGATCGACCAGCAGGTTGACGGCGGTTGCTGATGATTGGTTTCCGTCCTTCAGGCCGTCTTCTTTTTCCAGTACTCCATCGTGGGTCCGGTGTGCACCCCGACGCCGACCACGGCCCTCTCTCGGACGTCCGCGATCTCGTCGGGGGTCATCCTGCTGAAGTCCCGGACGGCGCGGATGTTGTCCTCCATCTGGCCCTGTGTGCCGGCGCCGCAGATGGCCACGTGCACGCCCGGCTGGCTCAGCGCGTACCTCAGGCACTCGGTGGGGTTGAGGGACCGCAGCAAGTGCGCCTTGCCGAAGACCTTCATCGCCTGGACGCCCACGCCGCGCTCCATCGCGACGGGGAGCGCCGTCTGCTCGAAGCTCAGGTACGCGTGGTCCGCCGCGTTGACCGGCATCATCACGGTGTCCCACCCGTCGTAGGCCCTCAGCAGCGCGGCGTGCACCTCCGGGTCGTAGTGGCCGGTGAACCCGATAAAGCGGCACGTGCCGGCCTTCTTCGCCGCCTCGAACGCCTCGATCGCCCCGCCGGGACCGAGAATCCGGTCGACATCGTCCAGTGTCTGGACCGCGTGCATCTGCCAGAGGTCCACGTGGTCGGTCTTCAGCAGGCGGAGCGAGGTCGCCAGGTCCTGCTCCGCTTCCTTGGCCGTGCGCTTCTCCGATTTGGTGGTGAGGAAGACGTCCCTGCGGACGCCCTGCAGGCCGGTGCCGTAGGCCTCTTCGGAGCGCCCTCCCCAGTAGCTGCGCGCGCAGTCGAAGTACGTCACGCCCAGGTCGTAGACTCGGCGGACGTGCTCCGCGGCCGTCTGGATGTCCGGGTGGAGGTCCATCCGGGCGCCGCCCTGCGCGATGAGGCCCACCTCGACGCCGGTCTTGCCGAACGGTGTGGTAGGGATGTCGCCCGCCTTCATTTGCTAGCCGCCTTCCCTGGGTTTCTCAACTGAACTTCCCAACCACCTCGTCGGCCAGCCGGGCGACGAGGCCTTCCGGATAAGGGTAGTTGAGCATCAGGATGATATGCGTCGCGCCGGAGCTCAGCTCGTACCCTCGGGTGTAAATCGGCCACCGCTCCGGTTGCGATCCAGGAGCTTCAAGCCCAGCTCGCCTTCAAGAGTGCGAATCTGCTGGCTCAAGACCGGCTGCGAGATGAACAGGCGCAATCGGGACCAGGCCGACGACCGCTGCTGCCTGGCTCAGCCGCATGTCATAACAGATCAATGCTTGCAATTCGCTACCGAGTGCGAGCGCGGATGCCAAGTGGATGGCGTCCAGGGTACGCAGACGCACGCCCGGCATGAGCATGCCAGCGTGATCCAGCACGGCGCGATTCAACGCTACCTGCTCTGTCTGCTCCAAAACGATGAGCGCCTGCTGCTGTGCAGGCGGACCGCCTGACCACACTGCTCGCACCACCTCGGTACGACTCAGCAGGCTCGTCACCCGGCGGTCTGTGGGATGGCCTGCGAGGTAGGCCTGGAGTGCTGCGCTCTCTGCTTCGACCTGGACGAGCTTGACCAGCGCCGACGCGTCCAGGTACAGCGCCGCCAATGTGCTAACGGTCCTCGAGTGCACGCATTGCCGCCAACTCGGCCGAGGCGTCGATGCCGAAGTCCCGCGGCTGAATGTCGAGCAACCCGCCCGGGAGTTCCGCCGGGATGACCTGGCCGCTGTCGATCAACGCCTGCCATGGATCGGTGGGTACCGGCACCAGCCGCGCGACCGGTCGACCGTTGTCGGTAACTTCGAAAGCTTCGCCCGCCTGGACACGCTTCAAATAGCGACTGGCTTGCTGGCGCAACTCGCGGACACCGATCTGCTGCATCGTGCTACAGCGTAGCATTTTCAAGTTGCGCGGCAGTGCTTACTACACAGCACTATGACCTTCATCAAGTTGTCCAAATCGATCGCGCCTGGGTGGACTGAATCCAGTTTTCTCGATGCAGTCGGATAGTCCGCTGGGGGCTGTCGCGCATGAAGCAACGGTACTCCCGCACCTCGACCATGCGCGGAGCTGGTAGCCTGGCGATGCGGACC
>VBGG01000090.1:3489-10442 GCA_005883405.1 Chloroflexota bacterium | reverse complement strand
CACTGTGCCAACGCCCGCCTCGACGTGGAGCTGCTGGATATCATCGCGCGGACTGGCGACGACCGAGACGCAGTAACAAAAGCTGGCTTCGAGCGCATGCGAAAGACAAGACCCGCGGCGCTGATGGGCGACGACGTCGCCGACAGGATCCGTCTCGGAAATTTCGAGGACAATCTCGATCGACTGGCCGACGCCGACTGGATCCTGGAAGCAATTGTCGAACGGGTGGAGCCGAAGCAGCGGCTCTTGCAGCGAGTGGAGACGATCGCCAACCCAGCGGCGATTATCTCATCCAACACCTCCGGCATCCCGCTCCACACGCTTGCCGAGGGCCGCTCTGATGCGTTCAAGGCGCATTTCCTCGGCACGCACTTCTTCAACCCGCCGAGATATCTGAAACTCCTGGAACTGATCCCGACTGACAACACCGACCCCCCGGTGGTCGAGACGATTCGCACGTTCGCCGAGCGTGTGCTTGGCAAAGCCGTTGTGATCGCCCGGGATACACCCGATTTCATCGCCAACCGGCTCGGCACGTTCGCCGGCATGCAGGCCATCAGGTACGCCTTCGACGAAGGCTACGCGATCGAAGAAGTGGACGCGCTGACCGGGCCTCTGATCGGCCGACCGAGCACCGCGACGTTTCGCCTGAGCGACCAGGTCGGTCTGGATATTTCCGTCGGCGTTGCCGAGAATCTCTACCCGCTCATTCCAGTCGACGAGTCCAGAGATACGTTCGAACCGCACCCGAAGTTGTAAGAGATGCTCACGCGGAATCTGCTCGGCAACAAGTCTGGAGCGGGCTTCTACAAGCGAACGGAGCGGGATGGGAAGACCGTCTTCGACGTCGTGGACCTCGAGACGTTCGACTATAGACCCGCCGTCAGCCCGGCGGTCCCGATCGTCCAGGAGGTCCAGCTAGGGGGTGATCTTGCCGCCCGCCTCCGATTGCTGATGTCCAGGGCGGATGACGACCGCGACGCCCGCTACGTTCGCGACACACTGCTGCCCTACCTTGCGTATGCCTCGAGGCGCGTGCCCGAGATCTCGCGCAGCCTGGACGACGTCGATCACGCCATGGAGTGGGGCTACGGCCATGAGGCCGGTCCGTTTCGCACCTGGGACATGCTCGGCGTGCGTCACGCCGCGGAACAGATGAAAAGCCTCGGACATCAGGTGGGTGCCTGGGTTGAAACGATGCTTGCGGCGGGCACCGAGAGCTTCTACCGACACGAAAACGGCCGAGACTTCGCGTACAGCCCGGTCGACGGCACGTACGCACCAGTGCGCGAGGACCCACTCGCCATCTCGCTGGACAGACTGCGTGACGAAGGCAAGGAGCTACGCCGCAACGACTCGGCCAGCTTGCTGGACCTCGGAGACGGTGTCTTGTGTCTGGAGTTCCACTCCAAGGCCAACTCCATCGACGCTGGCGTCCGGGAGATGGGCGTCGAAGCACTGCGAGCGCTCGCGCGAGACGACGTGGTGGGGCTTGTCATCGGTAACCAGGGTCGTCACTTCTGTACCGGAGCGAACCTGGCGGACCTGGCGCGCTCCGTGAGGGAGGGGCGGCTCGACGAGGTCAGCACAGGTGTGGACGAGCTCCACGAGTTGCTCATGGGTTTTCGGTTCGCCCCGAAGCCCGTTGTGGCCGCGCCACACCGCGAGACGCTGGGCGGCGGGCTGGAGTTTTGCCTGCACGCAGACCGCATCGTGGCTGCCGCCGAGGCGTACCTGGGCTTCGCCGAGCCGGGCGTCGGGCTCATCCCGGCCGGCGGCGGCACCAAGGAAATGACCCGCAGGATTGTATCCGCGGCGGTCCGCCTGGCTCCTGAAACGCCATCACTGCCATTGTTGCAGAAGGCCTTCGACACGATCGCGATGGCGAGAGTCTCCGGCAGCGCGCTGGAGGCGCGCGCGCTCGGCTTTCTGAGCGACGATGACTCCATCGTGATGAATCCGGAGCATGTGCTCGCAGCCGCCAAGGGCGAGGTGCTGGAGCTCGCCGAAGACTACGCACCGCCGCGGCGGAATCGCAATGTGTATGCCGCCGGTCGGTGGGCGCGAGCAGCGCTGGAGGTCGGCGTCATATCGCACGGGTGCTGACTGGCGGTGACCTCTCCCTCCCGCAATGGGTTCCCGAGGAGCATCTGCTGGAACTGGAGAAGCAGGCCTTCCTGGCCCTGCTGAGGAATGACAAGACCCAGGCACGCATCGTCGCGATGCTCGAGAGCGGCAAGCCGCTGAGAAATTGAGGAGGGGCGCCGCATGAAGGATGCGGTCATCGTCTCGGGTGCCCGCACTGCCGTCGGCCGGGCGCCCAGTGGCTCGCTGAGGGGCAGCCGTCCCGACGACATGGCGGCCGCCGCCATTCGTGAGGCGATTCGACGCGTGGACGGGTTGGACAACGCGGAAGTCGAGGACGTCATCATCGGCTGCGCGGTGCCCGAGGGAACCCAGGGCTTCAACGTCGCGCGTCTGTCGTCCCACCTGGCGGGACTGCCGGACTCTGTGCCCGGACAGACGGTCAATCGTTTCTGCGCGTCAGGTCTCCAGACCATCGCGATTGCTGCCGAGCGCGTCATGGTCGGCAGCGCCACGACCATCGTTGCCGGCGGTACGGAGCACATGTCGTCGACGCTGCAGATGCCCCTGTACTCGCCCAATCCGAAACTCCTGGAGATCAACCCGGCTGCCTACATGCCGATGGGCCTGACGGGCGAACAAGTCGCCCGCGAATTCAAAGTCTCGCGCGAACAACAGGATGAGTTCGCGCTCCGCAGCAACGTCCGGGCGAAGCACGCAGTCGAGAGTGGACTCTTCGACGAGGAGATCGTGCCGATCGACGTTGAGTACGAGTGGGTCGACGATGCCGGCCGAGTCCAACGCCAGAGTGTCACGTTCAATCGCGACGAGGGTCCTCGCGAGACCTCGATGGAGGCGCTCGGTAAACTCAGGCCCGCCTTCCAGAGTGGAGGCACCGTCACCGCCGGCAACGCGTCACAACGCTCAGATGGCGCCGCCGCAGTAATCGTGATGGAGCGTGCGTCAGCCGAACGGCGCGGCATTCAGCCGCTCGCCCGTTTTGTCGGCTTCGCCGTCGCCGGGGTGCGGCCCGACATTATGGGTATTGGACCCATCGTCGCCATTCCGAAAGTGCTGAGACAAACCGGGCTACCGCTCGAGGCAATCGACCTCATTGAGTTCAATGAAGCATTCGCGGCGCAAGCGGTGGCGGTCATCGGCGAGCTCGGCCTGGACCTGGAGAGGACGAACGTGAACGGCGGCGCTATCGCGCTCGGGCATCCCATGGGAGCCACCGGAACGAAGCTCACGATCCAGCTCATCCACGAGATGAAGCGCCGCCGCTCCAGGTACGGCATGGTCACCATGTGCATCGGCGGAGGCATGGGCGCAGCCGGCATCTTTGAAAACCTCCAATGATGCCACTCGTAGAATCAGGGCGTTCGGGCCGCGACAAGGTCGTCAGTGCAGTCGACGCCGTTCAGCTCATTCGCCCGCAGATGCTCGAGGATTGGCCATAGACGCACGGACGGCTCCAGTTTCTGGAGCGCATAGGCGATGCTCTCCAGCGTCGCCAGATCCGCGGTGATCGCGCCGGCCAGGTCGGGATACTGGACCTTGACGGCGACCTCGCGGCCATCAACCAGCCGGGCGCGGTGAACCTGCGCTAGCGACGCGGCGGCGACCGGCTCCGGCTCGATTGCGGCGAACACCTCTTGGATCGAACGCCGGAGCTCGCGTCGGATGACCGTCTGGATGGTCGACCACGGCTGAGGTGGGACGCGGTCCTGCAGACCCGCCAGAGCCTGCGCGTACGTCGCAGGCACCAGGTCCGGCCGCACGGAGGCGAACTGGCCGGCTTTGATGAGGGTGCCGCCCAGGGAAACCGCCGAGCTCAGAACGCGGGCCGCTCCGCGCCGGTGCTGCCGCTCCAGCTCGCGCGGTCCACCGAGGTTGGGACACCATCGCCTGCGTTCGCCAAAGAGTGCATAGCCGGTGTAGATGTCGGCGGCGACCGCGGCGAGCACGAGGGCCCGAGGCAGTCACACGACCGCTGGTGGCTGGTCAAGGCCGGCAGCCGGGATGAGCCGACTCAAGCGTGCCGGAGCTTTGAGGCCGGTCTCCAGCCAGAGGAACGCATTCGCGCGAGCCAGGTCAGCAATGTTCGCGACCACGGCCGCGAGCACGTAAACTCCAGCACATAACGGCAACTCGCATATATGTGCATTATACCATTAGCTGTCTTGGCGCGCCTGCGCTGGCGGCACCAAAAGCGAGAGCACGTAAACTCCAGCACATAACGGCAACTCGCATATATGTGCATTATACCATTAGCTGTCTTGGCGCGCCTGCGCTGGCGGCACCAAAAGCGAGACAAAGCTCGTAGCGGCCGCCTGAAGCCAGCTGAACTCAGCGCCAAGGCGCGACGGCGCCGTCGCGCTCAGCGGCTCAGCCAGGTTGCCGTTGCGGCTGGCGTGTGGAGGCGTTCAGGACCAGCAGCGACAGCATGTCAGCGATCAGTGCTGGCTTGGTCTCGCCCGCGATCTCGATGGTGTTGCGGGTCTTGAGCAGGAGCTGGCCGTCGTCCTTCGGTTCCACCGCAAGCAAGGCGACTCGGTCTCGAACGCGCGCTCCTGCTTTCACTGGGGCCAGAAAACGCACGCGGTCGAGGCCGTAGTTGAGTGCCTCGGAGACGCCCGCCGGTACAACACCCATTTCCAGTTGGCAGGCCGCGGCCAACGCGAGCGTGAGGTAGCCATGCGCGATGGTCGAACCAATCCGACTCTCGCGCCTGGCGCGCTCCACGTCGACGTGGATCCATTGATGATCGCCCGTCTGGTCAGCGAACTGATTGATGCGCGCCTGGTCCACCGTGATCCATCCCGAGACGCCGAGTTCCTGCCCCACAAACTGTCCGAGCGTACTCAACGAGTACCCGTCGATTGGCATGTGCACCCTTCTCCTCGTGCGGACAACCGCATCGTATCCGTGAACGCCCGCAGTTGTGACGATACGTGCACCACTGGCCGGAGTCACCGTGCCATGAGCACGACAACCACGTAACATCGGGCCAGCCGCCTGATGGGTGCTGACGATCTCGCCGTATCCTTGCGGGGATGCGCGTGCTGATGATCGCGCCACCGGGCGCGGGGAAGGGAACCCAGGGCGCACTGATCGCCGCCCACTTCGACGTCCCCCACATCGCGACAGGTGACCTGCTGCGCGACCACGTAGCGCGGCAAACAGACCTTGGCCGAGCCGTACGGCAGCATCTCGAGCGCGGCGAGCTGGTGCCAGACGAGATCGTGCTGGACATGGTCCGCGAGGCGGCCGTCGCAGCGAAGGCGGCAGGCGGTGGCTATGTGCTCGACGGTGTGCCGCGCAACATGACCCAGGCGCGTGCTTTGTACCTGATGGGCCGAGAGCTGGGGATGACCGCCCACGTTGCGCTGCACCTGGCAGCCGACGATCGTGAGCTGATGCGCCGGCTGCTCGCCCGTGCCGCGCTCGAGGGGCGTTCCGACGACACCGAGGAGGTCATTCGGCAACGGCTGAAGCTGTATCACGATGTGACGCATCCCATCGTCTCCTGGTACGGCGAACGCGGAATCCTGTTGTCAGTCGACGCAATGCGCCCAGTGGAACAGGTTGCCCGCGAGATCCTCACCGCGCTAGAGGCGATGCGTCCAGTGGTCGACCACGTTCCCGAAGAAGAGGGACGCGCGATCGACTTTGCCAGCCTCGGCGTCGCCTTTGGCCACGCGACGTCAGCCGCCAGCCCGTCCGGCTAAACTCCCTTTCGAGAACACGATCATGTCCACGACCAGCACTCGCCTGGGGACTGCCCACTTCGAGATCACGCCCTTCTCCGCGTAGCCCGCGACATATGCCTTGATCTCGTCCTCGCTGATCGTGCCCGCGTGGCTCGGCCTGAGCACAACCAGCGCGACTGCCCGTTCGCCCCACTGCTCATCCGGCACGCCGATCACGGCGGCCTCGCTCACGCCCGGATGCTGCGACAGGATGTCCTCGATCTCGAGCGACGAGATCCATTCCCCGCCCGATTTGATCACGTCTTTGATCCGATCGGTGATCAGCAGGTACCCCAACGGGTCGATGGTGCCGATGTCGCTGGTGTGCAGATACCCGCCCCGCCACAGTTGCTCTGAGTTCTGACGATCCTTGAAATAACCCTGGGTCAGCCACGGAGCACGGACTACCACCTCGCCCGCGGTCTGGCCGTCGTGTGCTACGTCGCGCGTGTCGTCGTCCACGATCCGCAGGTCCACCAGAGGGATAGGGCGGCCGGCCTTGACCCGCACGTCCACCTGCCCGTCGGTATCCTGCTCGAGCATCGCGGGCGTGAGCTGAGCAATAGTAAGAATGGGGCCTGTCTCGGACATCCCGTAGCCGCCGAACACGTCGATGCCTCGCTCCAGAGCGGCCCTGGCCAGCCCTTTCGGGAGGGCCGAGCCGCCGATGATCACCTTCCAGCCCGCGAGGTCGACGTTCTGGCTGGCGGGGCTGTTCAGGAGCATGTGCAGAAGCGTCGGCACGCAGTGGGAAAAGGTGACCTTCTCTCGCTGGATCAGGCCGAGCAAACCGTCCGGGGTGTAGCGACCCGGATAAACCTGTTTGATGCCCATAACGGTCGCCATGTATGGAACGCCCCACGCGTGCACGTGGAACATTGGGGTGATGGGCATATAGACGTCCGCGCCGTGCAGGCGCTGGCCTCCTGGCGCCGTCGCCAGGGCCGCCATGCCCGCAAGGGTGTGCAGGACCAGTTGCCGATGGCTGAAGTACACGCCCTTCGGCAACCCGGTGGTGCCCGTGGTGTAGAAGGTCGTCGCGCGCGTGTTCTCGTCGAAGTCGCCGAACGTGTACTCGGCGGAGCTGGAGGCCAGCAGCTCCTCGTACTCGGCCGC
>VBGG01000090.1:1619-3343 GCA_005883405.1 Chloroflexota bacterium | reverse complement strand
CCAGGTAGCGGTGGCTGTCCCAGTCCATCATGGCTACTGTGCCGCCCGGTTTGACCCCCAGGCTGGCGAGGCCAGTGGCGAGTTGGCCGATGCGCTGGCGCAGTGTGGGGTAGTCGAAGCGCTGCAGGTCGCGGTAGACGATCTCCTGGTCCGTGGCATGCGCCAGGGGCGTCTGGAGGAGGTGCTTGATGAGCAGCGGGGAGTCGTAGGCGGAAGGCGTGCGGTCGATGAGATTGACTGCCGCGGGGTCGCTGAGGCTTATCGACATGACCACACCACTCCAGTCCGGCGAACGCCTGACGGCGAGCCGTAAGTGTGCTCCAGCATACTGCGCAAGTCGCGCGAGAGCGAACAAACAAACTCGAGCCCTGTATGTCATCGGGTGCTGAGCACGACTTTCGAAACGAAACCTGGGCGCCGAACCTATGTTTTGGCGGGGATAAGGACGGGCTCGCCCAGCCAGTGGCAGGCGAGCAGCGCGAGCTCTACAGACAAACGTTCCTCACGCAGCGGTCTGCTGCTGGCAGTCCTGAAGGGCGAGAGGATCGATCCAATCGTGAGGATTCTGTGGGGCACGGGGCTACGCCGCGCCGAGTTGCTGGGTCTGGACTGGGATGACGTGCAACTCGAGGACGCGTCGCCGTATCTGCTCGTGCCCCGACAGCACACGCGCCTGTGGGTCAAGATGCGCGGCCCTCCACGCGCGATCGAACGGATCTTCGCCGAGGTGCTGCCGCAGGACAAAGCCGACGGTGTTTGCCAGCTTCAGACAGAGGGTCGGGGTCGGAGGCGGAGAACCTTCACGGCGATGGTTGGCGATGGGTGAATGACGCACCGGCGCTCGCGCAGGCCGACCTGGGTATTGCTATCGGCGCGGGCACCGACGTCGCTGTCGAAACCGGTGATGCGGTCCTGATGAAGAGCGATCCGGCCGACGTGATTGCCGCCATTCGTCTGTCGAAGGCCACCGTAATTCGGCGCGCTCGCGATGTCCGCTCCAGCATCACCGTGGTCACGAATACCCTGCTCTTGCGACGTAAGGTGCCTGCACCACAGCGCTGACTGCGCGGCTAGTACGCAGCGGGTGTCTGCGCTCTGCTGGTGGTGTCGGCCTCGCCAAGCTGGTCGAGCCTGACCAGGCCAACACGCGCAGCGTAGAGCGCGGCGTGCGTGCGACTCTGGACCCGCAGGTTGCCCAGGATGCTGCTCACGTGGCTCTTGACGGTCTTCTCGGCGATCGACAGGTCGCGACCGATCTCCTTATTGGCGGAGCCGCGTGCCAACAGCCGCAGCACCTCCGCCTCGCGCTTGGAAAGCGTCTCTGGGCGCTCTGGTGCGATCACCTTTCGTACGAGCCGCGCGGCGGCTTATGGTGAGATCGGCGTCTGGCCTGCCACGACGGTCTTGACGGCTTGTCGCAGGTCCAGCGCTCCGGTGTCCTTCAGCAGATAGCCGACCGCGCCGGCACGGAGTGCTCTGACGATCGATTCGTCCTCCAACAGACTGGTGAGTACCACTCCGCTCGTGTTGGGCAGCTCCCGATGAATGACTTCGGTGGCGGCGATTCCATCGAGCTCGGGCATGGCCAGGTCCATCAGCACCACGTCGGGTCGCAGTCGATGCGCGAAGTGGACTGCCTGGGCGCCGTTGAGTGCTTCGCCCACCACTTCCAGGGCGGGGTCGAGGTCCAGGAGCGCGCGTAGCCCCCGCCGAACGACATCGTG
>VBGG01000090.1:0-1531 GCA_005883405.1 Chloroflexota bacterium | reverse complement strand
AACTCGGCAATTACTCATCGCGAGGTTCCTCCAGAGGTAGGCGTACGGTCGTCGTTGTGCCGATTCCAATCTGGCTTTCTACGACGATCGTTCCGCCATGTTCGGTCACGATGTGGTGCACGCCGGCCAGGCCCAGACCGGTGCCCTGGAACCACCCGACGACATTGCTGGCGCGATAACCGCGTTTGAAGATCCGCGGTAGCTCCGCGGCCGGAATGCCAATGCCCCCGTCCGCCACCCTAACGACTGCCCAGGCGTCCGCTTGCTGCACGGTCACCATCACCGGGCGAGCGTCGCGGTTGTACTTGAGCGCGTTGTCGATGAGATTGGCGATGGCGCGTTCCAGGCGGGCGGGGTCCCACAGGCCCACCAATTCCGGAACACCTTGCAGCACCACGACATGCCATGTCCCCAAGCTGGCATCCTGGCTGTCAGCGGCGACACGCCGCGCAAGCTGCACCAGATCGGTCGGTTGTCGACGGAGGATGCCGGCGGGTGTGTCGGACTGCGCCTGCAGGTCGGCGAGTTCGCCGAGCAGGCTTCCGACTCGCCTCGCGGCTTCTTCGATGTGCTGCAGAGCGTCCACAAGAGCGAGCAACTCCGGTCCACCCTGGGCGGCCCGGCGCAGCAAGAGCTGCGCGTAGCCGCTGATGGTCCCCAGCGGGGTGCGGATATCGTGGATGAGCAGGTCACGTCGCGAAGCTGCCGCCTGGACGGTGGTGGTTAGCATCGTTCGTTCGCTCCAATCTCCTGTAGAGCTAGCTATCTATCCAATCCAAGAACTATCGAAACTAGTCGAGCCGCCAACGCACCAGCACGCTTCGCACTGCGCAGCCGAGCATGTCGTCGCTCGACAGTTGGTGCAGCAGGTTGACGCACTCGGTCGTGGGTCCGGCTCGCTCGAATGATGTGAAGGCGGCGTAGCGCAGGTCTATCGACTCGTGGGGCTCCAGGGCCAGGGCGCCGAGGGCAGACAGAACACCCGCGATTTCAGTGAACTCGCCGAGCGCGAGGGCAGCCTGTAGTCGCAGATCCAGGCTGGAACCGCTCGACAGGAGTTGACGAAGCGCACCTGCGACCTTGACGCGGTCACCGGCGGTCAGCGGACCATTTCGCAGGACCAGCAGCAGGAGGAGGAAAAACACAACCCGGCGGTCGCGGAGCCGCTCGAGATCCAGCAACACGTCCAGCTTCGCGGCGGCCGAAGCCGTCGCTCCACGTGCGCTGACCACCTGGATGAGCCGCTCCACTTCGTCCATAGTCATCATCGCGGCCGCATGACGCGGATGCGGACCCGAGTTCCGCGGCCGGGGGCGCTCACGACTTCAAAACCACCGGCGATTGCCATGGCGTGCTCCCGCATCATGTGGAGCCCGAAGTGGCCAGGGTGGCTTTCCCAGAGATCGAAGCCGCGGCCATTGTCTGCTACGAGCAGCGTCACCTCAGTCGGACCAACCTCGAGCACCAGGTCCACGTGTGTCGCACGCGCGTGTTTCTCAGAGTTGTGCAGCGCTTCCCGAGCAATTCGGAA
>VBGG01000515.1 GCA_005883405.1 Chloroflexota bacterium | reverse complement strand
CCAGGCGCCGTCGAAGCTGGCACCGCAAAGGCTGGTGTACGCCGGCGGTCAGGACGCCCCGACGATCGACCCGTCGGATCGCACCGACTACTCGATCGGTGCGCTTTCCATGCAGGTCTATGACCGACTCTTCCGCTATGAGGGTGGCTGGCCCCAGCCAATCGACCCCTGTCTCTGCACCAAGTACGAGGCGTCGCCCGACGGGAAGGAGTGGACCCTCCACCTCACCGACACGGCAAAGTTCCACGATGGGAGCCCGGTCACCGCCGAGGCAGTGCAGTTCTCGATCAACCGCACCCTCCAGCTCCAGAAGCCCCAGGCGAACTCACTCCTGCCGATCATGAACGCCCAGAGCGTTCAGACGCCGGACCAGTACACGGTCAAGATCACCCTGACCCAGCCGTACAGCGAGCTGCCACGCGTCCTGGTCCAGGGGATCATGAACCCAAAGCTGGTCAAGGATAACGACGGTGGCGACAACGGCGCGACCTGGCTGCAGAGCCACGAGGCTGGCTCGGGCCCGTTCACGATCAAGAACTGGACCGTCGGCTCAGCCTACGAGCTGGACGCCGTGCCTGAGTACTGGCAGGGGTGGCCGGGCGCGTCACGGCTGGCCGGCTTCACCTGGAAGATCGTCCGCGAGAACACGTCCCAACGCATCGGCCTCATCAGTAAGGAGTTCGACGTTGCGGATACCCTCTCGGCAGATGACTTGCCCCAGCTGGATGCGCAGCCGCACTTGAACAGCGCGGTCAATTACGGCATCCTGACTGGCTACACCAAGCTCAACGATCAGAAGGAGCCGACCAACAACGCCGACTTCCGGCATTTCCTCGCGTACGCCTTCGACTATGAGGCATTCAAGCAGGTCGTCAACGGCTACGCGCAGATCCTGACCGGGGTGATCCCGCAGGGCATCCCTTACTTCGACGCATCGGTTGGCGGCTTCAAGACCGACCTGGACCAGGCCAAGCAGTACCTGGCCAAGACCCCATGGGCGAACGGCGGCCTGACTCTCGACTACGTCTACGTGACCGGGCTGTCTTTCGAGAAGCAGATCGGCGAGATCTGGCTGTCCCAGCTCAGCAAGTTCAACATCAACGTGAACCTGATTCCCAAGGTCTGGTCGGACATCGTCGCCGGATGCAAGACACCCGATAGCTCGCACAACATGAACATGATCTTCACCGGCTACAGCGTCACCGACCAGTGGTTTTTCTACCAGTGGTACTCGCCAAACTGGGACCGGCAGACGGGCGGTGACTTCAACACGTGCAGCTTCACCAAGGATCCCAACTTCAACGGTCTCGTCGAGAAGGTGCGCGCGACGACGGACGAGACGGAGAAGAAGAATCTGTATCGCGACCTGCAAACGATGATTCACAATCAGGTGCCCGACATCCCGATCTACGTCCAACCGAACATCCTCGGGTTCGCCAATCGTGTGCAGGGCTACAAGTATTTCGGCGCCATCTCGGTTGACTTCTGGCGGCTGTGGCTCGACGACTCGAAGGCGATGGTGAAGCCATCCTGACGCGGTCGTCCACCCGCATCCGGAGCGTCCTGTTGTGCGAAGGTCAATAGTTTGAGGCTCCGCTACTACATTGTGCGACGGGTCCTGCTGTTCATCCCGGTTCTGATTGGGCTGTCGGTAATCACCTTCGTGATCTCGCACATGGTGCCCGGCGACCCGGTCGGCCTGGCGGCCGGGCCCGGAGCGACCCCGCAGCAGCTCGACGCCTTGCGACGGTCCTACGGCATGGACAAACCGTTCCCACTCCAGTACCTGCAGTACATGCTCAACGCGCTGCACGGCGACTTCGGACGGTCCATGATGAGTGGGCATTCGGTCTGGGACGACCTGCGGGCCTTCTTCCCGAACACGCTGGAGCTGGTGGTCCTTGCGATGCTGATCGCCCTTGTGATTGGGATTCCGCTCGGCATCGTGTCCGCCGTCTGGCGCGACAAGTGGCCCGATCAGCTCTCCCGCATCTTCGCCCTGGGGTCGATCAGCATGCCTGCGTTCTGGCTCGCAATCGTCCTCGAGCTAGTGCTTTCGATGACGCTGCACGTGCTGCCGGTTGGCGGCATCTACGACTCACGGTCGACGATGCCGACGCTGCACACGGGATTTCTGCTGGTCGATACCCTACTCAATGCTGACCCGGCCGCCTTTGGCCTCGCCCTCCAGCACACGATCTTGCCGGCGGTAACGCTCGCGCTCGGCCCGATCGCGTTCATCATGCGGATTCTGCGGGCTGACGTGCTCGAGACGCTCAGTAGCGACTGGGTCAAGATGGTGCGGGCGAACGGGATGCCGGAGCGCGTCATCCTCTTCAAATACGTACTGAAAAACTCGCTTATCGCGACGGTCTCGGTCTTCGGGTTCATCGTCGGCTACAGCCTGGGCGGCTCGGTCGTCATCGAGACCATCTTCGATTGGCCGGGCGTCGGCCTCTACGCGGTCCACTCCGCAATCGCACTCGATTTCCAGCCCGTCATGGGGGTGACGCTGTTGATCGGCCTGCTCTTCCTGGTCGTGAACCTGGCGACGGACCTGACCTATGGCGTGCTGGATCCGCGGATCCGGTATGGGTAAGAGAAGCTAAACCATGGCCCACGCGACAGCGACGCGGTCTCTACAGAGCGCGTTTTTGGGGCGTTGGCAGCAAGAAAACGCCGCCAGCCTCGAGGAGGCGCGGCGGGCACTCTACCGATTCGTCCAGAACCGCCTCTCGCTGGTCGGGCTTGGCTTGATTCTGGCGCTGGTTGTCGTGGCGCTCACCGGGCCCTTGTGGGCGCCCTACCCGGCCGATGCGACCGGGGCAATCCACGCCGCGGATCGCTTCCTGAGCCCGCAACCCGGACACCTCTTCGGCACCGACGAGCTCGGCCGAGACGTCTTCAGTCGCGTGGTGCTGGCCACCCGCCTGGCCCTGGTCTCCGGGCTGATCATCCTCGCCGTGGCGATCAGTATCGGCGTCACGGTAGGCAGCATTGCCGGCTACTTCGGCGGCTGGCTGGGCGAGTCACTGATGCGGGTGACCGACATGATGCTGGCGATCCCCGGCATCTTTCTGGCCCTCGCGATTACCGCCGCCATGGGCCCAGGCATCATCCACGCGATCATGGCATTGTCGGTGACCTGGTGGCCGGGCTACGCGCGGCTCGTCCAGGGCCAAGTCCAGGCGGCGCGCGAGCAGGATTACGTGGAGGCGCAGCGCTCGATCGGTGCCAGGCCGGGCCGGATCATCTTCCTCCACATCCTGCCCAACATGATCTCGAGCGTGATCGTCAAGGCGTCAATGGACTTCGGGTTCGCGATCCTGAGTCTGGCCTCCCTCGGGTTCATCGGGGTGGGGGCGCAACCGCCGACGCCCGAGTGGGGGGAGATGATCTCCTACGGGCGCCAGTTCCTGCCACAGTTCTGGTGGTATTCGACCTTTCCGGGGCTCGCGATGTTTGTCGCGGTCTTCGGCTTCAGCATGCTGGGCGACGGGCTCCGGGATGTCTTCGATCCAAAGTCGCGTATCTGATACCCCGTCGGGTCCCGTCGTCGAGATCGAGGATCTCCGCGTCAACTTCCGCACGTTCGACGGCGTTTCGAAGGTCCTGGTCGGAGTCGACTTGCGCCTGGAGCGCGGCGACGTTATGGGTCTGGTCGGCGAGACCGGCTGCGGCAAGTCGGTCACGGCGTTGAGCATTCCCCAGCTGGTGCCCTCGCCGCCGGGCGAGATCGTCGGCGGCGACGTCCGCTTCCTGGGCCAAAGTGTCATCGGCAAGTCGCCGGCCGAGCTGCGGCAGCTCCGCGCCAGACACATTGGCATGGTCTTCCAGGACCCGAACACCAACCTCAACCCGGTCTTCACGATCGAGCAGCAGATGATCGATGTCTGCCTCTGCCGCCTGGGATACGAGGGCGCTGTAAGCGTCACGCCATTCCACAGATCGCGGCGCGACCTGTGGCAACAGGCGCGGAACACGGCGATCGCCCTGCTGCATCGGGTCGGCTTCCCGAATCCGGAGCAGCGCATCAAAAGCTATCCGCACGAGCTCAGCGGTGGGATGCGGCAGCGGGTCCTGATCGCGATGAGCCTCGCCGGCACTCCGGACCTGCTGATCGCCGACGAGCCGACAACGGCTCTCGACGTCTCCACCCAGGCCCAGGTCCTTCGGCTCATCCGCGATCTCGTGGACGAGTTCCACCTCACAGTGCTCCTGGTGACGCACAACCTCGGCGTCGTCGCGCAGGTCTGCAACCGTGTCGCGGTAATGTACGCCGGCCGCGTCGTTGAGTCCGGCGAGGTGCGGCGCATCTTCAAGTCGCCGGCGCATCCCTACACAGTCGGCCTTTTGCGGGCCGTCCCGACGATGGAGACCCGCCGCGGCGCGCTGGAAGAGATCCCCGGAACGATCCCGAACCTGCTCTCCCCACCGCCCGGCTGCCGCTTCCACCTCCGCTGCCCGCACGCGATGGATGTCTGCGGCGTCGAGCCGCCGCCGCCGATGCGCCCGATCGGCGACGGAACGACGGTGGCGTGCCACCTTTACGACGGAGACGACCGCAACTTCCGGCCCGATCGCCCTGTCGATCAAGTGGTCGACAAGGTTGGGACGGCCGGCAATGACTGACGCTGAGGCACTTCTCGCCGTCCGCAATGTGACCAAGGCATTCGCGATCCGCGGCGGCCTGTTCAAGACGCGGATCGGTGAGATGCGGGCGGTCGACGACGTCTCACTCACGATCCCGGCTGGCACGTCGTACGGGCTCGTGGGTGAGTCCGGCTCGGGCAAAACCACGCTCGGCAAGGTGATTCTGCGGCTGGTCGAGCCGACCACCGGGCAGATCCTGTTCGAGGGAAAGGACCTCTGCCAGTTGACCGGCGACGAGCTTCAGCTCCAGAGGGCCGGCATGCAGATGGTTTTCCAGAACCCGTACTCCTCGCTCGATCCGCGCCAGTCCGTCAAGTCGACCGTGGCCGAGCCGCTCGTGATCTTTGGTCGAGCTCGGGGCAAGGAACTGGACGACCGGGTGCGATCGCTGATTGCGACGGTAGGGCTGCGAGACGAGCATCTCTATCGCTTTCCTCACGAGTTCAGCGGCGGACAGCGTCAGCGGATAGGGATCGCGCGCGCCCTCGCGCTGGAGCCAAAGCTGCTCGTCCTCGACGAGCCAACGTCCGCGCTGGACGTCTCGGTCCAGTCGCAGATCCTGAACCTGCTCCTCGATCTCCAGCAACGTCTGGGGCTGACCTACCTGTTCATCTCCCACGACCTGGCGGTTATCCGTTACGTTTGCGATCGGGTAGGCGTGATGTACCTCGGTAGGATCGTCGAAGAGGCAGCGGTCGAGGAGCTCTTCGCCCGGCCCCAGCATCCGTATACTCGGAGCCTGCTGTCGGCCATCCCCGAGCCGGACCCCGATCATCGGTTCCAGCCGGTTGAGGTTAACGGCGAGATCGGACGGCTGGCGCTTGACGATCGCGGCTGCCGCTTCGCGCCGCGGTGCCCGTTTGTGATGGACCGCTGCCGGCAGATCGACCCGGCGCTCGAGGCGACCGGGTCCGCTCACCTCGTTGCCTGCCATCTCTACAGCGATGGCGCCGTGAGTAACTAACTCCAAAAGGGGGAAAGCATGCGGATCGGGGTAGACGTCGGCGGCACCAACACCGATGCGGTCTTGATGGATGGGGTCGATGTGGTCGCCTGGACGAAGACGCCGACGACACCCGATGTCGGCCGAGGCATGATCACAGCGCTGCAGCACGTGCTGGATCAGACGCAGGCGCCGAAGAGCCAGATCACTGCGGTGATGATCGGCACGACGCACTTTACCAACGCTGTAGTCGAGCGCCGACGCCTGCTGGAGGTCGCGGCGGCCCGCCTCGGACTGCCGGCCACCGAAGCGCTGCCGCCCTTCGTGGATTGGCCGAAGGACCTGGCCGAGGTGCTAGGCAACCACGTCTACCTGGTGCACGGAGGCCACGAGTTCGACGGGCGCGAGATCGCCCTACTCAACGAGCCAGAGCTCCGACAGGTCGCGGCCAATGTCCGGGCAAAAGGGCTGCGCTCGATCGCGATCTCCTCTGTGTTTGCGCCGGTCAACGCCTCGATGGAGGAGCGCGCCGCGGAGGTTCTCCGCCAGGAACTGCCTGATGCCCTGATCAGCCTGTCGAACCAGGTTGGCCGACTCGGGCTCCTGGAGCGCGAGAACGCGACGATCATGAACGCTTCACTCAGGAGCCTGGCACACCAGGTCGCGCGCTCCTTCCGGGAAGCCCTGGCCGAGCTTGATCTCGCGGTGCCTTTCTACATCAGCCAGAACGACGGGACGCTGATGACCGCGGACTACGCCGAGCGCTATCCGGTCCTCACCTTCGCCTCGGGTCCAACAAACAGCATGCGCGGCGCAGCTTTTCTGTCCGGCCCCCAGGACGCGATGGTCGTGGACGTCGGCGGGACGACCTCCGACGTTGGAATGCTGGTGCACGGGTTCCCGCGCGAGGCGTCCATCGCCGTCGACATCGGCGGGGTGCGGACCAACTTTCGCATGCCCGATGTCCTCTCGTTCGGCCTCGGCGGCGGCAGCCTGGTACGGCAGGCTGGCGGAGGGGTGCGCATCGGTCCGGACTCAGTTGGGTACGAACTCACGACAAAAGGCCGTGTCTTTGGCGGCGAGGTCCTCACCACCACTGACATTGCCGTCGGGGCGGGAACGGTCGAACTCGGGGGATCGCTCGCACGTGGCGGATCTCGATTCGGGGCTGGTGGCCGCGACCCTGGACGAGATTCACCGCATGGTCGACGTCGCGGTGGACCGCATGCGCCTGAGCGCGGCCCCCATTCCGGTGATCCTGGTTGGTGGTGGCGCGATCCTGATCTGCCGGCCGATCCAGGGAGCGTCGGAGATCGTCAAACCGAATTATTCAGTCGTCTCAATGCGGTCGGGGCGGCGATCGGCCAGGTCGGCGGCGAGGTCGACCGGGTCTTCTCGCTGGTCGGCTTGAACCGCGACCAGGCGCTGGAGGAGGCCAAGAACGAGGCGAACAGCAAGGCCGTCGCCGCGGGGGCGGATCCCACGACAATCCGCGCGGTGGACGTGGAAGATATCCCGTTGAGCTACCTGCCTGGCAACGCGGTGCGAGTCCGAGTTAAGGCGATCGGGGATCTCTTTCTGACATGAGTTTATCGGAGGAGCGTTTATGACTTTGCGCCTGGGGATCGACGTTGGAGGGACGAACACCGACGCGGTGGTGCTGAACGAGCGAGCCGAGTTGCTGGCGAGCTTCAAGTCGCCGACGACGCCGGACGTCACGAGCGGCATTCGCAACGCGCTCGATGGATTAGTGCAAACCCACCCGGCTCTGGACCTCGGCGCCATCAAGCACGCGATGCTCGGGACGACCCATTGCACGAACGCGATCCTCGAGCGCTCCAACCTGAACCGGGTTGGCCTGGTCCGCATCGGGGCACCGGCTACTCTGGCCATCCCGCCTTTCGTTGGCTGGCCTGAAGACCTGCGCGCCGCGGTTGGCGGCCAGTACGCGGTCGTCGAGGGCGGGCACGAATACGACGGTCGCGAGATTCGTCCGCTCGACATCCGCGCGATCAAGGAGGCAGCGAAGTCGTTTGAGGGGAACGTCGACACGCTGGCGGTGGTCGGCGCATTCGCGGCTGTCGATGCCTCGCACGAAAAGCGCGCCGGCGAGGTGCTGCGCGACGTCCTGGGCGATCTCCCGCTGACGTACTCGCACGAGATCGGCAGTCTGGGCCTGCTGGAGCGCGAAAACGCGTCGATCCTGAACGCCGCCGTCGTCGTCGCCGCACGCGCCGCGGCGTCGGGCTTCGAGCGGGCGCTGCGCGAGCATGGAATCGATGCGCGGCTCTTCTTCAGCCAGAACGACGGGACGCTCATGGCCCTCGATTACGCCGTGCGCTACCCAATCCTGACCATCGCGAGCGGCCCAGCGAACTCGATCCGGGGTGCGGCTTTCCTTTCCGGCGTCCGAGACGGCGCCGTGGTTGACGTCGGCGGCACATCGACCGACGTCGGCGTTCTCGTCCACGGGTTTCCCCGCGAGTCCTCGGTCACGGTCGAGATCGGCGGCGTGCGGACCAACTTCCGCATGCCGGACCTTGTCTCCATCGCCCTCGGCGGCGGGACGCGGATCCACCGTAACGGGTCGCTCCGGCTCGGCCCGGATAGCGTCGGCTACCGGATCACTGCGGACGCGCTCGTGTTCGGTGGCGATACCCTCACCCTGTCGGATGTCGCCGTCGCGGCCGAGCTTGCGACGATGGGCGATCCGTCGCGCGTCAATAGTCTGGACCGCTCCCTCGTCTCGGCGGTGCTCACCCGGGTCCGAGTGACCTGCGAGGACGTCATCGATCGGCTGAAAACAAGCGCCGAGCCGATTCCGGTCGTGCTCGTCGGCGGTGGAAGCGTGGTAGTTCCAGCGGACCTCGCGCCGGCCTCTGAGATTCTGCGCCCAGCCAATTACGACGTCGCCAACGCGATTGGCGCCGCGATCGCCCAGTGCAGCGGTGAGATCGATCGGGTCTTCTCGTTGGACCAACATAGTCGGGCCGAGGCGCTGGACATCGCCAAGCAGATGGCAGTCGACGAGGCGGTCCGCGCCGGAGCCGATGCTCAGACGGTGGAGATCATCGACATTCAGGAAGTGCCGATGGCCTACCTGCCCAGCAGCGCCATCCAGATCCGCATACGCGCGGCGGGCGACCTGGTTTTAGCTTGAATTGCGGAGGACACGACGATGGCCTGGAACCTGACCCACGACGACATCGAGCGGATCGCCATTGGCGCCGGGATCCTGGGCACAGGCGGCGGAGGAAACCCGTACCGCGGCATGACACGGGCCCGATTGCAGCTCGATCAGGGTCACCAGTTGCAGATCGTGGGTCTCGATGAACTGCCGGACGACGCGCTCGTCGTGCCAATTGGAGGGATGGGAGCGCCGACGATTGGCCTGGAAAAGATCGGGCGCGGTGACGAGGGAAAGGTCGCGATCGAAGAGCTGGAATCGCAGCTTGGGGTAAAGGTCGCGGCGACGGTGCCTGTCGAAGTCGGCGGCGGCAACTCGTTCACCCCGATGATCGCCGCAACGCAACTCGGCTTGCCGACCGTTGATGCCGATGGCATGGGCCGAGCGTTTCCCGAGCTCGACATGGTCAGCTACTACTTTGACGGGGTCGCACCGTCGCCCATCGTCATGGTCGACTGCCAGCACCGCAAGGTGATCATCCGCGACGTCTCCGATACCAGGATGCTCGAACGGATGGCCCGCGCGATGTGCGTCCAGCTTGGTGGAAGCGCTATGGTCGCCGACTGTCCGATCCCCGTGCGACGCCTGCGCGAGACCTGTATCCCGAACACGCTCACCCTCGCTCACCGCATCGGCGACGCCGTCCTCACCGCGCAGCACCAGGGGAATGATCCGGTCGGGACGATCTGCGAGGTGACGGACGGCCGGGTGCTCTTCGGCGGGAAAGTCGTCGACGTCGATCGGCGGTTCGAGCGCGGCTATAACTTCGGCCGGCTGAGGATCGCTGGCCTGGGGGCATGGGAGGGCAGCACCGCTCGGATCGACCTGCAGAACGAGTTCCTGATCTGCCAAGTGGAGGATGAGGTTCTGGCGATCGTGCCGGACCTGATCACACTGGTGGACAGCGAGCGTGGCAATCCGATCACGACCGAGGTCGTCCGCTACGGACTCCGCGTCACAGTCCTGGGAATTCCGGCGCCCCCGCAGCTGACCACCGAGCAAGCCCTGCATTTCGTCGGACCACAAGCGTT
>VBGG01000514.1 GCA_005883405.1 Chloroflexota bacterium | reverse complement strand
CACGACGACGCAGCGACAGCTATTCGAGGACACGCTGAAGCGCGAGCGTTTTGAAGTCGAGGACCCCGATCGCACCGGCATGGTCCACGAGCGATTCCCCACGTCGGAACCGGAGACCCGCCCGCCCGAAGGGAGTCTGGTCGACCGCGTGCGTCGGGCACTGCACTGATGCCGCAGCCGCTCGATGCGCACGTCGAGCGTCTCCAGGACGGCTGGAGCATTCGAGTGCCCTTGACGCGCGAGCAGATCACCGTCCACAAGCGCCTGCGCCCACTCGCAAACCGCCCCGACCTCGAGGCCACGCAACCCCTGAGCGGCCCCGCCCACCACGACACGCTGGCCGGCACGGGGATGGACCAGGATCCGCTCCACTAGCGAGTTGCCCCAGGGGGAACTGGGAACGCGCTTCGCCACTACCCGTTCGAAGGCCGAAATGCGAAAAGACCAATGTGCTTGGCGTGTGACTTCGGCCTGCTGAACGCTATGCCAGCGCGGAATGCCACGTTGGCGGCAACGACGTTCGCACGGCGCGAAGCTGTTCCGTCACTGCCCATGCGAACGGGCGGACTCAGAACAGATCGGTGAGTTCCGCGTGGTTTCGGCCCGACGAACGCTGTCGGCCGGCCAGGTGGCGATACGGGCCTTGCGAACACGGGGAGGCGTGGACTAGCTCAGGACGCTCTTGAGCGAAGGCTCGAGCTCCTCCACGGGCGCTGAGCCCTCGAATCGGTCGCGCACGGTGCCCATCTTGTCGACCACGAAGGTCCACGGATCGCTCGGTAGATGCCACTCATCCACCGTCTTGGCGGTGCGCAGCCCGTCGAATGGGTACTGGTAGATCTCCACGTGGATGAAGTTGGCCTTCTCGGAATACGCCGCGTGCAGCTGCTGCACCGCCTCGAGCTCGGGCGCGCACGTGGCGCTCGTACACAGCGCCGGCGTCGCGAACAGCAACATCAGCGGCTTTTGCCCGGGCGCGAGCGCATCCGCGATGGTCATCGTGTGCATCGTGCACGGCGGCGTATTGCTGCAGATGTGCGAGGTGTCGCCGTTGACGTCGCGATCCGTCGGCGACACAGATCGCACGGCCGGCTCGTCGTAGCCCGGTGTGCTGAACCGAGAGCCCACCTGGAAGTTCATCCGCGCCGCCTTTGGCGCGCCATCGCCCGCGTCGAGCGTCACCTGGGCGCCCCACTGCCCCGTGTCGGCGAACGTGACAGGCGTCACCCAGATGCCTTTGCTGGCTCCACCGACACTGCGGAAAACCGCCGCGGCATCAGCACGCTTTTCGGCCTGCCCATTCGCCAGGAGCTTGAAGAACTCGACGTTCACATTGCCCGTGGAGATCGGCTGATTGCGAGCATCGAGCAGCCCGAGTGCGAAGCGATTGCGCCCCTGGGCCAATTCGGTGCTGGCTTGCACCGCGGTCAGGTCGGCGCCCGTGGCGCGCGGCTTGACGAGCGGATTGGCAGCAGTTGGGGCGGTCGCCGGCGCCTGCTGGCTGGCCGGCGCTGGTGCCTGGCAGGCGGCGAGTAACGACCCGACCACGCCCCCGAACAAGGTCAGCACCAATTGTCGACGCGAAACGACCATTATGCCGAGTATAGCCTTTGGATTCGGCTCGATCGGGCGACTGCTTTACTTCAAAGTATCATTTCGAAAACCCGCACGTTACGGCTCTGTGTCGGCAGCGTGTCGAAAGCTGCTTGACCCTGCGTCCGGGCCTGGGATACAACCGGATCGGCGTCGTTCGGTGGCACCCCAGAGAGAGAGTGACGACGCCCAGGAGCGCCTCATTCCGTTTCCCGTCCACACGCGGTCAACAGGCGAGCCCGACCTGCATCAATCTCAGCGACGCCGCCGCGATTCACGAGATCTGGAGCGCCCCACGCCGCCGCGGCGTGCGCGACGCCGTCACCACGCTACGCCCTGGTTGCAGCGCAACGCGCTGAGCGTGGTCGCGATCTCGGTGCTGGTCGCCTTGCTCGGCCTGGGCTTCGGCTTGCTGCAGATGATCAACCGACCGGATACGCTGGTCGCCTTGCTCGGCCTGGGCTTCGGCTTGCTGCAGATGATCAACCGACCGGATACCACGGCGGCGCTGTTGGCCGTGCCACAGACAGAGCCCACCGCGGTCGTCGGTGCGGCGCTGGCCGACGCGAGCGGCCCGGGCATCCAGGCCGCCGCGGTCACCAGCGGGCCGCTTCAACTGGCCGCCATCAATGCTTCGCGGCGCATCCAGTCCAGCGTGCGGGTGCTCCAGCCCAATTACACAGTTGCCGCTGGCGATACGCTCGGCCAGATCGCGGCGCGCTTCAGCACCAGCGTCGAGCGCGTCCAGGCGCTGAACAACCTCGCCGATCCGCGCGCCCTGCG
>VBGG01000091.1:3884-4502 GCA_005883405.1 Chloroflexota bacterium | reverse complement strand
ACCGCACGCTGTAAGACCAGTCGAGCTCCCAGCCGGCCCAGCTCGGCCAACTGCTCACTCTTGTCGCCCAGTCCGTTGATCAGCAACTCCTCAATCTGCTGTTCCAACCGAACACTCGGAGCGATTCTCGCTATCCTGTCCATCTGGCGTAGTTCCCCTTTCGGTGGTTTTGGAACGACCTACCGTGGGAGGCTACGCCACCTCACTTTTACAGCGTGCCGGGGACGCTATCGATGCGCCGCATGTGGTTTGCCCACCGTGTGCCGGCTCAGCCCGAGTTGATTGCCGACTTGCTGGTCGGTAAGTCCTTTAGCTACCAGCCGAACGATGCCCAGCTCGCGTGTCGTCAGGCTTGACTGGCTGACTGCCCCGTACGATGCAATCACTGGTGCAATGCCGGCTGCCTTGATCTTTTCGTTGTTGGCTTCGAACTCAGCCCAGGACTTGGGCACGCTCAGCCCGAGCTGCTGATAGACCTTTTGTTGTAGAGCATACCTCCGCTAGTCGCCGGGCCGTACGGTGCGCCAAAGACGTGTCCGTTCTGCGACACGGTGGGGAGGAACGCTGGGTCAATGTTTTCGATGAACGGCTCTTTCGAGAGGTCCATGAGGGTGTCGG
>VBGG01000091.1:0-3873 GCA_005883405.1 Chloroflexota bacterium | reverse complement strand
CAGCAGCGAGCCGGAGTTGTAGGAAAAGATGTCGGACATCTCGCCCGACGCAAGGCGCGTCTTGACGATATTGTCGCCATCGGTGCCAGCGGCGGATTGTCCACCAGAGGACGCGGGCGCGGCTTGTCCCGCTGGCGCGGAGGTGGCTGATGCGGCGCCTCCTCCTGATCCTGGTCCTCCTCCGCATCCGGCGAGCACGAGCAAACTCATCAGAAGCAGAACCTGTAGCCCTGGTTTGAATAGTCTTCGGGAACGGTCTCGGCCAGCACGACCGAGCCGGTCTCGGCGACCGCCAGGGGCACGGCAGCGACCACGTCGGGCGCGGTTGGTTCGCTCGCTCCTACCCGACCCGCGCAACGCTCGGCCACAGTGGGGAACCGCTCGGCCAGTGTGCCGGTGCAGACGGGGGGCAGCCGCGGCCGCAGGATCACATTCGCGGCGGCCGTCTCCGTCGCAGCGGGTTCTACGCTTGCCCCGATCGCGTCGGCTTTGGTGACGAAGCGCTGCCACAGCGTGCCACCGGTGTTGATGGCGATCCTATCCGCCGTCAGGTTCGCATCAGGTGGCGGCGCCTCACCGAGCAGCGCGCGGAAGCGGCCATACGCGTCCTGCCAGCGCGGCTCGGCTACCGGCAGGAACTCCTCGAGGGGGAAGGACCGCGCGACCAGCTCCCGACCTTCGGCGAGCGAGGCGATCGTGCCGGCAGCCATGAGCTGGACGATGAGGTTGCCCAGCGCGGTCGCTTCGATGGGCCCGGCCAGAACGGACCGGCCGGTGGCGTCCGCGGTCATCTGGCACAGCAGCCGATTGCGCACGCCCCCGCCCACGATATGGATCGTCCGGATCGCCCGCCCCGTCACCTCTTCGAGATGCTCGATAACCCATCGGGTGCGGAGCGCCAGGGCCTCGAGAGCCACACGCACCAGCGCGCCCGGCGCGTCCGGCGCCGGCTGGCCATTCGCGACGCAGAAGTCGCGGATGGTCTGCGCCATGTCGTCAGCGCGCAGAAATGCCGGCGCGTCAGGATCGATGACTGATCGCAACGGCGGGGTTGCGACGGCCGCCTGGGTGAGCTCTTCGTAGCTCGTAGAAACCCCCCGGCGCTCCAGGTCGCGGCGAATCCCCTGGACAAGCCAGAGGCCCATGACGTTCCGCAACAGGCGAAACGTCCCACCTACGCCCCCTTCGTTGGTCAGGTTCAACGCCAGCGTCCGCGGAGTGATGGCCGGCTCAGGTACCTCGACACCGACCAGAAACCAGGTCCCCGAGCTGATATACGCGGCGTGCATATCGCGCAGCGGGGTCCCCGCGACCGCCGAGGCGGTATCGTGCGAGCCCGGCAGCACCACCCGCGTAGGACGTGTACCTCCCGTTTCGTCGCGCAGAGGACCCAGCGTCGTGCCTGGCGGCAGTACATCGGGAAACAGGTGCTCGGGTATGCCGAGCCGCTGCAACAGGCCGCCAGCCCAGGTCCGCGTGCGAGGGTTGAAGCACTGCGTGGTGGTTGCGTTGGTGAACTCGCACGCCGTCTCGCCACTTAACCAGTAGTGGAGAAGGTCTGGAATGGTCAGCAGCCTCGAGGCGACGCGTAGAGCCGAATCGTTGGCACGCACCAGGGCCAGGAGTTGATAGAGCGAGTTGATGGGCAGGAACTGAATGCCGGTCTGCTCGAAGATTTCCTCGCGAGGAACGAGGGCGAAGGCCGCCTCGAGCATGCCGTCGGTACGCGCGTCGCGATAATGGGCGGGGTTGCCGAGCAGCGCGCCGCGCGCATCCAGCAGGCCAAAGTCCACGCCCCAGGCGTCCACGGCCAGGCTCGTCAGTGCTCCGCGACGCTCAGCCGCGGCAATCCCTGTGCGGACCTCGGCCAGTAGTGCCAGGATGTCCCAGTGCAGCCCGCTCGGCAGCCGCACCGGACGATTTGCAAACCGGTGCACCTCCTCGACCGCCAGGTGGTCGCCATCGTAGGTGCCGACGAGCACGCGGCCGCTCTCAGCGCCCAGGTCCACCGCGAGGTACCGCTCGGCGGCCCTTACGCTGGCCATACGGCTAGCGCGTGTAGGACGCGACCACGCCGCCGTCGACGTTGAGGATGTTGCCGGTCGACTTGGCCGAGCGCGGGGAGGCGAAGAACAGCACTGCCTCGGCGATGTCCTCCGGGAAGACATTGACCTTGAGCGTCGTGCGCGCGCGGTAGTGCTCCTCCAGCTGCTCCGGCGGGATGCCGTAAGTGCGGGCCCGCTCCTCGCGCCAGGCGGAGTTCCAGATACCCGAGCCCTGCAGCACAGCGTCCGGATTGACCGTGTTGAGCCGGATGCCGGCACCGCCGCCCTCCTCGGCCAGGCAGCGCGCGAGGTGGATCTCCAGCGCCTTGGCCGACGAGTAGGCCGCGGCATTTCGGCCGCCCACCAGCCCATTCTTCGAGGCGACGAACACGATGCTGCCGCCGCGGTCCTGACGGCGCAGCACCTTGAAGGCCTCGCGGGCGACCAGGAAGTAGCCCGTGCTGAGGATCGATTGGTTGAGGTTCCATTCGTCGAGGGTGGTCTCCTCGATCGGGTGCGACGTCGAAATGCCGGCGTTGGAGACGATCACGTCCACCCCGCCGTAGGCCAGCACGGTCTCCTCGAACGCACGCAGCACCGCCGCCTCATCGGTCACGTCCATGCCGACCGCCAGACCGCGGCGCTCGCCGTAGGTCTGGACCAGCCCAGCGGCGACCTCCTGCGCGCCGGGCTGGTTGCGATCGGCTACGACGACGTGCGCGCCCGCGGCGGCCAGGCGCTGCGCAACCGCGCGGCCAATGCCGGAGGCGCCGCCGGTTACCAGCGCCACGCGCCCGGCCAGCTCCTTGGGGGGCGGCAGCAAGCCGAGCTTGTACAGCTCCATCGGCCAGTACTCGACGTCAAAGGTCTCGGACCGGGTCAGTGGCGCAAAGCCGCCGAGACCGCCCGTCGTCGACAGGACGGCGATGGCGCGCTCGTACAGCTCGGCCGCCACACTGGCCTGGAAGGCGTCGGGCCCGGACGTGACGACACCAGCCCCGGGCACGAGCACCACGCGCGGCGCCGGATCGCGCATGGCTACGCCCTCGCCGGCGTGCTGCCTGAAGTAGGTCGCGTAGCGCTCCTCAAAAGCAGCGACCCCCTCGCGGAAGGCCCGCACGAGCTCCTCGGCGCCGGCCCGGGCTGCCTCGAGCGGCACGACCTGTGGCCAGGGCTTGGTATGCACCAGGTGGTCGGGACAGGCCGGGCCGGCGCTGGCCAGCTGCGCCAGGTCAGGCCGGCTTGCAAACGCTCGCGCCCGGTCGCTGGTGTCCATGCGCAACACCATTGGCTGCCGCTGGGACACTGCCCCGCGCAGCGCCGGCAGCGCCGCTATCAGCACTTCACGATCCACCCTCGGCACGTCGGCGCCAACCGCGAAGACGCGCCGCCGGTCCGCCCGCTCGGCCAGCGCCTCCGCGGCGCGGCCGATCGAATCGATCGTGCGGGCGTAGCATGCTTCTGCTGTATCGGCCCAGGTGACCAGGCCGTGCTTGGCCATCAGCACGCAGGCCGCATCGGGCCGCTCGCGGACAGCCATGGCAATCTTCTTGCCCAGTGAGAATCCCGGCCGTTCGTAGTCAACCCAGATCGCTCGGCCGCCCCAGAGCCGCTGCGCCATCTCGGGCCCTTCGGGCACGGCGCACAGGGCGATGATCGCGTCAGGATGGGTGTGATCAACCTGATCGAACGGCAGCATGCTGTGTAGCGGCGTCTCGATCGACGCGCGCGGCTGGCCCGGCTTCAGGACGGCATGCTCGTAATAGACGATCAGCTCCTCGTCGGACATGACGTCGCGCTCGAGCAGCGGCATCACGTCATCCAGCCG
>VBGG01000513.1:1463-8604 GCA_005883405.1 Chloroflexota bacterium | reverse complement strand
TCGCTCTGGCGATCGATTACGGGCCATGCCTGATTCTGATGGACATCCAGTTGCCTGACATGGACGGTGTTGCCGCGCTCGGCCGCCTGCGCGCAGATCCCTTTACAGCTGTCATTCAAGTAGTGGCGTTGACAGCGTTCGCGATGAAGGAGGACCGCGATCGCTTCCTCTCCGCCGGCTTCGACGGCTACCTCGCCAAGCCAATCGACGTACGCGCGTTTCCGCAGCAGATCCGGAGCTTTCTGCAGACATGCGCCCGGCCGGGCACCGAACGCATTGCTCGGGTCCGATGGTGAGCGCCTGGCTTTGCCAGGTATGTCGCGGCGCGGTGTAGCATCCCACTCGTGCGCAAAGGATTGTCGATCCAGGAATTGGGCGATCTTCTGGAGCGGGCGTATAACGCAACCCTGGCCACGTACCGCCGCGATGGTTCGGTGCTGTTGTCGCCGGTGTGGCATGAGTGGCGCGATGATGGCTTCAACATCATCACCGGACCGGACGACGTGAAAGTGCGGCACATTGAGCGCCAGCATCGTGCGGTTGCGGTCGTTTCCGATAACGACTTCCCGTTCCGCGGTATCGAGCTAAGCTGCTCGCCGACGATCATGCGTGACATCCGGTTCGGCCAGGACACGCTGCGACGTATAGCCGTCCGGTACCTCGGCGCAGAACGCGCGCAGGTCTACCTGCGGAGCTCCTCTGAGAGCATCGTCGTGATCCGCATGGAACCTGGCGACCTGCGGACGTGGGACTTCGTCGATGATGCCGAGTCGTTCGGCTTCGGCGCCACACACGAGCCGAACACGCGACCGACGCAGGGATAAGGGGCTGGCGGGGCGCGCACTGCTCAACGCCATCGACGCCAGATCGCGGTACTGTGCTGTCACCTGCCGGGGCTGGCCGACGCGACAGTGCCGGAGGAAGTGCTTGACGTGCTGCGCACGTACCACGAAGGCCTGGGCAGCGTGATCTACGGGTTCGAGGGCACGGTTGGACCTCTCGTCGAGGATCGCTTGACCGTGCACTTCAACGACCCCCTGCCCACCGATGATCCGGCTGGGCAGGCCGTGCGGCTGGCGCTGGCGATGCGCGAACGGATGAACGAGCTGCTGGCGGTCTGGCGCAAATCCGGGTACTCCCTGGACTTCGGCGTCGGCATTGATTTCGGCTACGCGACCCTCGGCACCATTGGCTTCGCGGGCAAAACCGACTATGGCGCAATCGGAACGGTCGTGCATCTGGCTGCCAAGCTCGCGGAAGCGGCCAGGGCCGGGCAGATCCTGATCAGCCACCGCGTGCAGTTGGCGACCGAACAGCTGGTCGATACCAGTGGATTGGGTGAGCAGGCGGTGGCCGGGCTCGCCAGACCAGTCCCCGTATTCGTCGTCGAGCGCATGCGCGCGGCCGGCAAGTCGGTTCCGCTGGCGGCGGCCGATCGGTCCACGGCGGCGGGTCCACTCACCGAGCGTGAACGGGAAGTCGTGGCGCTCATCGTTCGCGGCCGCAGCAACCGCGAGATCGCCGAAGAGCTGGTGATCGCCGAGGGAACGGCCGTGCGGCATGTCGCGAACATCCTCAACAAACTGGACCTGCATTCACGGGCTCAGGTTGCGGTGTGGGCTATGGAGCAGGCGCGGCCCGTTCCGTAGCCACTTCCAACATCCATTGCGCAATGGCGTCGCCGTTGCTGTCATGCTGCGCGAGCAATCCGTCTGCCGCGCCGAGGATGTCGGGAGTGGTGCGGTTCTGTCCCAGCTTGCGTTTGCCGTCCAGCCTGGTGATGGGCATTTCGAATGCGACGATCGCCTTCGACATGTCAGCTATGTAGGCCTCCGGCAGGCCAGCGGTACTCCAGGGGTTCGGCGATCCGGCTTCAAACGTGCGGACGGTGGTCTCCAGTATTTCGCGAACACGCTGCGGGTTGTCCACGATGCTGGGTATGCCGTACGCGTGTACAGCAATGTAGTTCCACGTCGGCACGTTTCGCGGCGAGGCATACCAGCTCGGCGAGATGTACGCGTGCGGGCCCAGGAAGACCGCCATGGACTGTTCCAGCTCGGGCTGCAAGAAGCTCTGCCAGTGGGGGTTCGCGCGCGCCATGTGGCCGGTCAGTGTTCCGTGCTCACCCCGCGCGGGGTCCAGCAGAAACGGCAGATGCGTGGCGATCAGCTCGCCGTTGACCTGCGAGACGAGCGTGCCGAAGCTATGCGTTCGAATGAGGTTGTGAAGGACGTCGAGTCGGGTTTCGCGGAACGGAGGTGGAATGTACATGCTGATCTGATTCCAGCTTCACCGAAAATGGGACAGGACCTGGTTCGCCAGGACGTCGATGGCTTCGAACGGATCGGGCCCGAGCGGCGGGCCGAAGCTGAGGTGGGTGGCGCCGAGGGCTACCAGGTCTTCGAGCCGCGGGATCAGCTCATCGGCCGTGCCGGTCACGCCGAGCCGCAGCATGGCCGGAGTCACCATGGCCATGGCGCGCTCCGGATCGCGGTCGACCATCATCGCCTGGCGGATCGGCTCGAACTCGGCTCGATCCACCCCAACGCGCGACAGGATCAGCGGGCTGAACGCGTGGCCGTAGTAAGCAAGCTTCTCTCGCAACACGCGTTCGGCAGCGGCATGGTTGGAGGATATGGAGCACCAGATGCAGGCGGCCAGGTCGATGCTGGCCGGATCGCGCCCTGCTCCAGAGGCGCCTTTGCGCACATAGCGGATGACCTCGGCGAAATGCTCGGGTGGAAGCAACAGGGGTAGGCCTCCGTCCGCGGCGGAGCCGATGAGCTCGAGCATGTGCGGGCTCATCGCGCCGACATAGATGGGGATCTGGCGCGCACGGAACCGCAGGTACGCCTCGCTGGTCCAGCCCGAGACAAATCGGCCGGACGGATGGCAGCGGTCGCCACTGAACAGGCGGCGGAGCGCGGCGATGGTCTCCGCGACAGCCGTCACCGGCCGTTCGGGTCGCAGTCCAATCCAGCTGAGAAAATCGTTCGCGCCGCTCGAGATGCCGAGCAGGGCCCGTCCGTCAGACAGCTCATCCAGCGTTGCCGCGGCCATGGCGATCTCGGCCGGATGCTGCGTGAACGGATTGACGATGCACGTGCCGAGCTGAATGCGGTGGGTGCTGCGTGCCGCCGCTGCCAGCAGCACCCACGCGCTGCGCAGGAAGAGGTCGTCGCTTACCCAGAAGGCATCGAAGCCTGCCTGCTCGGCGCGCTCCGCCAGCTCCGGGTAGCGCTCGACTGGCAGGTCGTTGTTGAAGCGGACGCTAAAGCGCATCGTCTGGAGCGATGACCGCGTCAGCTTCGATCTCCACCAGTCGCCCGTCCACCAGGCCGGCGACCTGGATCAGCGTGTTCGCTGGACGTATCGATCCAAAGACCTCGCCATGGGCTCGAGCCACGTCACGCCAGTCGTCCAGGCGAGCAACGTAGATCCGCGTCCGCACCACGTCCTCGACGCTCGCGCCCGCTTCGTGCAGGGCGCGGTCTATCTTGTCCAGGACGTAGCGCGTCTGCGCGTATGCGTCATTCCCACCTTGCAGGTTGCCCTGTTCGTCGCTGGCGGTCGTGCCCGACACCCAGACCTGCTGACCGAGGCGAACCACCCGCGAATACCCGGCCAGCGCTTCCCATGGCGTACCGGTCGATATGCGCTGCCGCTGCACGCGGGAGATTCTAGCGTCGCGAGGCCGCGCCTCAGGCGGCTCGGCAAGCTACGCTTGGGATGAATGACATCGCAGGCAAGCCGCCAGGCGGATCAGCGATTCAGGCATCGGCTCGAGATTGCTGTCATCCCGGTTCTCGAGAGCGCTGACGCACTGGTCTACAGCGTGGTCGGACTCGTCTTCTTCCTGGCCGCCGCCGGCATGCTCATCTACTCGGTCCTCGCATTCCCGGTGGAGATCGAGCACAGCGGATTTCCGATCGCCATCATCACGCTGATCAACGACCTGTTGCTCGTGATGATCATCATGGAGGTCTTGCGCACGGTGCTGTCGTATCTAGCCGAGCGCGGGACCTCGCTGCGACCCTTCCTGTTCATTGCCGCGATCAGTGCAACGCGTCGCATTCTGGCCATCGGCGCCCAGATGAGCGTCGCCGGCGACACGCTGCCGGGCGATCGCTTTCAGCAGGCGATGATCGACCTGGGCGTAAACGCGGGCGTGATTCTGGCCATCGCGCTCGCGCTGTACCTGTTGGCCCGGCACCCCGACCCAACGGTGTAATCAGCGGTTGCTGGTGCTGAGCGTTACGCGGGTCGGCCGCTGTCCACTACCCTGACGTTCGGGAGGAGCCACATGTCGCTCGGATCGTCTTCACGGGAATTCAATTTTGGTGCCGGCAACCCGGATCCAGGCGTGTTTCCGGCCCGGGAGCTGGGCGCGGCAGCACAGCAGGTCCTCACCCGCCTGGGAAAGGAGCTCGCCCACTATCCCGATCCGCGCGGCGTGCCGGCCCTCCGCTCAGTCGCCGCCGAACGATTCGAGCGCAATCACGGCCTGCGTCCAGCGCTCGAAGACGTGGTCATCACCAACGGCGCGATGCAGGGACTGACGCTCAGCGCCCAGGGACTCGCGCGCCCTGGCGACAGCGTCATTCTCGAAGAATTCGAGTACAGCGGCACGATCCGCGTGTTCAAGCAGTTCGGGCTGCAACTCGTCGGCGTGCCACTCGATGAGCATGGCATGCGCATGGACGCGGTGGCCGACGTTCTCGAGCGCCAGGACAGGATCGGCAAACGGCCGGCGTTCATCTACACCACCTCGAGCTATCAGAATCCCACGGGTACGACCCTGCCGGGCGATCGACGGGCTCGCCTGCTGGAGCTGGCCCGTCAATATCGCCTGCCTATCGTCGAGGACGACACCTACGGCGACATCAGCTACGAGCCGCTGCGAGAGCTTCCCATTTACGCCCTCGCGAAACCCGGCGAGGTGATGTACATCGGCTCGTTCTCGAAGATCCTTGGACCGGGCGTACGCCTCGGCTTCTTCATTGCGCCCGAATCCATCTCGGCCCGGCTCATGCCATGGAAGACGGACGGTGGCACGAGCGAGCTGAGCCAGCTGATCGCCGCGGAGTACTTCAAAGACAACCTCTGGCAGCACGTTGAAGAAGGTCGTGCAGCCGTGAAACGCAAGCGCAACCTGCTTCTCGACGCGCTCGAGAGTGAGCTCGGCCGGACGGCCGGCATCCACTGGAGCCGGCCAGACGGCGGGCTGTTCGTCTGGATACGGCTCCCTGACGACGTCGATCGTGTGCGGCTCCAGGCATTGGCCGCGGCGCACCACATCACGTACGCCACCGGCCAGGCATTCCATGCCCGCGGCGAGGACGTGCCCTACCTGCGGCTGGCGTTCGGCTGGATCGCCGCCGAGGACATCCCCGACGGCGTTCGCCTGCTGGCCGAATGCGTCCGCGAGGCGATGCCCGCCAGTGTCAGGTCGGGCTGATGCAGAACCCGTAACGAGCTACGGCCGGCTGCCGGCGGGTGAGGCGCGATGGGCGAGGCGGAGCTCTGTCAGGTAGCGCTTGGTAATGCTGCCGCCGTAGCGCCCTTCGATCAGCTCGGTGATGCAGGCCAGCAGGTGCTCGCGCCGGTCGGACTCCAGCGCGCGGTGGCCGGAGTAGGTGAGCAGGAGATCGCGATATGCGCTGGCGGAGTACGTCTCGGTCCACTCGTAGCGATGGAATACGACGCGCTCGAAGAGACCGGATTGGTCGAGCTCAGCGCTATCGCGTGGGATCTCGGAGGCATTCTGCAGTCGGAGTCCAGGCGGAGTCGACGGGTCCCAGCGCTCGTAGCAGGCCTGGGCCTCCGTGAAGAACGCCGTATCACCACCGGCGATGTGTTCTGTACCGATTATTGCCAGAGTGCCGCTCGGCCGGAGTACAGCGGCGCTGCGGGCGACGCGCACCGCCGGGTCCAGCCAGTGGAAGGCGGTCGCCGAGACGACCGCATCAAACTTGTCATGTGGTAGCGGCCCACGCTCCGCTTCGCTCCACGGGGTGGACCCACGCTCCGCTTCGCTCCACGGGGCAGGCCAGTCCTCGAAGGCGGAGACGACGACCTCCACGCCTGGGAAGGACGCGAGCTTTCGGCGGGCGATGGCCGCCAGCTCGGCCCCGAGCTCGACCGCCGTGACGCGATAGCCGCGTTGTGCGAGCGGCAGCGTCGCCTGACCCGTGCCGCAGCCAATCTCCAGGACGCGTGAACCCGGCCCGAGTCGACCGAATTCGGCGAGCTCCTCGAACACCGCGCGCGGGTAGCCCGGACGCATCCGATCGTAGAGCTCGGCCGCCTCGGAAAACGTCGTACGCAGCTGCCGATACATGATCTGCCGTGCTTCGCCAGGCAGGGTACTGTAGAAGTATGCCTCGAGAGGCCGGGCGGGCGCGCACGGGTGTCGCGCTGATCGCCACGAGATACGAGCTCGTTCGCGAGCTGCGCGTCGATGCCGAGAGCGTGTTCTGGGAGGCGTTCGATGCGGCCCTCGACCGACCGGTGGTCATCCAGCTCCTGCGCCCTGATCTTGCGGGCGATCCCGCTGCCACCGAGCGATTCAGGCAGTACACGCGCGCGGTGGCACGCCGACCGGCTCGCGTCGGCGAACGTATCCTGGACGGCGGCACCGATCCTGAGAGCGGACAGCTCTTCGTCGTTCGCGAATGGGCCGCACGGCCGCTGGGCGCCCAGGGTCGGCTGATCGGACTGCTCGATCGCAGCCTCCCGACGGCGCTGCTCGACCGACTTCAACCTCACCTTCAACTTCAGGAAAGGCCGCGCTGGGTGGTGCTGACAGCGCTGGCGGTCGCGCTCATCATTCTCGGCGCGGCGATCAAGCCTGGCGTCGAGCGATGGCTGGCGTGGGTAAACGAACCCGCGGGTCAGGTCGGCCCCGGCCTGAACCTGGCGCCCGCCGCGGTTGTGCCAGCCAGCGGCGCGCAGCCCGGCCCGGGCGGCTCACCGGCTGGCGCTGGATCGGGGGCGACCGTCGAACCAGCGGCGACTCAGGCGCCCACGCTCGCCGAGACGGCCACGCCGGTCAGCGGCGCAGCCCGCAAGATCGTCAATACCGACGGCCGAGGCGTGGCGCTGCGGGGAGCGCCGGGTGGCGACCGTCTGCCCGGCAAGG
>VBGG01000513.1:0-1339 GCA_005883405.1 Chloroflexota bacterium | reverse complement strand
CATCGGCGGATACGTGCCAGGTCGCGTTCCCGCAGCCAGATGCCGGGCCGACCGAGCTTCGGCCGGAGGTCGCGCTCCATCATCGCTCCAGCCCAGACGTAGAACGGCTCGAGACCCGCGAACGGATCGCTGGCCTGGCGCTCGGCATAGCCGCGTCGCCAACCGGCCTCCAGCAGCCTCCGCAAGACCAGCTGGAGCGCCACCGGCGGCTTGCCTGGTGGCGTCGGCGCCAGTCGGAGCAGCGTGATTGTTCGCGCCAGGTCAGCGCGCGGGTCACCGACCGCGACGTTGGCCCAGTCGAGGACTCCGGTGATCGTTCGACTGTCGCTCATCACGTTCAGCGGGTGATAGTCCAGATGCAGAACGGAGATTCTGGCGTCGGCAGTGGAACGGAGCCAGGCGCGCAGCCCGGGCCCCGCGTCTTCGGTGCGCGGAGTCCAGGCGGGAAGCGAACGCACCACGTCGTCCGGGACCGGCAGCGCGTGGATCCGGGCGTGCATGCGGCCCATCGCCACTGACAATCGCCAGAGTCCCAGCGGCCGTGCCTGGACCTCCTGAAACAGCGGCCGGCCTGTGCACCACGAAAGCAGGAGCGCTGGTCGGCCATCCACAACGCCTTCGGCGCGGACTCCGGGAACGGGCAAACCGGCCCCGGCAAGGGTCCGCATCACCACCGCTTCGCGCCGCGAAGTCTCCAGCTGCTCCGCTCGAAATACGCGTAGCGCATAGCGACCGTCTCGAGCATCGACACGAAACAGCGAGGTGTCCCAGCCGCCGCTCACGCGTGTCGCCACGGCGTTCGACGGCATGCCCAGCGAGGTCAGGATCGCCCGCGGGTCCAGGTCATCCATCAGTGGAGCCCGGTTCAGGCCTGCCCGCTCGCTTCGCTCGCTCCCGGCCGAGTGCCGGAAACTAAGTAAATCTCACGGAGGGGAGGCAACGATCGCCCGCAGACGTGCATCGCTCGGGGCGCTAATCGACATCGGCAGCCAACTGATCGGCCAGGTCCATGAAATCGCGAGCGACCAGGTCGAACTCGCCAGGCTCGGGCAGCTCGGCCGTTGCGTGTGGACCCCACTCCAGCGGTCTGACGACGAACGCGGTGCGCAACCCCACATCCCGCGCGGCGCGCAGGTCGTACGCGTGGGCGGCCACCATCATCACTTCAGCCGGCCGACACTGCAGCAGCTCGGCGGCGCCCTGATAGACGCGCGGGTCGGGCTTGTACGCGTGGAACATCTCGACGCTCAGGATCAGATCCCACGGCAAGCCGGCACGTTTGGCGAGGCTCACGAGCTGCCACACGCTGCCGTTGGACAGGGCGCACACCACGAATTGA
>VBGG01000510.1 GCA_005883405.1 Chloroflexota bacterium | reverse complement strand
GACCGCCGCCACCGCCACCCGTATGCTGTCCGCCACGGGCCCGGAGATGGCGCGCGTGCTGCTGCACATGGCCAGTCTCTTCCCAACCGACCCGGAAGCCGTACTCGATACGTTCGAGGTGGACTCCGAACAGCAACTCCGACGTCGCATGCGCACGGGCCAGCTCCCGGCCTGTTTTGATCGCGCCGCGCTCTTAGAGCGGGCGCGCGCGGCTGACCCGGTGCCGCAGGTCTACCGCGCCCTGGTGGCTCATTACGACCAGTGGGGTGACGCGAAGCGTGCCGAAGCCGAGGCAGAGGCCTGGCGACGCGCCCATCCCCAGGATCTCGAACCCTTGCTCTACCTGGTGCTGGCGGCAGAACGTCGCGGCGCCATTCGTAAGGCACTCACCTTCCTGGCCGAGGCGGAGGCGCTGGACCGCGTCCATCCCGACGTACGGCAGAGCCGCTTTCGCCTCCTGCTCGCTGGCGCTGAGCGTCGTCTCAAAGAGGGTAAGCCGGCCCTCGCCCTCAACGATCTCGAGCAATTGGCGCACGAGCCCCGTGCCAGTGAAGGCGATCACCCGGCCTATCTGCTGGCCCTGCGCTGGCTCGCGGCGCAGCAGCGTGGGGACACGGCCATGGCCGCACAATTGGACCAGGCCCTGAACACCACCGCGGCCAATCCAGTCCTGCGCGGGCTCCTTCTGGAAGCGCTCGGTGCGACGCTGAAAGTGCCGGTGCCGGCGCAGCCGCCAGCCGCCGCCGCGGTGCCAGCGCAGGTCCTTGACGGGGTGGCCCGCGCCTGTGAGCTCTTCCGCGCCCTGGATCGCCCGCTCACCGTCCCTGCGGCGCTGCTGAAGCGGACCGAGCAACATCTCGACCACGCCTCGGCCGCGCAGCTCCACGCGCTGTGCGCTGGCGGTGTGCGGATGGGCCGCCCGGCCCTCACGTATCACGCTGCCGGGCGCGGCCTGATGCTGTCCGATCCCCTGGCCTACCGGTTTTTGCTGGCGCGCGGTCAGGCGCTGAGTGCCAGTCTGGCTGCCGATGGTGAAGAGCGTGCCCGCGCCTGTCTGCGGGCGGCGCGTGAGCTGGCGAGCCGCGCGCGTGATATGGAGGCGGTGCGGGAGGCCTCGGCGGCCCTCGACAGCCTGCCAGAGTGGGCCTTGCTGGACGCCATGTTCACCGGCAGGCTGTCGCCCCCGACTGAGCCGGCCCCGACCCAGGAAGAGATTGCGCACATTATCGCGCGTGAGCGCCAGAGCCGTACGACCCCGCACTTCCCGGCCACGCCAGCGCCCCGCAAGCGGCGCCGGTCCAAGCCACGGCGACACCGGTTGCCGCGGGGGCTGCTGGAGGACATCTTTGCGTTCTTCCCGTTCGAGGCCTAATATTGCAGGAGCACGCAGTGGTATGGATCCCTTCGCTGTCCTTGGTCTAGACCGAAGGCTTTCGCCGCATCCGGGAGGCGTATGAGGCGCTCCGCGATACCGAAAGCCGCCTGGCTCTGCGGCTGTTTGGTCCGCCGCCTCTGACCAACCTCGAGGAGCTGGTTGACGCCTTTCCGGAGGAGCGCCGTTATATTGGCCCTGGCCCCTGGCTCACCGTATTACGGGAGCCGCGACGATGAGCGGCCTTGCTCCGGAACAACGCCGGCACATCCTGGAAGCCGTCACTACCTGGCTCGATGCGCTGGCAGAGGCTGAACCGCCCCTGCCGGGGGTGGCGCCCGAGGCCGGGCTGGCTGCCGCGCCTGTCCCCGACCTGTTGAGCATGCTGGGCCAGCTCACTGCGCTGACGCGCGAGACCCAGCTCCAGGGCCGTGCCACGAACCGCCTACACGCTGAACTCAGCGCCAAGCTCGACCACCTAGCGGAGCACCAGCTCAGCGCCGATACCCTGACGCGCAAGCTCGGCGACCTTCGACGTGAGGCACGCTTCGAGGTCATCACAGAATTGCTGGAAGTGCGGGACCGTTTCAGCCGCGGTGTGGAGGAAGCGCAGCGTCGCCTTGCCGGGTTGCGCGGCTTCTGGGCGCGGTTCGCCCAACGCGAGGTGCTCACGGCCCTGGTCGAAGGGAATGTGCTGGCGCGCGAGCGACCCTACCCTGATGCGGGCCGTGGAAGTCGTGCACACCACGACCGCCGCCCCCGGTACTGTCGTAGACGTTTTCCGCCCAGGCTATATCAGCAATGATCGCGTCCTGCGCTTTGCGGAGGTGCGGGTCGTGGCGGAGGCGAGGGATACACCAACGCCATAGGGGAATAGTGATGGCTGACACTATCATAGGCATTGATCTGGGCACGACGAACTCAGAGGTCGCAGCCCTAATAAATGGTCAGGTGCACGTCCTGGCCAGCGACGGCGAGCAGATGATGCCGTCCGTTGTAGGACTCGCCCCGGACGGACGCCTGCTGGTAGGGACGCCAGCGCGGAATCAGTACGTGCTCTACCCCGAACGCACGGTGCGCTCGATCAAGCGCCTGATGGGTTCGGAGCAGCGCGTAGCTCTGGGAGAGCAGACGTACACTCCGCCAGAAATTTCGGCGATGATTCTGCGCGCCCTCAAGACGCGGGCCGAGGCAGCCCTGGGCGCGCCGGTGTCCAGAGCGGTGATCACCGTGCCGGCCTATTTCTCGGATGCGCAACGCCAGGCGACGCACGACGCGGGCCAGATTGCTGGGCTCGAAGTGGTGCGTATCCTGAACGAACCCACCGCCGCGGCCCTGGCCTACGGCACTGACCGCCAGGGCGAGCGCACGATGCTGGTCTATGACCTGGGCGGGGGCACGTTCGATGTGTCGCTCGTGCAAGTGCACGATGATATCACCGAGGTCTTGGCGAGCCACGGGAACAATCACCTGGTGATCGCCGCGCCATGAGTCGGCTGCTGCTCGCCGTCGAAGAGGCGAAAAAGCGCCTCAGCTTCGAGCCCTATGCCCGCCTGCGCGAGGAGCACCTGGCCGAACGCAACGGCGTGCCGGTGCACCTTGATATGGAGGTGGCCCGCAGCGCATACGAACAGCTCATCCGTCCGCTCCTGGAAGGGACGCTCGACAGCGTGCATCGGGCCCTCGCCGACGCTGGCACACGGCCAGACCAGGTCGACGAGATCCTGCTCGTGGGCGGCGCCACCCGGACCCCGTTGATTACCACCCTCTTGCAAGAGGCGACTGGCCTGACCCCACGGCAGGAGTTGCACCCGGACCTGTGTGTGGCGTTTGGTGCCGGCGTGCTGGCCGCGCGCCTGGCCGGTCATGCGGTCGAGCGGGTGCTGGTCGATGTGTCGCCGTACTCCTTTGGCCCCTCGTACTTTGGCCTGCTGAATGGCGTGCCGTCAGAGCACTGCTATCGCCCCATCATCCACCGCAACACGCCGCTCCCCGTGAGCCGCACAGAGTCCTATTTCACCATGGTGGACGGACAGCAGGCGTGGGAAGTGTCGATCTACCAGGGCGAGGATCCGCATGCGCTGAACAACATCCTGGTCGGCCGGTTTCTCGCCGAAGGCTTTTCGCGGGTGCCGGCCGGTAATGAAATCCTCTGCCGTATGGACCTGGATCTGGATGGCATTTTGCGTGTCACGGCAACCGAGAAGCGCACGGGTCTGGCCAAGCAGATTACCATTGCAGGCGCCACGACAGCCATGTCTGAGAGCGACATGGCCCAGGCACGGCGCCGTATGCAGGAGTTATTCGGGGCCGAAGACGAGGAGGTGGATTTTGACGAGGAAGTGGATTTTGACGAAGATGACGACGATGAGGTGATCGAGGTCGAGGCGAGCAACATCTCTGCCGACGGCTCT
>VBGG01000512.1 GCA_005883405.1 Chloroflexota bacterium | reverse complement strand
GCCGAACTTCTAGATCAGTCTGTCACAGTCCGCCGGGTTTGAACGTCCCGCCGCGTGAGCGGTAGGCTCAGCACGATGAGGATCGGCGTCGTTGGCGGCGGACCGGCCGGGCTGTACTTTGCCCTGCTGATGAAGCGGCAGAACCCGGCCCACTCCATCAGAGTAGCCGAGCAGAACCCGGCCGACGCGACGTTCGGGTTCGGTGTGGTTTTCTCCGATCGGGCGCTGGGTTTTCTCGAGGAGGCCGACCCCGAGTCGTACCAGGACATCGAAGCGCAGTTGCAGACGTGGGACGACCAGGCGATCGTGCACCGCGATCAGGAGGTCCGCATCGATGGACTGGGCTTCTCCGGCATCGCCCGACTGCAGCTCCTGCAGATCCTCCAGGCGCATTGCCGTGACGCCGGCGTCGAGCTGCGCTTCGAGCAGCGCATCTCCGATCTGGACACCTTCGCCGACTGCGATCTGATCGTCGGAGCGGACGGCGCGAATTCGGTCGTCCGCGGCGCGTACCCCGAGTGGTTCCAGCCGTCGCTACAGGTGTTGAGCAACAGGTACGTCTGGTACGGCACAGCGCAGCCTTTCGACTGCCTGACTCTCACGTTCCGCGAGAACCACGACGGCGCGTTCGTCGCGCATCACTACCGCTACGGCGAAGTGCGCAGCACCTTCATCGTCGAGTGCGACGCATCCTCGTGGGAGCGGGCAGGCTTCGGCGGCATGTCGGAGGACCAGAGCCGGCGATATTGCGAACGCCTCTTCGCCGCGGACCTCGGCGGGCACCCGCTGCTCACCAACCGGTCCTTGTGGATCAACTTCCGCGCGGTGACCAATCGCAACTGGAGCTACCGAAACGTCGTGCTGATCGGCGATGCGCTGCGCACGGTCCACTTCTCTGTCGGTTCGGGAACGCGCATGGCGCTCCAGGACAGCGTGGCGCTGGCGCGCGCGTTCGCGGGCACGCAAGACGTCGAGCAGGGTCTTCGGAATTTCGAGGCCGTCCGCCGCCCTCAAGTGGAGGAGTTCCTGAAGGTCGCTGCCGAAAGTTTTCAGTGGTACGAGCGCTTCCGCGACAAACTCAGCCTCGACCCGCTGCCGTTCACGTACGACTACGTCATGCGCAGCGGCCGTATTGGCCACGCGCGGCTTGCGCAGCGCTCGCCGCGCTTTGCTGCCGCCTACGGGACCTACCTTTCGCAGCGTACGGCCGTAACAGCCGTACCCGGAACGGACAAGTAGGCGCGGATGCTCGAAGGATTCACACCCTGGCCAGCCGAGCTGGCCGCGCGCTATCGCCAGCGCGGCTACTGGCGCGACCAGCCACTTGGCGACATTGTCGATCGCGGAGCGGAGCTCTTCGGCGAACGCGTGGCGCTGCACCTGTTGAGGTGGGCAGCCGCGGCCTCCGCGACGATCCTGCAACCCCAGGTGTGAGTTCAGCGGTCCGCATTCTGGAAGGTCCATCGGCGCACGACGCGCTGTTGCGAGGCGTAGACCGCATGGCCAGGCTCCTGCGTCCGACGCTCGGACCGCTGCCGCGGACCGTGGCCATCGACCGGATCACCAGCACGAGCCGCGGACCAGAAATACTGGACAGCGGCGCGGCGATTGCGCGCCGAACGATCCAACTGGCCGATCCCTTTGAAAATATGGGCGCCATGCTCCTCCGCCACGTTGCCTGGCGTGTTTTCGAACGCGCCGGAGATGGGACGACGACCGCGGCGGTGCTGGCTCAGTCGCTCATGCACGCGGGTGTGCGATATATCGCGGCCGGCGGCAACCCGGTATTCGTGGGGCGTGGCATGCAACGCGGCCTCAGGCGAGAGCGATTGACGGCCCCGTGGAGATTGCCCGCGTCGTTGCCGGCAACCTCGGCTCAGGTGGAGTGGATCTGGCGGAGATGCTCGGCGAGGTGGTAGACGCCGTTGGACCCGACGGCGCGATTCTGGTCGAAGACGCGCAAGGAACGACGACCACCCACGAGTACATCGACGGTGTGCGATGGAACGAGGGCTTCGTGTCGTCATTCCTGTTGCGACGCGACGAGGCCACCACCTCGCGTATAACGAACCCTCGCGTTCTCGTCGCCGACGACGCGTTGGAGCGGGCCGAGCAGCTGGTGCCGGCGCTGGAAGCGTGTGTTGGAGCTGGAGACCGCAGCCTGCTGGTGGTCGCGCCGGAGGTGCGCGATGCCGCTGTGGGATTGCTGGTAGCCAACCGCGAGTGCGGGGTGCTCGATGGCGTGCTCGCGGTGAAGGCCCCATCCTTTGGGGTCCAGCGCACGCGCATACTCGAAGATATCGCGGCCATCACTGGTGCCACGTGTTTCTCAGCAGAACGCGGTGTGCGACTGGCGGATGTCACGGGCACGGACCTGGGTCGAGCCCGCCACGTCTGGGCCACCCGGGTGGCCTTCGGCATCCTGGGCGGCCAGGGAAGCAAGGCGACGATTCGGCAGCGGATCGCCGAGGCGAAGTCGGAGCTCGGCGCCGTCGGCGATGATGCCTATACGGCCAATCTGATCCGCGAGCGGATCGGCAAGTTGGCGGGAACGGCGGCGATCGTTCGGGTCGGAGCGCCAGGTCAGGCCGAGCAACAGGAGCTGAAGCTCCGCATCGAGGCGGCGGTCCGCTCGGCACGCTCGGCGCTGAGCGATGGGGTTGTGCCAGGCGGGGGGGCCGCGCTTCTAGCCTGCATTCCGGCGGTCTGTCGCTGGCTTGTGGATCTGGACGAAGACGCGGCCTTCGGCGCACAAGCGTTGGCGCAGGCACTTGGCGAACCAATGCGCGCCATTGTCGGCAATGCCGGATTCGAGGCTTCGCCGATCGTAGCTCGGGCAAGGTGTGAACGGCGTGTGTTTGACGCCGCGAACGCCAGATGGGTTGACCCGTGGAGCGGCGGCATCCTGGACCCGCTCA
>VBGG01000511.1 GCA_005883405.1 Chloroflexota bacterium | reverse complement strand
GCCGTGAGTGCCGACGCCGAGCCGCGCGGCGTCCCATGCGGAGAGGCCCTGCGCGAGTAAGCCGCCGATCGCTCCGGCCAGAACGTCGCCCGTGCCGCCTGTCGCCAGGGCGGCGTTGGCCCGCGGCCAGACGTCTACGCGACCATCTGGCGCGGCCACACAGGTGAACGGTCCCTTGGCCACCAGCACGCAGCCCCAGCGCTGGGCCAGCGGGCCGACCTGCATCCAGATCGGCTCGGCCGGGTCGAGCTTGCGACCAAGCAGTCGTTCGAGCTCGGCCGAGTGCGGCGTCAACACCGCGTTCGGGCTGAGCAGCGCGGGCCAGTCTGGAAGCTGTGACAGGGCAAAAAGTCCGTCCGCGTCCACCACCAGCTGGTGTTCCTTCGGGCGCAGCCGCAGCACTTCGCCGACAAACGCGGTGATGGCGTCACCGCGTCCGAGTCCTGGCCCAAGTACCAGCGAGGTGTGCGAGGTCAGGTAGCGCTCGAGCGGTCGCGCAGCCTGCGTGCCTTGCGATGCGGAGACGTCATCCTCAGCGAAGGTCACTTCGGGCAGATGTGCCGCGACGTTGCGACGCACGTCGCGCGTGGCGGCTACGGTGATCAGGCCGGCGCCCACCCGCGCCGCCGCGCCGCTGCACAACACGGGCGCGCCCAGGAAGTGATCCGATCCGGCCAGCACCAGCACACGCCCAAAGCGGTACTTGTGCGCGTTCAGCGGGCGTGGCGGAACGAGGCTCCCGAGCATGGGCTGGTCGAGCAGGGTGTACGGCAGATCCGCCTGGGCTGAGTCTGGGATGCCAATGTCGCGTGGGATGAGGCGGCCGACGTGCTCCGCCGCGGGAAAGCGCAGCAGGCCTTGCTTGACCGCCCCCAGTGTGACGGTCGAATCGGCCCAGACCGCGTCACCTGGTACGTCGCCGGAGTCGGCATCGACGCCGCTGGGCAGGTCGAGCGCCAGCACGTGGACGGCGTCCCGCGCCGCGTTCAGCAGTCTCGCCAGAGACGCGAGCGGCTCGCGGAGCGCGCCTCTGGCGCCGATGCCCGCCAGCGCGTCCACCGCGATCAGTGCGCCGCGCAGGGCGCCGCCGACTGCGCTGTTGTCCTCGGATGAGATGACCGAGCCGCCCAGCGCCTGCAGTCGCGCTAGCTCCTCGGGCTTGACGGCGTGCCGCGGCGCGACAATCAAATCGACAGGCGCGCCGTGGCGGAGCAACCACTCCGCGGCGACGGCGCCGTCACGTCCGTTGTTGCCGTGGCCGACGAGCACTACGACGCGCTTGGCCGGCTGCCACAGGCGGAACACTTCCTCCGCGACAGCCTGCCCCGCGCGCTGCTGCAGCGCCGATTCGCTGATGCCCGCCGCGAACCCCGCCGCCTCCAGCGCCCGCATCTGGGCGACGGAGACGATCTTCACGCTCTAGGGCCGCGGCCGAAAACCATGGTGCCCGTCACGTTTGGCGGCCGCGTCCCTAGACCAGTCTGTCAAAAGAAGTTCGGCCGACTGCGACCTGGGCCAAAGAGCGGCTTGTCGGCCGAACTTCTAGGCGGGTGCGGGCGTTGGCACGGCGGGCTGTTGGGCCGGCGGCGGAGCCACTTGGGGGCGTGGCCGAGGGCGGCGATAGTGCGCCCGGACGGCGTCGCCGATCTTGCGCGGATCGGTGCTCTTGGCCTCCTTGATGGCCTCCACCACGATGTGCGGCGGTGGCAGCGCGCCAGTCTCCTCGGCGAGTCCGCGGCTGAAGGTCTCCATGAACTGGTCGTCGATCTCGCGGCCGCCGCTGAATTCAGCCAGCAGGCGCCGCATCTCGGCGATGTCCTCATCGTCTCGTCGCCGCTGCTCGGCGCGCTGCTGAAGCATGGACGTGCGGCTCGGCGGTCGACCAGGGCCGCCCGACGGCGGACCACCCGGGCGCGGGGCGCCCATGCCTGGTCGAGGCGGTCGCGGACCAAGAGGGCCGCCAGGACGCGGTCCCCGTGGGGCACCCGCCGGCCGTTCGACCGGCAGCCCGCCCGCCGCTGGCGCCGCGAACTCGGGCTCCATCTCGCGCGGGCCACGCCCGCGGCCACGCGGACCTGGACCGCCAGGCCGACGGCGTTCTCGGCCGACCTCTTCACCGCGGTGTTCGCGGCGGGGTGGTCTTCGGCGATCGCGCTCGAACTGCCCGTTGCCTTCCAGCTCGTCAGCTTCCAGATATCGATCGACGCTCTCGCGGCGGGCGCGTGTGGCGCGGCCCCTGGGGGCGGATTCGACCACCACCAGCGGAGCCTCCTCCTCCTGAGGAACCTCCGTCGGCGCGAGCCCGGCCTCTTGTAACGCGGCGTACTGGCCGAGCAGCGCTTCCTTCAGCGATCTTCCCACACACTCTCCCTGAGTTCGGTCAAAGTTCCTGGCCTTTCGGCTCAGTGCAGCATAGCGGCGGCACCGCCACGGGCAAAGCCCGTCACATTCAACGTCATCGTTCCGCCGTAGCTGGGCAGTCCTGCAACGTAACCGGAGTGCGTCGTCAACTCTACTGCTGGAGGCAACGCGCGCGTCCGCTCATGCGGGCGGCGCGGCATGCGCAGCAGTCTAACAGATGGGTCCAGACCAGACCAGCGCCTCAAGATGGCCGAATGCTTCCGCACGGCGGTCCCGACCGGATTTGAACCGGCGATCTCGTCCTTGACAGGGACGCATGTTAGGCCGCTACACCACGGGACCAGGCGAAGCGATCGAAATTGTACCGGCTCGCAGGAGCGCTCGCCAATGTAGGCTTCACTTTGCCCCAACCGATCCTTCCGCCGCGCGGAGCGCCGCCACCAGCGCCTCCTGCCGGAGGGCCAGAGTGAGGTCGCCGCGAGTCTTCTCGACGATGCCGCGTGTGTTGTCGGTGGTGCGCCGCAAGCCGCCCGTCAACGCGTCGGGGTAGTCCAGTGTGACCAGGAGCGCATAGATGTCGTCCATTGCACCGAGCAGGAGCTCGCAGCCGTCCACTTCCCCACGCCGGAGCAGATCGAGCAGATAGCGCCGCAGCTCACCCACCGCCTCGCCCAGCCCGTTCAGGAACGGCCCGGGCGCCACGCCGAGCGCGGCTGGATCGGGCAACGCGTCACGCTTGACCATCGCGAGCGTGCAGGACGCTTCTACGAGCTCCTTCTGGGCATCCTGGACGTAGCCAGCCCAGTACAGATCGCCCATATCCGCCAGCTCCGAACACAGGCGGGCGTTCAGCACGTGCGCTTGCGCCAACAGCTCCTCGGCGGACGAATACTCGTGGCGGTGGATCGCGCGGATCGAGGTCGCGCAGGTGCGCACCAGCTCCCGTGACCAGCGCAAGGCTTGCTCACGCGCGGCGTTTTTGCGATCGAGCTCGGCCCGCGCCCAGCTGCCGATCGGCTCGAGGTCCGCGTCGGTCATTCGAGCATGATCTCGAGCCGCTTGTTGCCCTTGCCTTTGTTCTCCGAACCCACGATGCGGACGCGGCCGACCTCGCTCGTGTTGGCCACGTGTGTTCCACCGTCAGCCTGCTGGTCGATACCTTCGATGTTGACCACGCGGATCTCCTGGATCCCCTCGGGAATCAGATTCACCTTCGTTCGGATCAGATCAGGCATGGCGAAGGCTTGATCGCGCGAAAGGAAGCTGATGGATACCCCATGCCCTTCGACCAGCAGCTCGTTGGTGCGCTCCTCGATGCGCTTCAAACGCTCCTGAGACAGGTCTGGCAGCAGGAAGTCCATGCGTGCCCGGTCTGGATACATCTGGCCCCCCGTGACCGTCGAGCCGAAGAGTTGGTAAATGACGCCGCTCATCGAATGCAGCGCCGTGTGGTGGCGCATCAAGGCGTAGCGACGCTCCCAGTCGATCGTGCCGTGGACGTTGCTGCCAGCGGGCGGCGGGGCAGCATCGAGGCGGTGAACGACCTGCGCGCTTGTCTTGCGTACCTCGACGACCTTGGCCGAGCCTCCGTCCCAGCTGAGCGTGCCCAGATCGTGCGGTTGTCCGCCGCCGGTTGGGTAGAACGCGGTTCGGTCCAGAACGACCCCGCCATCCGCGGTGATCTCCTCGACGCGGGCCTCGAACGACCGCAGATAGGCATCGGTCGCGTACAACAGCTCGGTGTCCGCCACGCCGAGATGGTAGCCGCGCGCAGCGACCCGTAGCACAGCCGTAGCGCGGCCACATGTTGCAGGCGGTCTGCTGGACGACCTAGCATCGCGGCCCACCGGTCGAACGATGCTGCGGCTTTGTGTCCTCCTGTCCGGCTGCCTTGCGTTTGTTGGGCTTGCCTTTGTTGCCGCCGGTCCGTTGGCGGCGACGCCACCTCGACCCACCCCCACGCCGACAGAGCGCCCCACGCCAGCGCCAGTGGTGAGTTTCAGGACGTTCGTGCCGACGCCGGTCGCTTCGGCCACTTCCACCGCATTCGTACCACTTGTCGCGACACCGACCGCCGTGTCGCCAACGCTCGCGGCTACCCCCGAGGCGCTCGATCCACCCGAGCTGCGCGCGGTGTGGGTGGACGCGTTTCACGACGGCTTCAAGACGCCCGCGCAGGTCGACGATCTGGTTGCCTGGGCGCGCGCGGCGAACCTGAACGCCCTGTTCGTGCAGGTTCGTCGTCGCGGCGATGCCTACTACCTCAAGTCGATCGAGCCGCGCTCCGAAGACCCTGGCCTGGCGCCCGGCTTCGACGCACTGCAGTATCTGATCGACAGAGCCCACCAGGGACCGCGGCGCCTCCAGGTGCACGCCTGGCTCGCGACGCTGCCGATCTGGGGCGAGCGTGACATGCCGCCGACCTCGCCGGGCCACGCCTTCAATCTGCGCGGCCCGACTGCCGATCTCGCCCTCACGTGGCTGATGTACCGCGACGATGGGGAGGCGTGGGCAGGCACCGAGAGCTCAGGCATCTACTATCTCGATCCCGGCAACCCCGACGCGCGTGACTTCACGACCGAGGTCTACCTGAACCTGCTGCGCAACTATGACGTGGATGGCATCCACATGGACCAGGTGCGCTATTACGAAGGCGATGCTCTGCGGTGGGGCTACAACCCGACCAGCGTCGCGATCTTCAACGGCACGTTCGGGCGCGATCCCGAGAGTGTGCCTGCGCCGGCCGACCCGCAATGGGTCGCGTGGCGGCGCGATCAGGTGACGGCTCTGGTGCGCAGCATCTACACGCGGGCGAAGGCTCTCAAACCGAACGTCGCCGTTACCGCTGCCGTGGTGACGTGGGGCAAGGGGCCGCGCACCGCGGATGATTGGGAATCTCAGCCTGCGTACGCGTCCGTTTTGCAGGATTGGCGCAGCTGGTTGCGACAGGGCATCGTCGATTACCTGCTGCCCATGGACTACTACCGCGAAGCGGGACTGCAAGCTGGCTGGTTCGACACCTGGACGCGCTGGGAAGTCACCAACGCCGGCAACCGCGGCGTGGTCCTCGGCCTGGGGACGTATCTGAACTCGGCCGATGGCGCGCTTGCACAGCTCGGGCGAGCGCGGGCCCTCGGCGCCCTTGGCGTCGCCTTCTATTCGTACGCCGTGCCCACCGCGGATCTCGAGAACGCCAGCGCCGACGAGCGCCAGGCTTTTGCCGCTCAGCTGCGCTCGGTTTTTGCCAGGCCGGCACCGGTGCCCGATCTTCCCACGACACTGGTGGTGGCGACGCCGTCGCCGTGATGATCGGCGCCTCGGCCGTCATGCGCTCGGTTGTCTTTGGCTTCGCGCTCGCGTTCGTGGCCGCTGGCTGCGGACCGCTAGCCCAGCCGGCGCTCGGCCGTGTCGATGCGCTGCCGCCACAACCGTCGCCTGATATGCGCGACCAGCGCAACCGGCTCGACGTGTACTACCACCTCAATGCGCCGGCGAGCGTTTCGAGCCGCATCGTCTCGGCCGACGGCGGGCAGTGGCCGATTGCGAGCGATTCACCGCGACCCGTGGCAGGCGACTACGTGCTCGAGTTCGACGGGACGGTAGCCGGGCCGGGGCTGAGCGAACGCCGCGTGCTGCCGGATGGTGACTACCAGGTGGTGCTCGAGGTCGACAGTGGCGGCCAGCACCAGCAGGCACAGGTGCCGCTCCACGTACGCGACGCCGATTCGCGGATCCCCGACATCGCCGATCTGGCACTGCTGCCCGATCGCATCTCGCCCAATTTCGACGCGCGCGACGATGTGACCCACCTCACGTACCGTCTGGGCAAGGACGCGCAGATCTCGGCGTTCCTCGACGTGGCGTCTGTGTCGGGCGCGCTCCGCCGAGTGTGGATGGGGGAGGAGGTCCAGACCACGGCTGGCGAGCGCAGCCTGACCTGGGACGGCACGGCCAACGGGCAACCCGTGCCGAGCGGCAACTATCTGCTCGGGATACGTGCGCGGGATCGGGCAGGCAATGTGGTCGAGAGTAGCCGCCCGCTCGTGGTCGAGGACTCGGGGGTGCCCGAGGCGTCGATGGTGGTTGCACACATTGGCCCGCTGCAGATCATTCGTGGCGATGAGGTGTGTCTGGACGCCATCGTGCGTAACACGGGCCAGACCGTCTTGCGCACCGAGGGGCCGGACCCGGGCTACGTCTATAACTCACTGGACACCTTTGCCTCGATCGACGTACCGCTGGGGCTTCGGTCGCGACCTGGAGCCTGGCGAGGAGGCCAGCGTGCACGGCTGCGTCAGGGTGCTCAACGAGCAGGACAAGCTCGTCTTCTTTGCCGCCCTGGTCCAGGAGAACGTCGCCATCCGCAGCCCCGGCGCCGGCCTCGTCCGCGTTCAAATCTCCTCCTGAGTCGGCGATGTGCGTCAGCAGTGCTGCTACCGTGCGTCGCGCCGCGAAGCGAGGTGGAGGGTGAACCAATGGTCGTGTCGCGCTGGGCAGCCCGCCTGTGGCACTCGCGAGCCTTTGGGACCCCACTGGGGAACTGCCCGTCTGGCCCTCGGCCGCGAACGAGCGAAGCCAAGGGGTGAGGCGACAACCGCGCCGACCGACAGCGCCGCCGCTACCGTGCGTCGCGCCGCGAAGCGAGGCGGATGGTGAAACGCTGCGCGGCGTGACCCTGATACCAAGGATTTCGGTGCTAATCGTCTCCTACAACACCCGAGAGCTGCTGCTGGAGGCGATCGGGTCTGTGATCGATGAGGCTGGGGTGGAGGTGATCGTCGCCGACAATGGCTCGAGCGACGGGAGCGTCGAGGCGGTGGCGTCGCGGTTCCCGTCGGTCCGTCTGGTCCGCTCGGCGATCAACCTGGGCTTCGCCGGCGGTGTCAATCGCGCGGCGGAGTGCGCGCGAGGCCGCGCGCAGTTGGTGCTCAACTCGGATGCCAGACTCGAGCCAGGCGCCCTCGACGCCCTCCTGGAGCTGCTGGACAGGATGCCGAAGGCTGCCATGGTCGCACCCGCGCTGCGCTACACCGACGGCCGTCCCCAGCCAGCCGCCTTCAAATTCCCTGGACTTGCGCAGCTCGCGATGGATCTCTTTCCCGTTGACCGTCTGGCAGACTCAAAGCTCAACGGTCGCATCCACGCGAAGGCCCCGGCCAGCATCGACCACCCGCTGGGCGCCTGCATGCTGATCCGTCGCAGCGCCTGGGAAGCCGTCGGTCCGCTCGACGAGGGCTACTTCATGTACCTGGAGGAGGTCGACTGGTGCCGCCGCGCCCGCCTCAAGGGCTGGCAGATCTGGCACCACCCCGGCGCCGTTGCCGTGCACCATGGCGGATCGTCGACCCGCCAGCACGCCGACGCAATGTTCGTGCAGCTGTGGCGCAGTCGCCTGCGCTATTACACCCGCTTTCATGGGCTGTTCTACAACCGCGTGGTCCACGCGCTCGTCAGGGTGGGCTTGCGCCGTCGCGGAGCGGATCCGGCGCTCGACGCGGTGCGTCGGCTGGCGTCGTGAGCCTTACCGCCGCCGTGATCGCGCGCGACGAGGAGGACAGCCTGCCTGACTGCCTTGAGTCGGTGGCCTTCGCCGACGAGCGTCTGGTGCTGGTCGATGCCGCGACTCATGATCGAACACGCGAGGTCGCCGCGCACCACGGAGCCCGCGTCGAGGAGCGCGCATTCGACAACTTCGCTGCCCAACGCGAAGCAGCCTTGAACATGTCAAGCGGCGAATGGGTGCTCTTCGTGGACGCCGACGAGCGGGTCACGCCCGCGCTGCGTCGCGAAGTGCTGGCGCGCATCGCCGACCCGGGCGGCACACGCGCGTTCTGGATCCCGCGCCACAACTACCTGATGGGACGCCTGGTCCGCCACGCCGGCTGGTATCCGGACTATCAGCTTCGGCTCCTCGCGCGAGCCGCGGCGCGGTTCGATGCGCACCGCGTCGTACACGAGCTCGCCGTCGTCGACGGTGAGATGGGTTACCTGCGCGAACCGCTTGTCCACTTCAACTACGGCAGCCTGGGCGAGTTCATCGAGAAACAGGAGCGCTACTGTCCATTCGAAGCCCGGCGCTGGCTGGCGACATTCGGTCGGCCGCGGCCGCGGGCACTCCTCGGCCAGCCCGCCCGAGAGTTCTGGCGGCGCTACGTCGAGTTGCAGGGCTTCCGCGAGGGCGTGCTCGGTCTGGTGCTCAGCTCGTTGCTCGCGTACTACGCTGGCAAGGCGATCTACCTTGCGCGCCGTGCGTCAGCCGACCGTCCGACGTAGCTGGTCCAGCGTGGTGACCTGGCGCACGCGGAAGACAAAATCGCCCAGCGACGGGCTCTGATCGCGCAGCCTGTGCAGCAACATCGGGATCGGATTGGCTGGTGAGGCGGCGAAGCCCTCACCATAGCTGCCGTACAGCGCGAAGTACGCCTGATTCAACTTGCGAATGACGTAGCCGTGCTGCTGCAGCTCGTCGCGGCGCGCTCGCATGTAGGCTTCTGCCGCGTCCACCTCGCCAGCCGCGAGGAGTTGCTCGGTTTGCTGTCGGGTTTCGCGCATGAACGCGCGAAAGTCGAACGTCGGACGTGACGCCGAACGGGGCGCGGCGGCCGTGCCGACGCCGAAGCCGACGGACCTGGCGAGCCCGCTGCCGATTTCCTGCCCGACCAGGTCGGCGGTGGTCTCGTTGATCTCGCGCGTTTCCTGGCTGTTCCAGTACGCCGCACCGAGCGGGTAAAAGACCAGGTACTGGTGCAGCCATTCGTGCGCCACCGAAGACAGCACGCGGTCCGCGGCCTCTTCTTCCAGCACCATGGATGGATAGGTGGCCAGTCCGCCGATAGGCGCTACCAGCGAGGCGACGCCGGTGCTGTCGACCAGGGCCTCGAGCCGCTCCTGCGCGGGCACCTCAATAGCCTGAAGGACTGAAGACTCGAGCACGCGTAGCTCCGTGCGAGGTGAGACGACCAGGACATTCGGAGGCGGCGTGAGGGCTACCAGCACTGGCGGAAACAGTCCGCCGACCGACACGGGCATCGAGCGGCCGAGGCCCGCGTCTCTGTACGCGTCGGAGACCAGGTGCTCCATCGCCGCCTCGGCCGCGCTGCGCAGCTCGCCCCGCCGGGATTTTTCTCCGAAGTATTCCCGTACGGTGTCGGCGTCGTCGGAGCGCGATGCCTCCGCCCCACCCGAGAGCGCTGTCCAGATTCGGCCAGCTCGCTCGCCGAGGTGGATCGTCTCCCAGTCCAGCAAATGGAACGCCGCCGGTGCGGCCAGGTCTCGGATCCGTTCCGAGCTCGACGGCACGCTCGGCCCCACCAGCCACGGCAGCAGCAACACGAGACTGGGTATCCACCGCAGCGCGCCCATCGCGAGCTACACCCTACCCCAATGGCGCGGACTTCGGCGCGCCAGTGGGTAGGATGCTGCTGTGGCGCCCGAAGCGGGCACGCTCGAGATCACGCTGAGGGCCGCTCAGCGTGGCGACGTTGCCGCCTTCAACCTTCTGGTGCTGGAGTACCAGCGCCAGCTCTTCAACGTGTGTTACCGCACACTGGGCAACGTCGAAGACGCCGCTGACGCCACGCAAGACGCGCTACTCAGCGCTTTTCGCGGCCTCAAGACGTTCAACGGTCCAGCGACGGGTCTACGCGCATGGATGCTGCGCATCGCGGTGAACACGTGCTACGACCAGCTGCGTCGTCGCCAGCGGCGGCCCAGCGAGAGCCTGGATGCGCTGGGCACCGCCGATCCTGACCAGGACAGCAGCGCCGCCGAACGGGTCGCCGACCCGAGCCTGGGGCCCGAGCAGCACAGTCTGAGCGCCGAGACCGCGCGGCACATCCAGGAGGCAATCGATCACTTGCCATATGACCAGCGTCTGACGGTCATTCTGTGCGACGTGCAGGGGCTCAGCTACGACGAGGCCGCGCAGGTCATGTCGATCGAGCTCGGCACGGTCAAGAGCCGCCTGAGCCGCGCGCGAGCCCAGCTGCGCGATCTCCTGGCTGCAAAAGGGGAACTGCCTGCAAGCGCTCAGCGTCTACAGGAGAGGAACCCGTGATGTATCCAGGCCGGCACCTCCTCGACGAGAGTCTTTCGGCGCTTCTCGATGAGCAGTTGAGCGCAGAGGACGCGCGCAGCGTTCGCGCGCACCTGGAGGCGTGCCCTGCGTGTCAGGTTCGCCTGGATGCGCTGCGCTCGGTTGTCGCGTTGCTGCGGGCCCTGCCTGAAGTGGAGCCACCGCGCGAATTCCGCCTTGGTCCGCGGGCCATCGCCGATCCGCCGAATGTGGTGCGACTGCGGCGCTGGTACACCGCCACCAGAGCCGCCGCGGCGTCGCTTGCAGCGGTGTTCGTGTTCCTGTCCGTCGGCGCGCTGTACCTCGACTCGCAACCGGCGGCCGGCCCCACCACGCTTGTAGCCAAACCGCAACTGGCGTCTGCGCCCACGGCCGCGAGCCAGAGCGCGCCAACGCCCGCCGTCAAGGCGGCCGCACCCGCTGCCGCGGCGGCTCGCCCGGCGCCGGCCGGCGCGGCGGGAGCTGAGTCCGATCAGGTTGCCGCGGCTACCACCGTCCGACCGTTGCCGACACCTGTTCCGACCCCCTCGCCAACGCCGCTGCCACTGCCGCCGATCCAGCCGGTCACCTCGACCGAGCTCGACACGGCGGCCCCGCTGCGCAGCGCGGCCGTCATCGTCGGCGTGCTTGCGGCCCTGACGCTACTGGCAACCGTCCTGGTGCGCCATCGTCTCCAGGCCGCGTCCGCGCACTCTCTCTGACGGAGTACTCATCGTGATCCCACGCTTGTTCACCGCTCTTGGCCTTGCCATCGCGTTCGCGGCGCTGATCGCCATTGCGCCGACCGGATTGGCGCAGCAGCCTGTCCCCGTGCAGCCACAGCCAAGCACCGGCATCAGCGTCGTCGGCGAAGGCATCGTCCTGGCTCAGCCCAACATCGCACGCATCACGTTGGGCGCCGACGTCTTCGATCAGTCGCTTGCGAACGCACAGGCGGAAGCCGCCCGCCGCATGGACGCCGTCGTCGCCAAGCTCAAGGCCGACGGCATCGCCGATACCGACATCCGCACCGTCAGCTTCAACGTCACTCCGCAGTACGACCAGCGCGGCGACCCGAATCAGCCGGTGCTGCGCGGCTATCAGGTACAGAACATGATCGAGGTCAGATCGACCAACGTCGCGGGCCTCGGTCCACTACTGGACGACGCCGTGGCCGCGGGCGCGACGCGCATCTTCGGCATCAGCTTCGAGGCTGACAATATGGAGGCGCTGAAGAACCAGGCTCGCGACCAGGCCATGCAGAACGCCACAAACAAGGCACAGCAGCTTGCGCGCGACGCGGGGGTCTCCGTCGGCCGGCCGACGTCGATCGACGAGGCCGATACTGGCGGCGTCACTCCGGTGCGGTTGAGTGTCGCGCCGCAAGCCGCCGCGCCCGCCGCAACCACGCCGATTCAGCCCGGTGAGCTCCGCGTCACAACCACCGTCCGCGTGATCTGGAGCATCCAGTAGGGCAGACGGTCATGTCGGCAGCTCGCTGGGCGGACCCCACGCACACGGGCCCTCGGGGTTGCCGACAATGACGTGCAGCGCGTCCGGCAGTACCTGGAAGTGCGCGGGCGTGGCGCCAACCACCTCGCCATCGGCGTGTACGGGTAGTGGTCGCCGCCGCCGCCGCAGGCTCACGTCAACCGACTGCGCTCGCACCAGTTGCACACCCGGCGGTGGCGGCAGTCGACGTCCGCCAGCGACGAGCGCCGTGTGTACCAGGATGCGCATTACGCTCATGCCGCGGAAGATCACCACGTCGAGCAAGCCGTCATCGACGCGCGCTTCGGGCGCCAGAACATACGCCGCGCCGACGTATGGCCCGTTCGAGACCGTCACCTGTGGCGCGCGAACGTCAAAGCGCTGGCTGTCGGCGATGATCACCAGTCGCGGATTGCGCAGGCTGCGCACGAAGCGCAGCATCGCGCCCAGAACAACTTGTGGGTGCCTGGTACCGCGATCCAGCCGATTGAAATAACCGAACAGGCCCGCGGTCAGCCCCACGCCGCCAGCCTCCAGAAACAGCTTGTCGTTGACAGTGCCCGCGTCCATGGCGAGGACCTGGCCTTCGGCGATGGTTCGGGCAGCGCCGTGCAGATCCCTCGGGATGCACAACGTGCGGGCCATGTTCATGATGCTGCCGAGCGGCATGATGCCGAGCGCGGACTCGGTGTGCACCAGACCCGCGCTAGCCTCCGAAACCGTGCCGTCACCGCCGGCGGCGATCACCAGCTTGCAGCCGTCGCGAACGGCTTCGCGCGCCAGCAGCGTGGCGTGCCCAGGCGAGTGCGTCAGCTCGACATCGAAGCGCAACCCGACCGCGGTCAGCGCCGCCTCGACAGTCGGCAGCGTGGCCGGATTCGTGGGCATGCCAAGCTTGTGGCCCGCTCTGGGATTGACGATCAACCGCGGCGGCGGGTCCAACGCGGACACGTCCAGCCGCGAGAGTTTCGTTCCGGGTTCCGGGTTCCGTGTTCCGCGTTCAATGCCGGCTGCCAAGTAAGGGCTCCAGTCGAAAGACAATTGGCACATGCGCAGGGTTTGAGCCACAGCGCCCAAACGCGGAACGCGGAACCCGGAACCCGAAACCCGAAACCCGGAACCCGGAACCCGGAACCCGCTAACGCACTCCCGGCAGCCGCAGCAGCAACAGGTCGAGCGCCAGCCGCGAGTTGACGTTCGTATCCAGGTCGGCGAGCGTCTGCTGAATGTCCGCCGCCGCCTTGCGCGCCGTCGCACGGTCAACTTGCTCCGCGGTGTTCCTGATCGCCGTCTGCTCAGCTTCCTCGAGGTGGACAATTCGACTAAAGAGTCCGAGCTGAACCAGCAGCACGTCCCGCCACCAGCTCATCCAGACGCGCAGCGTTTCGCGCACGGTCTCGGGCTGAACGGTCCAGCGCTCCGATAGGGCGCGTGCTCGCAGCAGGCGCTCGAGACGCGAACCGCTCAGGGCCTCGACGAGCTGTCGCGCGTAGATCTGCTGTTGCTCGAAGATCGCCGTGTCGCGTGCCGCCGACACTGCCCAGCCCACGCGCCCACCTGCCAGGGCCGCGAGCTGATGCGCGCGTTCGGGCGCGGTTCCCGACGCGACCAGAGCCTTGGCAAGCTCGGCTCGCGGCGCCGGCCGTAGTCGAATCTCCTGGCAGCGTGAGGCAATGGTCGGCAGAACCGCGCCACGCTCCACAGCCGTGAGCAGGAACACGACGAACGGCGGCGGCTCCTCGATGGTCTTCAGCAGCCGATTGCCCGCGTCCTCCGCCAATTCTTCCGCGTTGACGATGATGTACGCCTTTACGCGGCCCATGACTGGCCTGAGCTGGGCGTCCGCCTGGATGAACTGCACGTTATCGGCATATTCACGAGCCGGACCGGGCGCTGCGCTCGGCCGCATCGAGATGAGCCGTCGTTCGGGTGCTCGGCGCACGACGCGAACGTCGGGATGGACGCCTCGCTGGATGAGCCGACAATCGTGGCACGTGTGGTCGGGCCGATCGGCGACGTCTGGCGCCTGACAGTTCAGCGCCTGAGCGATCTCCAGGGCGAAGGTACGCTTGCCGACCGATCGCGGTCCAGTGATCAGGTACGCATGGGCGAGTCGTCCTGATTGCAGCGCCCGGCCCAACCACGCCCGCGCCTCGTCGTTCCCGATGAGGGTCACATGCCGGTCAGGGGCGGCGGTTGCACACGCAGATCGTTGTCCACCTGGCGGACGCCATCGATCGCCTGCACGACTTGCTCCACCGCATCGCGGTCTTCCTCGGTGATGACCTCGCCTTCGATGCGCACCCGTCCATCTTGCGCGACGACCTTCAGGCCGTTGACCCAGACGCCGGGGTCGCCGAGCACGGTGGTTTCGACCCGACTCGCGAGCGCCAGGTTCTGGAGACGTTGTCGATCGAGCGTCGACGGTTCGAGCGTGCCGCTCTCGACGATGGCGGCCACAATCTCGACGCTCTCCGCGACGCTGAACCGCCCGGTATTGAGGACCATGTCCCAGTGCTGTGGCTCCAGCCAGTCGATGTTGAACAGATAGCGCATGTAACCGCTGACGTCTCGATCGCGGGACCGGATCAGGTCGCGTGCACGGTCGCGGCTCAGCGGCCCGGGCACTTCGTCGAAGCCACGCTCCATCACCCGTTCCATGCGCACTTCGGGGGGTGCAATGATCTGCAGTCGCAGCACGTTCCTCAGCCCCTTGAGCAGCTGCCCTCCGCCCAGGCCAACGATCACCACGTTATCGTCCTCGGCCAGTTGGGTCATCACGCGGCGCAGGACGCTTGCGTAGCGGCGCCGTTCCTCGTTGAGCCGCTCCCAGAACGTCGGTGACCGCTCGCGCAGCTCGGGGGCACGGTCCCACGCCACGTCCGAGCCACCGATGCGCGTGGCCAGCTCGATCAGCTCGGCGCGCTCGACCAGGCGGTAGTGCAACCGCTCGGCTACCGCGCGGGCGACCGTGTCGCCGAGCGAGCCTGGATGCCGCGAAATCGTGATGACGGCCACGCCCGTTCGGCCGACATTCTAAGATGTGCCTCGCGCTTCTGCATGTACTCAAATCGCGGGTGGTCATACTCCTCTTCGCTACCCGGATCACCACCGGCGTCGGCCTATCGGCGGCGCCGACTCAAGCTTCCGCGATTACCCGCGCTGAGCCCGTTGCCGTTGGCGCTTCTCCTGGTGGGCGGCGTCGCCTGGTACCACTTCGCCTTCGGTGGTTTCTCGATTCGCGGCGCCGTCCTCGATCGCGACTCTGGCCGACCAATCGTCGGCGCGCGCGTCTGGTCGGCACGCGCGAGCGCGATCAGCGCGGCGGACGGGGAATTTGCGATCGAGCGCATCAAACCGCCCGACGCTATCGGTTTCGACGCGCCGGGGTATCGCGCTCAAAGCGTGCGAGTGACGAACCCGTTCGAGCCGCTCGCACCCCGCCTCGAGCCGATCGGTGTCGAGCTCGACGCGGTGGACGCCGACAGCGGCCAGCCCGTGGCCGCGATGCTAGCCGCATCGGTGACGCCGCAAGTGCTCGGTCAGGGCCGCTTCCGCATCGCACCCGTCCGCGACGGCCAGTCATTCCGTCTGAGCGCTGACGGCTATCTCGGCGCGGGGACCTCCTATGTCGGCCAGGACGTGGTGCGTATCGAGCTGCAGCCCAGGCGGGACGGTCGAATCACCGACGCGGCGACGGGCAGGCCCGTGGCCGGCGCGCGTGTCTCGCTTGGCGACCTGGTGCTGAACACCGACTCCGACGGTGCGTATGAGCTCCAGCACCGCCCAAGCAAGGGCACCCTGCAGGTGCTCGCGCCTGGCTACCGACGCGCCGAGCTCGATCTGAGCCAGCCTGGGCTCGACCTCCGCCTGCAGCCCAATCCCATCCGCGCGACGTACATGACGTACTTCGCCATCGGCGGCAGCGATTATCGGCGCGATCTCTTCAGCCTGCTCGACTCGACCGAAGTCAACGCCGTGGTCATCGACATCAAGGGCGACTACGGTTTGCTCAGCTACCAGAGCCGCGTTCCGCTCGCGGAACAGATCGGCGCCAACTCCGCGCCGACGATCGACGATCTGGACGGGCTGATGCGGAGTCTGCACGATCGCCGCGCCTACGTGATTGGCCGCATTGTCGTCTTCAAAGACAACATGCTGGCGCGCAACGGATCGAAAGCGGGTCTGGACGTGGGCGTCAAGGATCGTCGGACCGGCGACCTCTGGGTTGACGGTGAGACACTGGCCTGGGTCGATCCCTTCCAGCCAGCGGCCTGGGACTACAACACGGCGCTTGCTCAAGAAGCCATCCAGCGTGGTTTCGACGAGGTGCAGTTCGACTACATTCGCTTCGCCACTGATCCATCGCCGGATAACACCGTCGACGATATCCAGTATTCGCGGCCGATGACCGAGCAGAACCGCGTCTCGGCCCTGAAGAGCTTTCTCGTCCAGGCGCACAAGGCAGTTAACGATGCAGGCGGCTTCCTGAGCATGGACACCTTCGGTTACACGACGTGGTGGGACAATGACGGCGGCATCGGCCAGGACCTGGAGGTTCTCGCAGATGACATCGACTACTACTGCCCGATGGTCTACCCGTCCACCTTCAATGCTGGTGTGCCGGGCAGCATCCCGTATCCGCAGGTGGTGAGTCGGCCGTACGACGTCGTTTATCAGAGCCTGAAACATGCCCAGCAGAAGCTCTCGGGCAAGCGGGTCGTCGTACGCCCGTGGCTGCAGTACTTCGACGACTACCCCTGGGCGACCCAGATCCGCTACGACGCGGCTCAGATCGAAGCGCAGAAGAAGGCGGTGACTGACTCGAAATCCGTAGGTTGGATGCTCTGGAACCCCGGTAGCCTGTTCAAACGCGGCGGCCTGGCTCCCAAGTAGTAGCTCGACAAAGCAACGACACGCCCGCTCTCGCACGGTAGACTTCGTGCGACTTGTCGACCATGTCCCTCGCCGAGAACCGGCGCCGTGTACCGGAGCGGTCGAGCGGGCTGGGCCAGGCCCTGCTGGCCCTGCCGCTCTTCCTGAAGGTGCTCGTCGCAAATGTCGTCGTGGTGCTCATCGGCGTTGGCCTGGGCACGTGGTTCACGGTGACGTTCGTCGCCAACCCCGGCGGCGGCGACATTCACTGGGCCGCCGTCGCGGTGATGCTGGTCGTCGGCTTCGCCGGCAGCGTGCTCATCAACGGCGTGGTGCTGACGCTCGCGCTGCAGCCGCTGCACACGCTCGAACGCACCGTGGACCGTGTCGCGGCGGGGGATCTGAGCGCTCGCGCCCAGCGCGTGCTCTTCCGCGATCCCGACATCGAGCGCCTCGGCGACACCCTCAACACGATGCTAGACGTGCTCCAGGAGCATCGCGGCCTGCTGAAGAAGATGTCCGAGCAGGTGCTCGCGGCTCAGGAAGACGAGCGGAAGCGCATCTCACGTGAGCTGCACGACGAGACGGCCCAGGCACTCACGACGCTGCTGATCCGTCTCAAGATCCTCGAACGCTCGCGTACGGCGAGCGAGATGCGCGGCCAGATCAACGAGCTTCGGGAGCTGACCGCGCAGACGCTCGAGGCCGTGCGCAAGCTGGCCATCGAGCTGCGCCCGGCCACCCTCGACGACCTGGGCCTGATCGCGGCGCTCGAGGCATACACCGATTCGTATAGTTCTCGCAATTCGGTCCACGTCGCGTTCCACGCTGAGGGATTCGACGACCGCGATGGTCGCCTTCCCTCGCAGATCGAGCTCGTGCTGTACCGCGTGGTCCAGGAGGCCCTCACCAATGCTGCCAAGCACGCCACGCCGCAAGAGGTCCGCGTCGATCTCGCCCGGGCGCAGGACGCAGGAACGCCTGGCGCTCGTCGGTGGCCAACTGGTGATCGACAGCGCACCAGGCCGAGGTACGCGCATCAACGCCCGCGTACCGGTCGCGGGGTTTGCGTGATCGCCGAGCCGAAGATCCGCGTCGTTCTTGCGGATGACCACGCCGTCCTGCGGGCCGGCTTGAAGGCACTGTTGAACGCCGAGCCGGACATCGAGGTCGTCGGCGAGGCGCCGGACGGCGCCGCGGCCGTCGATGCGGCGCGCGAGGTACAGCCAGACGTGATCGTCATGGACATCCAGATGCCGCGCATGAGCGGCCTCGAGGCCACCCGCGCCATCCGCCAGAGCGGGCTCAAGTCCAAGGTGCTCATCCTGACGATGCACGCCGAGTCGCAGTACCTGCTGCCGCTGCTCGAGGCCGGCGGATCGGGCTACGTGTTGAAAGCCGGCGCGGACACCGAGCTGATCGAGGCCATCCGCACGGTCCACCGCGGCGAGGTATTCCTGTATCCGGCGGCGACCAAGCTGCTGGTCGATGGCTATCTCGACCGCTCCACACGCGAAGAGGAGCCGTTCGACGGTCTCACCGAGCGCGAGCGCGAGGTGCTCAAGCTGGTGGCCGAGGGCTACAGCGGCACCGAGATCGCCGAGCGGCTGGTCATCAGCCCCAAGACCGTCGACACCTACCGCGAACGCATCATGCAAAAGCTCGGCCTGCGGCACCGCTACGAGCTGGTGCGCTACGCCCTGCGCAAAGGCATGCTCAAAGCGGAGTAACGTGTAGGGGATCGCCTGTCAGGCAAAGACAGGTTTGACATGGGCGGGTTGTGACCCGCAGCATGAGTGACGGAAGGCTATGGAAGGGCTCGCCCTCTTTCTGGATGACTTGCGCCGTGGGCAGTTTCGGCGTGCTCTGACCGAAAACCGCGTCTTCAGGGCCTGGTTCCGCACCGGTTACCCGTCCACCCCGCGCCAGCAGGCGCTGATCATGTTCAACAACGTGTTCCTGCACCTGCACCCGGTGCGGATACGTCGCGAGAGCCTGCGCGTCACGTACACCTTCTGTCTGGGTGGGCTGTCGTTTTTCCTGTTCCTGTTCCTGACGGTGACTGGCGTGCTGTTGATGTTCTATTACCGTCCAGCCACCAGCGTCGCCTATCAGGACATGAAGGACCTGGACACGCTGATCAACTTCGGTCTGCTCCTGCGGAACATGCACCGCTACTCGGCGCACGCCATGGTGATCGTGGTGTTCCTGCACATGCTGCGCGTCTTCTACACCGGTGCCTATCGGCCGCCGCGCGAATTCAACTGGGCCATCGGCGCCGTGCTCCTGTTCTGCACGTTCTTCCTGAGCTTTACCGGCTATCTACTGCCGTGGGACCAGCTGGGTATCTGGGCCGTGACCGTCGGCACGAACATGGCCGGCGCTACGCCGTTTGTCGGCGAACAGACCCGCTTCCTGCTGATCGGCGGCTTCGAGATCAGCGACAACACCCTCGTGCGCTGGTACGTGCTCCACGTCATCTTCATGCCACTCATCACTGCCGTGCTCATGGCGGTCCACTTCTGGCGGATCCGCAAGGACGGCGGCATCTCCGGGCCACTCTGATGGCACTCGATCGAACGCCGGACATGGAGGGCCTGTCGCCTTCCGAGCGGGCTGCCGTGTACAAGCAGCGCGCCGCCGCGGCCGGCATCGGCCAACCGCCCAGCGGCGCTGGTGGCGGAGGAGGTGGGGCGGCGCGTCCGGCGCCCGCGGCTCAGCCTGCAGCCGCGCCAGCTGCGCCCGTCGCCGCTGCCGCGCCGCCTGCCCCGGCTGCCACGGCCGTCGCGGAACGCCCGGCTGGTGCTGCCGTTCCTGCCAAAGTCGCCGCGGCCGCGGCGGCCCGCCGCGAGCAGGTTGCCGCCGTCGCCAAACGCGAGCCCGCACCGTCCGCCGCTGAGCAGTCCGAGCGCCTGGTGTACGTGTGGCCGCATCTGGTGACGATCGAGTTCCTGGCGGCGGTGCTCATCCTGCTCAGCCTGGTCGTCGTCGCGATCATCATGCAGTCGCCGCTCGAAGCCCACGCCAACCCGGACCGCACGCCGAATCCGTCGAAGGCGCCGTGGTACTTCCTGAACTTGCAAGAGCTGCTGCTCCATATGCACCCGTCGCTGGCGGGCGTGCTGATCCCGGCGGGTGTGGTGTTCGGCGCCATTCCGCTGATCCCCTACTTCGATCGCAACACCGCTGACGTCGGCCGCTGGTTCGGCACGCCGAGAGCTAAAGCGATCTGCATCTTCACGTCGGTGTATTCGACGATCGTGCTGATCGCGCTGATCCTTTTTGATGAGTACATCGGCGTCAAACCGCTCATGCACAACCTGGTGCTGCTGGTGCTGATCAGGGTGATCTACCGACCCCAGGGCACGCGTGACTACATGTTCGCGCTGTTCACCGGCTTCGTCGTGGCGTACGTCGTGCTGACGATCGTCGGCTCGTTCTTCCGAGGCGAGCAGATGATCCTGATGTGGCCGTGGGACCCGCGGCAAGCACGCTTGGATTGAGCATGGCTAAAACTTCCCGCGAACTTGGGCTATTTCTCCCGCCCGAGAAGGAGCGTCAGCTTCGGGAGCTCGACGAGCTCGAGTTCGAGCAGAAGGCTCGCGTCCGTCGGCGGATGATGTTCCGCTGGATGGGCTGGGGCGCGATCATGATCCTGCTCGGTCAGTGGAGCATCGGTTTCCTGAGCTTCTTCACCCCGAGGCGTCTCGGCGCCTTTGGCGGGACGGTGGTGGCCGGCCAGGTGAGTGACTTCAAGCTCGGCGACGTGAAACAGGTGCGCGACGGCAAGTTCTACGTGACCCGCGTGCCGGAGGGCTTCTTCGCGCTGTACTGGAAGTGCCCGCACCTGGGCTGCACCGTTCCGTGGGCGGCGCAGGACCCGGCAATGCCCGGGCCACCGGATGGCGGCGATCAGGCCTTCACCGACAAGGGCCGCTTCAAGTGCCCGTGCCACGGCTCGATCTACAACCGCTACGGCCAGATCATCCAGGGCCCGGCGCCGCGGCCGATGGATCGATTCCCGGTCAAGATCGAGTCCTCAGGCAGGATTACCGTCGAAACCGGTCCGTCGAAAGCCATCTCGCGCGCCGTCGCCGACGCCGCCGACGCGGTGCCGCCACCTGCCTGACCGACCCGCGTGGACATCAACCTACCGGCGCTGTTCGCAGCCGTTTTCCTGCTGATCGTTCTGGGTGCCGTACTGTGGTACGCCGCGCGCGTGGCGGTGCCGCTGCCCGAGGCGCCGCCCGGGCCGCCCACCGGCGCCCTGGCGATGGAACGCAAGATCATCGCCATCGTGGCCATGATCGCCGCGATGGCCCTGCTCTTCCTGGGTTACGGCTTCCGCGAGCCTGCCCGCCAGGTTTCCGCCCAGGAGCAGCAGTTGGACACGTCGATCGGGCGCGGCATCTCCAACTTCACCACGCTGTGCTTCCCGTGCCACGGTGAAAAGGGCCAGGGCGCGGTAGTGCCTGACGTCACGCCCGAGCGGCTGGCGCCGCCGCTGAACCGATCAGACCTGCGCCCGACCGACTCCGACACCCGCACGAAGGAGTACGACTTCATCTTCAAGACTATCCAGCGTGGCC
>VBGG01000509.1:10552-22662 GCA_005883405.1 Chloroflexota bacterium | reverse complement strand
CTCACGCCCGGGCCGACCTGCTCGACCACGCCCGCGCCTTCGTCGCCCAGCACCATGGGCGTCGGCGGTGCTGCCCACGAGCCATCAGCAGCGTGCAAGCAGCTGTGGCACACGCCGCTGGCGGCCATTCTGACCAGCACTTCGCCGGCCCGCGGCTCGTCGAGCTGCACATCCTCGACCACGAGCGGTTCACGCACCGCATGCAGAACAGGGGCCTTCATGCTCGGCAGCGTACCAATACCCTCGCGCTGTCCGGATACAACGCTATGGAGGTTTGACACCCGTCCGTGACGGCCCGCACGCTGGCGCGGGCTTGCCAGCCGGCCTACCCTCGCCTGCATGCGTGTGCTCGCTCCGCTTGTAGGAATGTGCACGTCGGTCATGCTGGTCGTATCGCTGGCGCCGCCAGCGTTGGCCGACGAGATCGTCGTCGACGATGCCTCGGCAGGGGTTGTGATCAAAGGCGAATGGGCCCAATCGGCCTCGACCGCCGGGTTTCTTGGCAGCGGTTACCGTTATCGGTCCGCCGGCGACGGCTCTGGCACGGTCACCTGGCCGCTGCCCGCATCAGCAGTAGCCGGCACGTACGAGGTGTCCGCTCGCTGGACGAGCGGGCCGAATCGAGCCAGCAACGCGACGTACGTGGTCACGCACGCTGCCGGGTCCACGTCGGTCAGCGTCGACCAGCGCACCAACGGGGGTGGCTGGCAGTCGCTCGGCACGTTCGCCTTCAGTCCTGGCGCTGACCAGGGCGTGCGGCTGTCAGACCACGCCGACGGGATCGTGGTGGCCGACGCGGTGCGCTGGACGCCATCCACGGCGACTCCCTCGGCTCCCTCGGCCTCGGCCTCGCTTGCGACGCCGAGCGCGGCGAGCACAGATGCGCGCTTCTTCGACCAGACCCGATTTCGCGTCGATCGAGACGCCTTCTGGGATTTCTTCCAGAAGCGCGGCGGCCTGCGCAGCTTCGGCTACCCGGTGAGCCGCGAGTTCACGCTGTTCGGCTGCCAGACGCAGCTGTTTCAGCGCCTGGCCATGCAGCAGTGCGGCGACAACGGCGTCGGCACCCTCAACGTCCTCGAGGACGGGTTCTTGCCGTACGCGCACTTCCAGGGCAGCACCGTGCCGGCGCCGGATCCCGCGCTGATCTCGGCGGCGCCGCTGCCGTCTGATCCAGCCTGGGGCAGCAAGGCGATCGACTTCGTCCGCGCCAATGCGCCCGAGACCTTTGACGGCGAGCCGGTCAAGTTCTTCAGCACCTTCGGGAGCACCGTCGGTCTGGACGACGCATTTCCGCAGGGCAACGGCGACGCCGGCCTGCTACCGCTGCTGAACCTCCAGTTGTGGGGGCTACCCACCAGCAAGCCCGCGTATGACCCGACCAATCACGAATTCATCTACATGCGTTTCCAACGCGGGGTGATGCATTACGACAAGGGTTGCCGCTGCACGCGGGGGCTGTTGCTCGCGGACTATCTCAAGGCGGTGTTGACGGGCAATCGCCTGCCAGACGACCTGGCCGCTGAAGCCGCCGCGAGCCCTCTGCTGCGCGCCGTCCCCTCTGGTCGAGCGCTGCACGCCACCACGTTTGGTGACGCGTTCACGGTCCAGTCGCCAGTTGCCCCACCACCAGTCACCGCGGCACCTGCCGCTCCGCTTACCGTCGCCAGTCCTGACTACGGGATGAGCGCCTTCATCTGGGGCCATCCGGACACCACCAGTCGCGACCTCAAACTGGTCACCGACGCCGGCTTCCACTGGCAAAAGACGCTCTTCCAGTGGCGATCGATCGAGGCCGGCTGCAAGGCATGCTTCGATTGGTCCGAAGCCGACCGTGTCGTGACGGCCAGCGCGGCGGCCGGCGTGAACATCATCGCCCGACTCGACTTCCAGCCCAGCTGGGCGCGGGCGGACGGCGCGTCGAACGGCCCACCAGACAATTTCCAGGACTATGCCGACTTTGTGACAGCGTTCGTGTCGCGCTACAGCTCGCGGTCGAGTATCGGGCGGGTTGCTTCGATCGAGGTCTGGAACGAGGTGAACCTTGATCGCGAATGGGGTGGTGCGACGATCAACAAGCAGCAGGCAGCCGAATACGTCCAGTTGTTGGGGCTGGCCTACTCGGCGGCCAAAGCCGCCGATCCGAACGTCATCGTCATCAGTGCCGGTCTATCGCCGACGGGTGTCACCAACGGTCACGCCGCCGACGACGTGCAGTACCTCCAGTGGTTATACGACGCGGGTATGAAGGGTAAGTTCGACGTGCTCGGCGCGCATGGCAATGTCCAGGCGCCGGAGGTGGACGCGGCATTCGGCTCGCTGGCTCACTTCCCTCACGCGAGCTTCTACTTTCGGCGTATCGAGCAGTTGCGCGAGGTGATGGTCAAGAACGGCGACACCGACAAGCGCGTGTGGCTGCTGGAGTTCGGCTGGACCGCCGATCAGATCCATCCCAATTACGCCTGGTTTGCCGTCAGCGAAGAGAAGAAAGGCGCCAATATCGTCCAGGCACTGCAGTACGCGCGACAGCACTGGCAGCCGTGGATCGGAGTGATGACGCTGTGGACCCTGCCGGATCCGAGCTGGACCGCCGAGCGGGAGGAGTACTGGTGGGCGATCACCAATACCGATGGCACGGCCCGGCCCGCGTACACCGACGTGCTCCAGGCCCGCCGCACGGGCGTTCTCAGTTGAAGGGCAGTCTGAAGATCTCCACAATATTCGAGCGCGTATCGGCGGGGCGCGTGCCGCCGGCGAGGACGTAGATGGCATCACCGACGGCGACCACGCCCAGCCCGTGGCGCGGGGTCGGCAGCGGCGCGCAGGTGGTCCAGGTGTCGGACAGCGGATCGTAGGCCTCGTTCTGCTCGAACGTGCGGTCGGCCTCGCCGCCGAGGACGTGGATGCGGCCGGCGAGCACGGCCGCGCCGATGCCACTTCGGCCGGTGGGGAGCGGCGTCGCGGCGGTCCACGCGTTGGCGAGCGGGTCATACATCTCGTGGCTGGTGGCGGTCAGGCCAAGGGACGGTGAGCGGCCTCCGAGCACGTGCACGCGCCCATCGACCACGGCGCTGGCCACGTGCTCGCGTGGGGTGGGCATCGGCGCCGCGTCGGCTCGCCAGGTGTCGGACAGCGGGTCGTAAGCCTCGTTCGCGCCCGTATCGCCCGAGGGGCCGGCTCCACCGATGGCGAAGACCGTGTCGTCGACCGCCGCGCACGCCAGGGCACCCCTGGGCGTGGGGAGCGGTGCGCGCGCGGCCCAGGAATCGGCGCCCGGGTCGTACACATACGTCGAGTCGACCGGGCGGTTGCCCGTTCTCGGGTCGAAGCCACCGATGACGTACAGCACGCCGCCCACGCCGACCGCGCAGACGTGGTTCAGGCTGCGCGGCAGCGGCGCCAGGGCCTGCCAGCTGTCGGTGGCCGGGTCGTAGGCCTCGTTGGCGTTTGTCACGCCGCTGTAGGCGCCGACCACGTAGATCTTGCCGTCGACCGCGGCGGCGCCGACTTCGCCGCGCTCGGTGGGCATCGGCGCGCCACGCGACCACGTGCCCTCGTCGGACACGAGCAGCATCAGCACGAGCAGCAAGCGAGGCGAAGCCTGCACAGCCAGCCTATTTTGGGCCTCGCCGCGAAATGTGCGTCACCGCGCAAAACGCTGGTACGGCACGTGCAACTCACCCCAAGTGGTCGTGCCCCGCACGCTCGATCTGCAGCATGTCATCCGCGCCCTGTGCCAGTTGGGACACGTTCGGCGTCTGGAGCACCTTGGCATACGCGCCCCCCTCGATGCTTCGGCAGGGCGGGCGAGTGACTTCGGCTGTCTGTTTGGCCGCGACAGCCTCCGAATGGCCCTGGACCTGCTGGACGACGTTCCTGCCGTCGCGCGCGTCACCATTCGGCGCTTGACCGCCTTGCAAGGCGTCGGCGAGAACCCACGCGCCGAAGAGGAGCCCGGCCGCATCCTGCACGAGTACCGATGCCCGACCGACCCGCGTGCGTCCCACCTGGCGCTGTACTGGGACCTGCCGTACTACGGCTCGGTCGACGCTACCCCGCTGTATGTCAGCGCCGTGGGCGCGTACTGCGATCGCTATGGGCCATCGCTGTTGAACGAGCGCGTGCGTGACCGGACGGGCCACGTGGTGACCGTGCGCAGCGGCCTGGAGCGCGCCCTGGACTGGGTCGAACACCGACTGGAGCGCGACGGGTACATCTGCGTCCGGCGCGCGCAACCGCATGGGATCCAGAATCAGGTGTGGGAGGATTCGTCCGACTCGTACTACGACGAAGCGGGCCGACTCTTCGATCCGGAGGTGCCATATGCACCAGTGGCCGTGCAAGGCCACGCGTATGACGCGCTGCTGGTCGGCGCCGCGTATTGCGAAGATCGTCAACGGGCGGCGCGCTTTCGGGCACTGGCCAGAATGCTGCGGCGCAAAGTGCTGACTGAGTTCTGGGTCGACGACATGGCGACATTCGCGCCGGCTGTCGTGTGCGATGCGTCACCACCCCGACCGGCGCGGGTGGTGGCCTCCAGTCCGGGCCACCTGCTCGCGACTGGACTGCTGGACGGACCCGGCGCTGCAAGCTACCGCCAGGCGCTGGTGGAACGGCTGCTTGCTCCGGATATGCTGGCGGCGGCGGGCATTCGCACCAAGTCGACCACCGCGCCGCGATTCCACCCGGGGGCGTATCACAACGGCTCGGTGTGGCCCATGGACACCGGCGTCATTGCCGATGGCTTGCGTCGTCACGGCTACGTGGCCGAGGCGGACGACCTCGAGGACCGCATCCTGCGCGCCTGCGCCAGCGTGGGCGAGCTGGTGGAATTCTTTCGCGGCGATGTGGGCGATCGCATCCTCATCAACGAGTGCGTTGTCGACGTCGTCGACGACGGCCGAATACGCAAATTGGAGCAGCCGCCACAACACACGCAGGGCTGGACCGCGACGCGGGTCTGGCGCATTCTGCGCCATCGCGCCAGGAACGGAATGCTTGACGATCAGGAGGTGTCGGCACTCGAGCCCAGGGCCGCCTGAGTCGCGATGGACTGGCTCCAGGCACCTGACTACTGGTTAGCCCGTTGGCTCTTCGAGCGCGTGCTCGGAGCCATCTACCTGATCGCGTTTCTCGTCGCGGCCAACCAGTTTCCAGCACTTCTTGGCGAGCACGGCCTGCTGCCAGCCCCCCGCTTCCTGGCGGTGTCGCCGATGCGCGAGTCTCCCAGCCTCTTCCACTTTCACTACTCCGACCGACTCCTGCGATCGGTGGCGTGGCTCGGGATAATGCTGGCGGCGGCGCTCGTGGTGGGTCTGCCGCAGTCCGGACCCACCTGGCTGCCGATGCTGGTCTGGCTGGTGCTGTGGGTGCTGTATCTGTCGATCGTCAACGTCGGCCAGACGTTCTACGCCTTTGGCTGGGAGTCGCTCCTGCTCGAGTCGGGTTTTCTGGCGATCTTCCTTGGCGCGGCCACCACTGCTCCGCCGATCTCCATCATCCTGCTGCTGCGCTGGGTGCTGTTCCGTGTCGAGTTCGGGGCGGGGCTGATCAAGATCCGCCACGATCGTTGTTGGCGGGACCTGACTTGCCTGTACTACCACCACGAAACGCAGCCGCTCCCCAATCCGCTGAGCTGGTACTTTCACCACCTGCCAAAGCGAATCCATCGCCTCGAGGTGCTCGGTAATCACATCGCGCAGCTGGTGATCCCGTTCGGATTGTTTGCACCTCAGCCAATCGCCGGTATTGCCGGGCTGATCATGTTTGGCCACCAGGGCTGGCTCGTGCTGTCGGGCAATTTCGCATGGTTGAACTGGGCGACGTTGGCGCTCACCATCGCCGCTTTCGACGACCAGCAGCTGGGCCTCGTGCTGCCGGTCCAGCATGCCGCGCTCGAGGCTCCGGCGACCTGGTACATCGCCTTCGTCGTGGTGGTGTCTGCCATCGTGATCGTGCTCAGCTATTGGCCGGCCCGCAATCTCCTCTCACCTGGGCAGCTCATGAACTTCACCTACAACCCCTTCCATCTGGTCAACAGCTATGGCGCGTTCGGCAACATCACCCGCGAGCGCAACGAGGTGATCCTGGAGGGCACCGAGGAAGCGGAGCCCACCGCGACCACGCCGTGGAAGGAGTATGAGTTCAAGGCGAAGCCCGGCGACCCACGCCGCCGGCCGCCCCAGGTCGCACCCTATCACTTGCGGCTCGATTGGCTGATGTGGGTCGCCGCGATGTCGCCCGCGTGCGCGGAATCGTGGCTATTGCCGCTGGCGGTGAAGCTGCTGGAAAACGACGCGCCCACGCTGAGGCTGCTTGGACGCAATCCATTCCCCGATCGGCCGCCGAAGGTCGGCCTGTACCTACCGATCATCCGCCGCGACTCGCTGGGCGGACAGAATCGCTCGATGGGCCGCGCGGATGCGCCGGAGGGCACGGCGGGAGTTCGCGCCGGCAAAGGACATTACCGATGATCGTGTTATTGGTTGCGCGTTTTCGTTCGCGCGTTCCCGCGTTCCCGCGTTCGCGCGTTCTTTCGCCGCGGTGTGTTTGGCTGCATGTGGCCCCGTCTTTCGCCCCCGTCGAGGCGCGCTCGCGCTGCGCGCTGACCGAGCCAGAACATCGAGCCATTGAACGCGCGAACGCGGGAACGCGGGAACGCGCGAACGCGCGAACGCGCGAACGAAAGCGCGCAAGCCGCAGGGTAATGCACGAGACTCAATAAGCTGTCGGCTTGAGCTCGTTCGGCTCGAGCGCGTTCCGCTGGCTGTGGACTTCTACACTGGTGGCGTCAGCCGGCGGAGGTATGTACAGCACCACCACGGCCTGGCTGGCGCTCGATTCGGCCGGTGGGCCTTTTGCGGTGGGTCTGGTGCTCGCCGCGCGCATGCTGCCGAGCCTTTTGTTCGGACTGGCCGCGGGAACGCTGGCCGATCGCGTCCAGCGCAACCGGCTGCTCGTCGGGGTGAGCCTGACAGCCGTACCGCTCATGCTCGCGCTCAGCGGGCTGGCCGGCAGCGGCAGGATCGAGCTGTGGCTACTGGCAGCGCTGTCATTCGCGACCGGCTGCGTGCCAGTCTTCGACGTTCCCGCCCGACAAGCGCTGGTGATGGACACCGTCCCGCGCGCAGTCGCGGCGAATGCGATGGCGTTGAATGCTCTGGCAGGCAGGCTGTGTACGGCGCTTGGTGCACTCGCGGCTGGGGCGCTGATACCCACGCTGGGCGTGGTCAGCTGCTATCTACTCATCGCGTTCACGTACGCCATGGCCGCGGCGCTGGCCGGCTTCGTGCGGCCAACCGCATCAGGCGTCGGCCGCGGCGGCCATCCGCGCCCGCCGTTCAGCACCGCACTGAGCGAAGCCGCCCGACTGGTCTTCGACCTGCCGGCCGTTCGAACGCTGATCCTGGCTGGCGCTGCCTGCGAAGTCTTCGGCTTTTCGTTCATCACGGCCGCGCCCGCCTTCGCTCGCGACATCCTCGACGCTGGCGCCGGGGGTCTCGGCACGCTTAACGCCGCCATCTCGGTCGGCGGCTCGCTGGCAGTGGTCATCCAGTCACTGATACCCGGCCGCATTCGACGCGAGCCCTTGCTCGGCATGGTGTTCGTGCTGTACGGCGCGAGCCTTCTCGTGCTCGCGACCACACGTGAGCTGGCCCTCGCGGCAGCGGTGCTGCTGGTCACGGGCGCCTGCGCAGCATCGTTCGATCTCTTGCAGCAGACGCTCATCCAGCTGGCTGTGCCCGAGGAACAGCGGGGTCGAGCGATCGGGGTATGGGTATTCGGCATCGGCTCGGCGCCGCTGGGCCACCTGGAGATGGGCAGCCTGGTGGCGGCCTTCGGATCACCCCTGGCGCTCGCCGGCAACGGCTGCGTGGTGCTCGTGGCGGCCGCGGTGCTGTTGGCGCGCTCGCCAGGCTACCGCTGGTCGGCAGAATCAAGCAGACTCAATTCGAGGAGAGAGCCATGGAAATCGGGATGATCGGCCTGGGACGCATGGGCGGCAACATGGTCACGCGGCTGCTTCGCCACGGACATCGAGTTCTTGTCTACGACCGATCGGACGAGGCCATCCGCGCTCGCGAGGCCGAAGGCGCCCAGGGCGCGCGCTCGCTCGAGGCGTTGCTCGGGGCCTTCCGAGAGCGGCCGCGGGTGACGTGGGTGATGGTGCCCGCGGGTAAACCAACCACCGAGACGATTCAGCAGCTGGCCGATCTCGGCGAGCCAGGCGACATCGTGATCGACGGCGGCAACACCAACTGGAAGGTCGCCCTTGAAGACGCGGCACGCGTTAAAGCTCGCGGGCTGCACTATGTCGATGCGGGCACGTCGGGTGGCATCTGGGGCCTCGAGAACGGCTATTCATTGATGGTCGGCGCTGAGCCTGAGGTTTTTGAGCACTGCCGACCGATCTTCGAGGCGCTGGCCCCCGAGGGTGGTGGGCTGGTGCACACTGGGCCGGAAGGCTCCGGTCACTTCACCAAGATGGTCCACAACGGGATCGAGTACGCCCTGATGCAGGCCTACGCGGAGGGCTTCGACATGCTGGAGTCGTCGGTGGCGTTTCCGGGGATGAATCTGCACGCCATCGCCGAGGCGTGGCGGTCCGGCAGCGTGGTGCGCTCCTGGCTGCTGGACCTGATCGCGGACGGACTGGCCAAAGATCCACGCCTGCAGGGCATCGAGGGCTATGTCGAAGATACGGGTGAGGGTCGCTGGACGGTCGAGTCGGCGATAGAGTGCGCCGTACCGATCCCGGTCATCGCGCTGGCGCTGTTCCAGCGGTTTCGCAGTCGTCGCGAGAACGCGTTCCCCGACCGTTTGTTGGCGATGCTGCGCAACCAGTTTGGCGGTCACGCGGTGCGCGCCGCCGGAGATGGGGCCGCGACACCGGCTGCGCAACGCATATCCCGGTGAATCTATTGCGTCGTCGGCTGCTGATTGCAGCCGCGACTTCGGTGGCGAGCTTGTGGACTCCGCTCCGCGTCCGTGCGGATGCGCGCGAGCCGGACCTCGCCACGCTGCGCGGCTGGATCAGCGCCGGCATCGAGCGTGACTCCAGCGGCGCGGTGGTGCGTGTGTTCGGGGTGGATCAGGCCGCGTCGGACGATGTATTCCTGCGCGCCACCAGGTCTGATGCCCTACCCGATGGCTACGCCCCGGCCGATCTGGTGAGCGCCGGCGCGTCCGGCATCGCCACGGCCGGCCGCCAGCTGCTGCGGGCCCTGATCGTCGAAGACACGCGGGCACTGATTGCCGAGGCGGCAAGCGATGGTCACGACCTGTACGTTGGCTCCGGGTTCCGCTCACAGGCTTACCAGGAGGTCGTCTTCGCGGCCCAGATCAACCGCTGGGGCGATGAGGAAACCGCCAATCGCTATTCGGCTCGGCCAGGCCATTCCCACCACCAGCTCGGCACGACGATCGACTTCACGAATACGTTCGGCGCGTTCCGTCGCAGCGCGGCGGCGGACTGGCTGCGCGACAACGCCCACCGCTTCGGCTTCGTGCTGCCCTACTCGGTCGCCGCGACGAACCGCACCGGATATATCGACGAGCCATGGCACGCTCGCTGGGTGGGCCAGCCGCTAGCCGCGCAGTTGCGATCGGCAAACTACCAGGACTGGTCAACCCTCGACGCCGACGACGTGATCGCCATGGTACGCGCCGAAGCCGCTCTCGACGTCGCATAACCCGCTCGGTCGAACTAGCCTTGACAGCCCGTGGAATAATGCGCAGCCGCAGGGAGGAATCATGCGGATTGCGACTCGTCGCGCGGCGGCGCTGCTGCTCGTCGCGTTCCTGGTAGTGCCGCTGGGCAGTAGCTCGGCTCAATCGGCGGCGGACTTTCGGCAGGTGCCGAGCGCCGACTGGCCGTCGGTGGGTGGCAACTGGGCGAACCAGCGCTATTCATCGCTCGATCAGATCAACGCGAGCAACGTCAAGCGGCTGAAGGGCGCCTGGATGGCCCGACTCAACGGCTCGGGTATGGACACCAAGTACTCGCAGCAGGGGACGCCCGTCGTTCGAGACGGGATGATGTTCATGCCGACAGGCCAGCAAGACATCTTTGCCCTCGACCTGAAGACGGGCAACATCGCCTGGAGCTACATCTCCGACGTCGACCCCAAGAGCCCGGGTGGGTGGCGAAACCGAGGCGTAGCGGTTGCCGACGGCAAAGTGTTCACCATCCAGAAGGACGCGCGGGTGCTCGCGCTGGATGAAAAGACGGGCAAATCCATATGGGAAACGCAGATCGGAACCGACCTGGGTGCGAAGTCGCCAAAGTACTCGTCCAACGCGATCATCTACTACGACGGGCTGCTCTACACGGGCATCTCGGGTGGTGATAGCGGGGTTCGCGGCCGGCTGACCGCGCTCGACGCGGCCACCGGCAAGATAGCCTGGGAATTCTTCATCGCGCCCGCACCGGGCCAGTTTGGCAACGAGACCTGGGAAGGCGATTCCTGGCAGTTCGGCGGAGGCGCCGGTTGGATGCACCCGGCGCTCGACCCCGAGTTGAACATGGTCTACCTGCCGACCGGTAACGCCTGGCCTGACACGGACGGTGGCGTGCGCGGCGGCGACAACCTGTTCACGGCCTCGATCGTGGCGCTGGACGCCAAGACCGGCCAGTACCGCTGGCACTTCCAGGAGGTCCACCACGAGATCTGGGACTACGACAACGCCAACTCGCCAGTGCTCTTCGACGTCTCCCTCAACGGCGTGATGCGCAAGGCTCTGGCCCATACCGGCAAGACAGGCATGACCTACTTGCTCGACCGGACCAACGGTGAGCCACTGATCGGCATCGAAGAGCGGCCGGTCAAGCAGGATCCGGCTCAGAAGACTTCGCTGACCCAGCCCTTCCCAATAGGCGACGCCTTCGTGCCACAGTGCGCGCACGACGCGGTGCCTGGATACGCGGTCGGCTGCATCTTCGACCCGCCTGCTCAGAATCCGGTACTGCTCGCCCCCGGGCCACTGGGCGGCAACGACTACTCGCCCATCTCCTTCAACCAGAAGACCGGCTTGCTGTACGTGGGCGCTTCGGATATCAACTACGCCTTCGGCCTCGCCCACGAGAAGATCGACCCGCTCACCGGCGAGAAGACCAAGCTGGATGGCATCGGCTTCTTCTTGCCGAACGGCACAAAACGCAGCGGCAACATCACCGCGATCGATCCCACGACGAACAAGATCGTGTGGCAGAAACCGAACGTGTGGCCCAAGGGGATGGGTAGCGGCATCATGAGCACCGCTGGCGGATTGTTGTTCAGCGGTGATCCCGACGGGAACTTTGTGGCCTACGACGCGAACACCGGTGACGAGTTGTGGCGGTTCCAGACCGGGTTCGGCGCCGACGCGCCGGCGATCACGTACATGCTGAACGGCGAACAGTACGTGGCGATCGCCACCGGCGGAAATGTGCTGGCGTACTCAGCTCCAGGTGACGCGGTCTGGGCCTTCAAGCTCGACGGGAACGTCGGTTCACTGAACGCCCCCAAAGCGCCGCCGACCGTTGGAGCCATCACCGGAGTACCGGTCGTAGCGGACACGGTGTCGATCGGCCGCAACTGGAACGCGGACCTGAAGCAGGCCAACGTGGTCAATGAGTACGCATTTGGACCGGACAATATTTCGGTTCCAGTCGGCACAAGCGTGACCTGGACCAATCAGGGTGATGTGCAGCACACCGCGAGCTCCGATAGCGGACTGTTCGACTCCGGGTTACTGTCCAACGGAGACAGCTTCTCGTATACCTTCTCTAGCCCCGGGACGTACAACTACTTCTGCACGCCCCATCCCTGGATGTTGGGACAGGTGACCGTCAAGTAGCCTCGATGGCGGCGCCCCTCAAGACGATCGCCATTGGGCTGTATGGTCTCGTGCTCGCCGTCACCGCGACGGCGAGCTCCGCGTCGGCTCAACAGCAAACCGCGGCCTCGGCCGACGTTCGGGATCGCCTCAGTAGATTCGTCGGGACGGTCGGGTTTGTCGAGGAGCAGGGCGGCGTCCATCTCACCGGTGTGCTCCGCAATCTGCCACCCGGCCCGCATGGGCTGCACATCGACAACGTCGGTACCTGCCTGTCGCCCAGTTTCAGCAGC
>VBGG01000509.1:0-10545 GCA_005883405.1 Chloroflexota bacterium | reverse complement strand
ATCTGCCGGGCCTGGTCGTGTCCTCAGATGGGATCGCGAACCTCGACGTGATGGCGCCGGGCGCCACGCTGTCGAGCGGCCCAGCTTCGCTGATCGGTGGCAACGGCACGGCTTTGATCGTCCACGTCGCCGAGGACGATCAGCTCACCGAGCCCGAGGGCAATGCAGGCGATCGCCTGGCGTGCGGCGTGATCCTCCCCAAAGATCCCGCGGCGGTGTCCGCTACCGCGCAGTCCAGGGGACCGAGCGCGGTCGCGGCGCCGACCGTCGCGCCGATTGGAGCGCAGGCGCCCGCCACCCAGGTCGGGCGGAGCGACGAGGGTGTCAAGGTAGGGGCGCCGCTGCTCGCCGGCGTGCTCGGCGTGCTGCTGGTCGGGGCGGGCTATGTGCTCCGTCGCCAGGGACAGACCGCCAGGGGCAGCCGTTCGGAGATTGACACCCGTGAGTGAAGGCGAATTTACTGGTCGGACATGAGCGACAGAAGCAGAGGAGGGGCTGCGATGCGACGACTCAATCGGTTTTTGTTTGTAGCCGGATTGGCCGCGACACTCTTGATTGTTCCCGCGATCGGTTCGGCCCAGGTGGTTGGACCGGACTACCGTGGACCGGCCAGCAAAGAGTGGCCATTGGTCGGAGGTGACTTCGGGAACACACACTACTCGGCGCTCTCACAGATCGATACCAGCAACGTGGCGCAGCTGAAGGGCGCCTGGATGGGCCGTTTGAACGGCTCAGGCATGGCCGACAAGTTTTCTCAGCAGGCTACTCCAGTCGTGAAGGACGGTGTGATGTACATCACCACCGGCCAGAACGACATCTTCGCCCTGGATGCCAAGACCGGCGACACGAAGTGGCAGTATTCGGCGGACCTGGCGCCGACCGGGCCAGGTCGGCTGATCTGGGCAAATCGCGGCGTAGCGATCGGCGACGGCATGGTCTTCAGCGGTCAGACCGACGGGAACCTGGTCGCGGTGGACCAGAAGACCGGCAAGCTGGTGTGGAGCACCGACGTCGGTCAGGCCGAAGTGAACCACTACGGCATCACCATGGCGCCGCTGTACTACGACGGCCTGCTCTTTACGGGACTGGGCGGCAGCGACAGTGGCCTGCGCGGACGGATGGTGGCGCTGGACGGCAAGACCGGCAAGGAGGTCTGGCGGTTCTATACCGTGCCGGGTCCAGGAGAATACGGCAACGACACCTGGGCGGGCGACTCCTGGAAGACGGGTGGTGGCGCGATCTGGAACGTCCCGACGATCGACCCCGATCTGGGCATGATCTTTTTCCAGGTCGGCAATGCCTGGCCTGACTACGACGGCTCCGATCGCGGAGGTGACAATCTCTTCACCGCGTCGATTGTTGGCCTGGACTACAAGACTGGCAAGTATCGCTGGCACTTCCAGGAGACCCACCACGATATCTGGGACTATGACGCGTCGAACGCGCCGATCCTGTTCAACACCACGAAGGATGGACAGGCGCGCAAGGTCATCGCCGAAGCCAGCAAGACCGGCTGGGTGTATCTCCTCGATCGCACCAGCGGCGAGCCACTCGTCGGCGTGGAGGAGCGGCCCGTTCCGCAGGAACCGCGGCTGAAGACCGCGTCAACGCAGCCGTATCCGCTCGGCGACTCGTTCGTACCCCAGTGTCCGGTCGATCCACTGCCGGGTTACCTGACCGGTTGTGTGTTCGCGCCGTTCTGGGATCTACCGGTCCTGCAGGCACCGGGCGTTCTTGGTGGCAACGACTACGCACCCATCTCGTATAGTCCGCAAACGGATCTGGTCTACGTGCCTGGCTCGATCCAGAACTACGCCTACACCACAAAGAAGGAAACCCAGGATCCGGTCACCGGCAAGCGGGTCAATGTGAGCGGGGCTGGCGCGTACCTGCCGCTCGGCACCAAGCTGTCGGGCAATATCACGGCCATCAGACCGCAGACCAATACGATCGCGTGGCAGGATCCGATGCCCTACCGTATGGGCGCCAGCACCGGTTTGCTCACGACGGGGGGTGGCTTGTTGTTCGTCGGCCAGGCCGACGGCAACTTCATCGCCTTCGACTCGCAGACCGGAGCTGAGCTGTGGCGGTTCCAGACCGGTTTCGGCGCGGAAGCCACGCCGATGAGCTACGAGGTCGACGGAGTGCAGTACGTCGCCATCGCCACTGGCGGCAACCGCACCAACAACTCGCAGCGGTCCGACGTCGTGTGGTCCTTCGCGCTCAACGGCAAGCTGGGACCACTGCCAGCGCCGGCCAAGACCGGGCTGAAAGAACAGCAATTCCTCAATGTCGCCGCGGTCAAGGGGCAGCTGACAAGCAACACGGTGACGATTGGTCGGGTCTGGAGCTCCGCCGATAACAAGCTCGATCAGGAGTCCGAGTATAGCTACGGCCCCGACAACATGAGCGTTCCGGTTGGCACGACGGTCACGTTTACCAACGGCGGTCAGGTTGCGCACACAGTGACGGATCAGAAGGCCAACTTCGATACCGACCTGATCCAACCTGGAGACTCGGCCTCAGTGACGTTCAACACGCCTGGCAGCTACATCTACTTCTGCGTACCGCACCCGTGGATGATCGCGCAGGTGGTCGTGTCCGAAGGGCCGTAGTCGCGGAACAACAGCTTCAGCTCCGCGAATATCTGCGGGCACTACGTATCCAGCTCTGGTGGCGGGAAGCACTGACGCTTCTCGCCATCAGCGTTGGTGTTGCCGCTGCTTCCGCGGCGGCTGCCGCCGTCCTCGACGTTCAGGCCGCGACTGTCCAGGCCGCACTGCTCGTGATCGTCGTGGGTTGCGTCGTGGCGATTGCGCGTCGGCCTTCGGTCGGAAGAGCCGCTCGCGTCGCGGACCACCATGCCCGGCTCGACAACCGATTGGCCACCGCGCACGACATCCTCGCCGGGCGGCTGGAGGGTGAGCTGGCGGCGCTCCAGCTCGCCGACACATGGCAGGCGTGCGGCGCCTACCATCCGCGGTGGATCTTCCGCGCGCGCAATCGATCAGTACAGATCGCGGTTGGCGGCGCTGTGGTGGCATGCGCGCTGGCCGGACTTGTTGTCGGTAACGCCGGACTGCTGCGCTCGTCGATCGAGACGCTCATCGCGCCGGTGCCACCACTTGCCGACGGCGGCGCCGTGTCACCGCCCGATGCGGCGCTGGCGCAGCTCGAATCCGCCCCGAGCACCCTGCCGGAGGATACGGCGGCCCTGACGTCTGCCCGTCTGCGCGAGCAGCTCCAGCAGCAGAACGTGCAATCGCGTGCCTTCGAGGATGCCGCGGCGAAGCTCGCGGATACCTTGCAGGCCGGCGCGGCCGCGCAGGACGTCGGAGCAAGCCTGGCGCATAGTGACTATGCCAGGGCGGCGACGCAGCTGCGCGATCTCGCGCGTGAAAGCGACCAGCTGTCGGCCGGCGCGAAGCAGCAGCTGGCGCGCGCTCTCTTGCAGGCTTCCAGGGACTCCGCTGCCCTGGACGCGACGTTGGCCGTTGCGGAGCAGGACGCCGGGCGCGCGCTGGCTCGCGCCGACTATGAGAGTGGTCGCAAGGGGCTCGAGCATCTGGCGGACGTGATCGCTTCGCGCCAGCGAGCCATTACACCCTCGGCGGATATTGCGCGTGCACTTCAGAATCTGCAACAGGTGGACATGGCCCGGGTAGGAAACGGGGCTTCTTGCGGGGGCGGCGACGAATACGGTGGGCCGGTCGATTGTTCGGCGAGCGCGCTCTACTCCACCGGCGCGATGCGCAGCGTCGAACAGAGTGGCGGTGCGCCAAGCCCGGTCGCTGGCAGTGGTGAAGGAGGTCGCGGGGGTGGCTATGCGAGCGGTGGCGGAAACACCAGTCCACTCGGCGACTCGGTAATTCGCCTTGATGCACCCGGCGACGTCGTTGTCCAGGTCGATCTGAGTCCGTCTTCCGCCCGGGGGAGGGGTGGCCAGCCCGATCCGAAAGCGACGACAACCGTCATCAGCCAGATCGACCAGAAGGACGTCGTGCTCAATGGCATGCCGCAGGCGAGCGAGCCCATCACGGATGCGAGCGAAGCCACCATTGTGTCGCCCGCTCGAGATGGGGTGGTGCGCGAATTCTTTCAGGCCGCGAGGTCGCCGCGCTGATGACCGCGACTGTCGAGCCGTCGTTCGCCCGCTCGCGTGTCGAGGAGCTACAGGCCAGCGCGGTTGCTATCGAGCATGAGCTGGCGCGGGTCATCGTCGGGTATGAAGATGTGTTGCGCGGCGTGCTGGTCGCGCTACTGGCCGGCGGCCATGCGCTGCTGGAGGGCGCGCCCGGGCTGGGCAAGACCTTGCTGGTGCGGACCTTGAGCGAGGTCCTCCACCTGCGTTATAGCCGCATCCAGTTCACGCCGGACCTGATGCCCTCCGACATCATCGGCACCGACGTGCTCGTCGATTCAGACTCCGGGGAGCGTCGGTTCGTCTTTAAACACGGACCCATCTTCGGCAACCTGCTTCTCGCCGACGAGATCAACCGAGCCAGCCCAAAGACGCAATCCGCGTTGCTCGAGGCGATGCAGGAGCGGACCATCACCGTCGGCACGACCGATTACGCCCTGCCTGAGCCCTTCTTCGTCCTTGCGACCCAGAACCCGATCGAGATGGCCGGGACCTACCCACTGCCCGAAGCGCAGCTCGATCGCTTTCTGTTCAAGCTGAAGTTAGGCTCGCCGAGCGCGGAGCAGCTGACCGAGATCCTCAACCGGACAACGTCGGTCGATCAGCCGCGCGTCCGCCGTCTCGCGGGTCCGGACGCACTGCTCGAAATGCGCCACGTGGCGCGTCAGGTGTTCATTGCGCCCCACGTGATGAACTACGCGGTGCGGCTCATCCTGGCCACCTACCCGGCGCGCGATGCGGATGCGCCGCAAGCCGTGCGCCAGTTCGTCCGCTACGGCGCCAGCCCGCGCGCCGGTCAGGCGCTGGTGATCGCTGCCAAGGTGACGGCCTTCCTGTCCGGTCGCTTCAACGTCAGTTATCAGGATATTCGCGACGTCGCCCGTGCCTCACTTCGCCACCGGTTGATCCTCAATATCGAAGCGGAGGTCGCAGGCACGGACGTCGACTCCATCGTCGAGGCCGTCATTCACCACGTCCCCGAAGAGCACCGGCAATAGCACCGTGAGCTTCCTTGCTCCGCAGTGGCTGGCGGTCCTCCTGAGCCTGCCGCTTATCGTCGTTCTTTACATGATTCGCTCACGCTACCGCCGCGAGCCCGTAGCGAGTCTGTTGCTCTGGCGCGGAATCGCGCGTCATCTGGTGGTGCACACGGCGTGGCGCCGGCCGCGTTGGGAGCTCCTCCTGATCCTGCAGCTCCTCGTGGCCTTAGCGGCGTCGACCGCGCTCGCGCGACCCGGGGTGGCCACGCCGGCGGCGCACAGTCTGGTGATCGTGCTCGACGTTTCATCGAGCATGCGCGCCACGGACGTCACTCGCACGCGCTTCGATGCCGCGCGCAGGGAAGTGTCCGAGCTGGTACGTTCCGCGGGCGACGACTGGTTGGCGCTGGTGACGGCCGGGGCGCGGCCGGAAGTCGTCACCTCAGGCGGTAAAGATGCACTGAACGCGGCCCTCGGCTCACTCCAGCCGGAGGACCGGGCGGGAGATATGGCCGCCGCGCTGCGTGCCGCAACTGGACTCGCGGCCGGCAGGCCGGGCTTCAGTGGACAGGTCGTGGCTGTGACGGACGGCGCGTTCGCGCTCGAGCGCGGGCTCCCGCCTGAGTCCGCCGCTGTCTCGTTTCGCCTGGTGGGCGGTCAAAGCGAGCACGTCGCGATCAGTCAAGTGAGCCTGCGACGACCGATTGAAGCCGGCACGCGGGTGTCGGGCTTCGCCAGTGCCGTCAATTTCGGGAGCGCTCCGATCACTGCCCCGCTGGTGGTCAATGCTGATGGGGTCCAGGTCGATTCGCAAGAAGTCACTATCCCACCTCGCGGCCGCACGGAAGTCGCCTTCCAGGTGCCGAGCGATAGCCGCGCCGTGCTCGTCGGACTGCCTGATACGGACGCGCTGGCGGCCGACACCCGCATCGAGCTGACCGCGCCCGCCGCCAGCCAGGTCTCCGTGCTGCTCGTCTCGGATGATCCGGCCCTGTGGACCAGGGCATTGAACGCGGCGTCGTACGTGACCTGGCGAACCGTGCGACCGGAGGAATACGACGAACGCCTGGGCACGACCGGCGGCGTCGTTGTATTCGATCGCACCGCCCCGCAGCATCTGCCTGCCGCACCGCTGGTGCTGGTCGAACCTCCGACGCCGGTGGTTACCTCAACAGGCGATCCGCGGCCCGCCCGTGCCTGGGACGTCGATGCGGCGGATCCACTGCTGCGAGGGTTGGACATCGCGCCGCTGATGGCGACGCGCGCCACTCCCATCGCGGCTCCGGAGTGGGCGAGCGTAGCCGTTGCGGATTCCGACGGCGCGCCACTACTCCTGCACGGTATTGTGGACGGTCGGCGGGTGGTGATCTTGCCCTTCGATCCAGCCGGCTCCAACCTGCCGCAGTTAGCCGCGTTTCCGCTGCTGGTCACGAACATGCTCGACTGGCTCACGCCCGGGCGCGGTGAAGAGACCCACGCCGGCCCCGGCGCCGGAGCGGACATCGGCCCGCGGCCTGAAAGCGTCGCGCCGGTGGCTGCCGATTTACCAGGGCTAGCGGCAGGTGGAGTTTCCGAATTGTGGCCGTTCTTCGTCCTGGCGGCGTTGGCCATCGTGGTGCTGCAGTGGGCGGTCGCGACCCGCTGGAGGATCGGCCCGAGGAGACCGGGGCTTCTGGTATTGCCGCGTGCCGCGTGTGTCGCGTGCCTTGCGCTCGCCCTCCTCCAGCCGGCCATCAAGCTGCCGGACGACGCCGTGAACGTTGTGTTCGCGGTGGACACGTCGAACAGCATCTCCGCCGAGGCACGCGAGCGCGCCGCCGGCTGGATCAACTCGGCGCTCGACTCGCGTCATCCTGGAGATCGTGTCGGCACGCTCGCGTTCGCCGGCGACGCGCACGTGGTGCAGGCACCAGTTGAACAGAATACGCGAGTAGAGCTACCGCTCACTGGCGACGGCGGCGCGACGGACATCGGTCTGGCATTGCGGGTCGCCGGCGCTCTCGCACGTCAGAGCAAATCGCAGCCCGGCCGGGTGGTTTTGCTCTCGGATGGCCGACCCACGGCTGGAGACCTGGACGCGGCGGTGGCGGAGATTGGGGACGTGCCTGTCGACGTCGTGGCCCTGAGCGAGCTGCCCGGCGTGGCCAGGATCGCCATCGAGCGTATCGATCTGCCGCCCGTGATCTGGGCTGGCGAGACGCTCGATGCTACGGCGGTGCTCGACGCAAGCCACGCAACCGAGGCGATCCTGCAGGTTTCGGTAGACGGACAGGCGACCCGCGACGATATAGTGCGGCTAGCGCCAGGCAGCAACCGGATCTCGGTCTCGCAGACGCTCGTGTCCGAAGGCTTCCATCGCATCAGCGCGAGAGTGGGCGGCCCGGCCGCCGTCGAGTCCAACGCGAACGTTGCGGAGGGATTCGTCGTGGTGAAGCCAGCCCCGCGTGTGCTGATCATCGAAGAGCGAAAGGACGAGAGCTTGCCGGTGCAGGCGACGGTCCGGGATGCGGGATTGCGCCTCGACGTACACAATCCGGATCAGCTGCCGGGCCAAGCGCAGTTGGAATCCTACGCCGCGGTGGTCGTGGTCAACGTTTCGGCGACCAGCTTCACACTCGACCAGCAGAAAACGCTGCGAGCTTATGTGGAAGCCAACGGCCATGGGCTGGTGGTGGTCGGGGGCACGACCAGCTACGGTCTCGGCAGCTACGCCGACTCCGTTCTGGAAGAGGCGCTGCCGGTGACGTCGGTGGTGCCACCCGGCCGCGACGACGCGCGACTGGCGCTGCTGTTGATCGTGGATAACTCGCAGAGCATGAGCCGCAAGAGCGACGGCGTCTCCAGCATCGAGATGGCCAGGCAAGCAGCCATCCTTGCGAGTCGCTCGCTCGACGACCGTGACGTAATCGGCGTGCTGGCGTTCAACCATCATTTTCAGTGGCTGGTGCCGATGGGCGTCATCGGCCAGATCGGCCGCGAGCTGGTCGAGAGCAAGATCGGCCAGCTCGAGCCGGAAGGTGGCACGGACATCTTCGCGGCTGTGTCCGAGGGGGCGGCGGCGATGCTCGCCACCCAGGCCGACTTGCGGCACATCGTGCTGTTTACGGATGGCCAGAGCCGCCCGGGCGACTACGATCCGTTGCTCGCGCGCCTGCGTGCGAAGAAGATCGGCCTCAGCACGATCGGACTCGGTCCGGAGGCTGACACGCAGCTGCTTTCGAGCCTCGCCAAGCTCGGCGAGGGTCGCTACTACTTCACGGAGCGTACCCCGGAGCTGCCGCGCATCATGACGCGCGAGATCGCCATCTCGAAACGCTCGGCCCAGGTCGAGGGTCAGATCCAACCCCAGCTCGTGTCTTCGAGTCCGATCCTGCGCGGCATCGCACCCAGCGATATCCCGTCCCTCGCCGGTTACGTGGCCACAACACCGCGCGACGAGGCTCAAGTGGTCCTGGCGACTGAGGATGGTCGACCACTGCTGTCCCAGTGGCACTTCGGTCTCGGGCGTTCGGTAAGCTGGACCTCGGACGGAGATCGCTCGTGGGCCGCGGCGCTGGCGCGGTGGCCGCAGGCGGGTCGATTGTGGGAGCAGTCCATCCGCTGGGCGATGGGACGCCCGGTGCAGCGCGACTTCCAGGTGAACGTGACGGTTAGCGGACACCGCGCAGACGTGACGCTCGAGAGAGCGCGCGACGGTCGGTTTGCCGATCTTGAGCGGCCGGCCGCGGCGGTGGTCGATCCGGCCGGCCGGAGCGCGACCGCGCCCCTGCGGCAGGTCGCGCCCGGGCGTTACTCAGCCAGCGTTATCGGTGATGTGCCGGGCACCTATCAGCTCACGGTGACCGGTCAGCCCGATTCGGCGGGGGCGACACGCTCCGAAACCAGCGGCTTTGTCATTCAAGCCGACCCCGAATCGGCCGCGTTCGGTCCAGACGAGCACGTCCTGCGGCGGATCGCCAGCGAGACAGGTGGGCGGCTTCTGACCACCCCAGCCAGCGCATTTCGTGCAGAAGGTCGTCCGAGAGGCGAGCATTCGGAGCCCATCTGGCAGCTCCTCGTGCTGGGTGGGCTGGTGCTGTTCGTCGTGGACGTTGGAGCTCGACGCATGGGCTGGTGGTGATCTGGCGGCCGAGATCGTCCGTATCGACTTGATGTACCGCGTGGTGATGCCTCGTTTCGTGACGGCGGCTCTGATGGTGGTGGTGGTGCTGCTGGCCACCTCGATCAGCCAGGCGGCGGCGCAGCCGCGGTCCGCGAGCGTTGACGAGCTCGCCGCTCAGCTTGACACGCTGCTGACCGACCCCGCGCTGGAGGGCGTCACGGTGGGCGCGGTGGTACGGTCGGCCGAGAGCGGCGAGGTGCTGTACGACCGCGGTGGTGACAAGCACCTTCCAGCCGCGTCCAGCCAGAAGCTGCTCACCTCCGCCGCGGCGCTGGCCGACCTGGGCCCGGACTATCGATTTCGGACAACGGTATTGGTTTCCAGCCCGCCGAGCGGAGGCGTGGTCGCTGGTGACATCTACCTGCGTGGCACGGGCGACCCCACGCTGGTGCAAGACCGCTTCGACGAATTGGCAGCGGCAGTCGCCAGCCATGGCGTGCGCGAAGTACGCGGCAGTGTGGTGGCCGACGACACCTGGTTTGACTCCGTTCGGCTCGGCACCGACTGGTCGCAGCAGGACGAGAACTTCGCCTATGCCGCGCCGGTGTCGGCGCTCTCCGCGTCACCCGACTCGGACTTCAACGTCGGTAGCGTCCAGGTCGACCTGGCACCTGGACCATCGGTTGGCGCTCCGGCGCAAGTGGGCCTCACGCCGCCTACTTCGTCAGTCCAGCTGGACAATCGGCTCACCACCGGTCCGCCCGGATCGGCCCGCCAGCTGGCAGCCGATCGACTGCACGGCACCGACCGCATCCTGGTGGCCGGCAACATGCCGTTGGACGGACGACCGGCGCACCCGTTGCGGAGTGTGGCGGATCCGACGGGCTACGCGGCCGATCTCTTCCACTCAGCGCTGGCTCGACGGGGCGTCCGGGTTATGGGTGCGACTCATGCCGATACGACACCGGCTGGAGCTGTCGAGCTCGCGAGTCTCGACTCGATGCCGCTGGGCCGGCTTCTGTTCCCGTTCCTGAAGCTTAGCAACAACGGCATCGCCGAGATACTGGTCAAGGCGATGGGACGCCGCGACGCAAACGAAGGAAGCTGGCCGGCCGGACTTCGCGTCGTACAGCGCTACGTGGCGACGCATGGCGTAGACCCGGCGACGATTCAGCTCGTGGATGGCTCCGGTCTGTCAACCGCCGACCTCGTCGCAGCGGACGATCTGACGGCCTTCCTGGTAGCCATTCAAGAAGAGCCGTGGTTCGACCAATGGTATGCCGCGCTGCCGATCGCTGGCGTGCCGGACCACCTGGTCGGCG
>VBGG01000508.1 GCA_005883405.1 Chloroflexota bacterium | reverse complement strand
CTGACGGTGGAGGAGTGGTCGACGCTCCTCGCCAGCAAAGAGCTTGTGGCCCTGCACGTGGCCAGACCTGAAGTAGCGCAAGCCGTCAGAGAGCAACACGCCGCCGTGCACGGTGATGCATATCAAGTACCGGTGGTGACGAACCCGGGCGCGCAGCTAGCGGCGGCCGACCTGAAGGTCATCCGCCAACCACGCATGCGCACCCAGGGCTATGGGGTGGTGACCGGGCTCGGCAGCTATGTCGAGCACATGAACGTCACCAATCAAATCTACCTGAAGGCGTTGCGCAGCCCGCACCCGCACGCGCGGGTCAAGGCGGTGGACTCGAGCGAGGCGGAACAGACGCCCGGTGTGGTGTCGGTGCTGCACCGCTTCAATACGCCGCGCGAGTACCTGAACATCAAGATGGGCTTTGGCCCGCCGGACCGCTTCCTGTTCCCCGAAGAGGTCTTCCAGGCCGGCGTGGTGGTGGCCGTGGTGGGCGCCGAATCGCCGGAGGTCGCCGACGAAGCGATCCGCAAGATCAAGGTCGATTACGAGGTACTGCCGTCGGTCATCGACTTCCTGGAGGGTATGCAACCGAGCACGCCCAGACAGCTCGACAGCAAGCTGGACGGCACGACCGCCATCGTCGCCACGCCGCTGGTCCGCGGTCAGGGCGATGCCGCGCTCGGCTCCGCCGAAGTGGTGGTGGATGAGGTCGCGATCAAGCCGATCGAGGCGCACTCGGCGCTCGAGCTCACCAATAGCGTGATGTGGTGGGACGGCGACCGGCTCACTGTCTACAACACCAATCAGGGTCCGTTCGGCTACCGCTCCAGCGTGGCCGCCGGGTTCAATATCCCGCTCAACCAGGTGCGCTGGCTGAACACGGGGTACATGGGCTCGGGCTACGGCTTCCGTGCGCTGGCGGAGATCGACGACATGCACCCGGCGGTGATGTCGAAGATCACCGGCCGGCCGGTGAAGACGCTCCAGACGCGTTATGAAGATGCCACCACACGCGGACACCGGCCGCGCTTCCGCAATGAGATGAAGCTGGGCGTCAACCGCGACGGGTCGCTGGTGGCGGGCCACTTCAAGGTGATCGCCGACATCGGCGCGACGAAGTTCGCGGCGGCATCGAGCGCCTGGTTCACCATGTACAACACGTACAAAATCCCGAACCTGACGCTCGAAGGCATCGACGTGATGACCAACAACTACGTCGCGTTTGCGTATCGGTGTGTGATGCATCCGAATGGCACCTTCGCCCTGGAAACGACCATGGAGAAGGCGGCGTACGCGATCGGCATGGACCCGGTGCAGTTCCGTCTGAAGAACCTGAATGAGGTCGGCAATCCGGACACGAACAAACCGTTTTCGAACCCGGGCTTGCGCGATTGCATCACCATGGCGACCGACCGCATCGGCTGGAGCCAGAAGTGGCATCCAGCGAAAGCAAAGGAAGTGCGGCCGGGTGTCTTTCATGGCATCGGGCTGGCGGCGCACGCCTGCTCGCACGGCGCCGGCGGCCAACCGGCGACGGGCACCATCTTGCTCAATCCGGATGGCTCGATCGAAGCGGTCTCGGGCAGCACCGAGATCGGCGGCGGCGAGCGCACCCAGATGCGCATGATCGCCGCCGAGGCGCTCGGGGTGGGGTACGAGACGGTCAGCATCTCGCCGTCCGTCGATACCGACGTTACCACCGACACCGGCGTCAGTGGTGGCAGTCAGCAGACCAACAGCGGCGGCTGGGGCATGTACGAGGCGGCGATGGACGCACGGCGCCAGCTGTTCGAGGCTGGGGCAAAGATGTTCACCGCGCAGGTCCGCAAGAGCGACCCGAATGCCGCCGCGGTGAACGCCGATCAGCTCGACCTCACCGAAGGCAAGTGGGTCAGCTCGAAGGTCGATCCGAGCATCAAGGCCAAGATCGGCCAGGTGGTGACCTTCAACGGCGGAGCGATCATCGGGCGTGGCGTCCACCTCCAGGACCCGCGCTGGGAGCGCACGGCCTGGGCGGCGCACGCGGCGGAGGTCGAAGTCGACACGGTGACCGGCGAGATCAAAGTCACCAATTACGTGGCCGCGCACGACGTGGGTCGGGTGATCAACAAGATGGGTCTCGAGCAGCAGATCGAAGGCGGCGTGACCATGTCATTGGGCTCGACGCTATACGAGGAGCTGCTGGTCGACAAGGCGACGGGGCTCCCGCTGAATGGCAACCTGCTCGACTATCGGGTGCCGTCGATCAAGGACGTGCCCGAGAAGATCGATGTGATTCTGGTCGAGCACCCGAAGGAGTACGGCGGCTTCGGCGCGCATGGCATCGGCGAACCGGCCATGGGTCCCGAGGGCGCGACCGTCGCCAACGCGGTGTACAACGCGACCGGCATCTGGTTCAACGAGCTACCCATCACGCGCGAGCGAGTGATCGCCGCGGTCAAGGGGAGTGGATAAGCCATGAAGGCATTCGAGCTGTACGAGCCGGCCGGCGTCGCCGAAGCCCTACAGACCCTGGCGCAGCTTGGCCCCAAAGCCAAGATCCTGGGCGGCGGAAGCGACCTGGTCGGCGGGATCATGAAGGACTGGGTGACCGGCAAGGGCATGCCGCTGCCGGATGCGCTGATCGACCTGACCACCGTGCCCGGCCTGGATCAGATCAACGTGGGCGCCGACGGCGCGCGGATCGGGGCGACGACCACGCTGACCGACATCGCCGAGCACACGGACCTCCAGCAACAATACCCGCTGCTAACGCAGGCGACGTTGACGATCGCGTCGCCGCTGATCCGCAACTTCGGCACGCTGGGCGGCAACATCAACCAGCGGCCACGGTGCTGGTTCTTCCGGGGCGAAGGATTCAATTGCTACAAGAAGGGCGGTGATTTCTGCTTCGCCGTCACCGGCGACAATCGCTACCACGCGATCATCGGCGGTGAGCTGTGCTATATCGTCCACCCGTCTGACACGTCGACGGCGCTGCTGGCGTTGAACGCCTCCGCTCGGCTCAGCGGCAGTGGTGGCGAGCGAACAGTAGCGTTCGACAGCTACTTCCACGGACCGCGCGAGGACGTGCTCACCGAGAACGTGTTGAAGCCGGACGAGATCATGCTGGAGGTGCAGATCCCGAAGCCGGCGGCTGGCACCAAGATGGCCTGGACGAAGATCAAGGACCGTCAGGTCTACGACTTCGCCATCTCGTCGGTGGCGGTGGCGTTTACCGTGGACGGGAGTGGTGTCTGGCAGAGCGGCCGCGTCGCGCTGGGCGGGGTGGCGCCAGTGCCGTATCGGGCGACGGTGGTGGAGGACGCGCTGAAAGGCAAAGACGTTCGCGCCACGGCCAAAGCGGCAGCGGCGCAAATCCGCACCGTCG
>VBGG01000505.1 GCA_005883405.1 Chloroflexota bacterium | reverse complement strand
TCGCATGGCCCCAGGCTATCAACGGGCGGCCGCTGACGGCTTGCCAACCCAGCGCGCCCGAGCATACGATTGAAACGATTACGTAATCTTTGCGGGAGGCGCATGCCCACTGTCCAGGATGTCGCTCAGCGGGCCGGGGTGTCGACGGCCACTGTCTCGTACGTGCTCAACGGCACGCGCTTCGTGTCCGAGGTGCTGCGCGAGCGCGTGCTGGCCGCCGTTCGCGAGCTGCAGTACGAGCCCAACGCCGCCGCTCGCACCCTGCGCTCCAACCGCTCGGCGACCATTGGACTGCTCATCTCTGACCTGCAAAACCCGTTCTTTACCGAAGCGATCCGGGGTATCGAGGATTTTGCTCAGGCGCGCGGCTATACCGTCATCCTGACCAACAGCGGAGAGGACGCGGTGCGCGAAAGCGCTTGCCTGCGGGCGCTTCGAGCCAGACACGTCGACGGCCTGATCGTTGCCCCGGCTGGCGGACGGTACGCCGAGCTCGACGAGTTGGTCGCGGGGCGCTTCCCGCTCGTCTTCCTCGACCGCGACGTGGCGGGCCTGAACGCGTCGGCGGTCATGCTCGACAACCAGGCCGCCGCCTACGCCGCCGTGAACCACCTGATCGAGCTGGGCCACGAGCGCGTGGGCATGATCGCCGGCCGACCGCCGCTGTCGTCCACCACCGAGCGCCAGGCTGGTTATCGGCGTGCGTTGCACGACGCCGGCGTGGCCATCGACGAGACGCTGATGGTGACCGGCGGCTCGACCATTGACGGCGGTGCGGCGGCCGCCGACGCGCTGCTGCAGCGCGCAGCGCGCCCAACGGCGATGTTCATCGCCAACAACCTGATGAGCATCGGCGCCATGATGGTCATCGAACGCCACGGGTTGAGCGTACCGGGCGACATGGCGCTGGTCGGCTTCGACGACTTCGCCTGGGCAGACGTGCTTCGGCCGCGAGGCCGCGCTGCCGCGGCGCGTGCTGCTGCCGGGCACGCTGGTCATCCGCGACTCGAGCGGTGCTCCCGAGTGGCGCCGTGTCCCCGTCGCCGGCCGGGCGCGCTGGAGCTAACAGGCTGGCCCGCCGAGCGCAGGCGGCGCAGAACTCAGGGGTATGTTGCACACCGCGCAGGTGCAGCAGCTCCCGCTCGCCGGCGGTGAAGACGAACGTCTGGCCGCAGCTGAGGCAGGCCAGCGTGAGATCGGGCAACGTGTGACGGGTCATTGAAGGCGGGGGAAATGGCTCCCGAATCCTTTAGCTAATCGATTCGAAGCTAACAGAGGCGTGGCCGTCTGTCAAACGGCCATGCCCTCAAACCCACCGTCGGCGACGCCGGCGACCGCATTACGATACGCTCCGTCTTGACTCAACGCGGCGGTATGGTATATGATACGGGACGGATCGAATACTTCACCAATGAATGACAGAGAGGAGTGCGGACCATGTTCATCGACAATGCCGCCGCCCTCGAACGCATCGAACTCGCCGAACACGACACCCCGTTCTGCTGGTGCGCCGCACCGACCGTCCCCGTCGACAGTGGCCGGGCCATCTGGCTGCGGTGTACGTCGCTGACGCGCCCCAGGAGCGTCGTCCACAAGCTGCTCACGCTCGACTTTGCCGCCAGCCACACCAACCAGCGCATCCTCGAACTTGCCGAGTTCCAGCAGCGCGCCGCCTGAGCGGTTGAGCGATTCGCGGCCGAGCGGCCCCCTTGTGGAAAGACTGACACCCACATTTGGCCCGCGGCCGCGAACGAGCGCGCCAGCGGGGCGGCCGTGCGCTGACTCGCGTTGGGCCGCCGATTTGGGTCCGCTTGGGTGCCCTCGGCCGCCAACGAGCGCGCCAGCCGGCGTGACCGTGCGTTGACGGGCTCTGCGGCACGCGCGGTAGGCTGAGACGCGCGTGGATCGCGGCCCGGCGTTTCTCTTCGACCTGGACGGCACGCTGGTGGACAGCGTCTACCAGCACGTGCTCGCCTGGCGTCAGGCACTTGAAGAAGCCGGCATCGAGCTGGCGGTCTGGCGCATCCATCGCAAGATCGGCATGAGCGGAGGACTGTTCGCCAACGCCCTGCTGCGTGAGACCGGCCTGCCGGTCAGCGCGGAGCAGGCCGAGCGCCTGCAACGGCTGCACGCCCAGGCCTACGCCGGCTACGCCGGTGGCGTCAGGCCCTTGCCAGGCGCTCGCGACCTGCTGGCCAGCCTGACCGCGCTGCACGTGCCGTGGGCGGTCGCTACCAGCGGGCGACGCGCCAACGCCCAGCCGGCGCTCGACACGCTTGGCGTTCCCGAGGGCGTGCCGATCGTCACGCGTGACCAGGTTGCGCACGCCAAGCCTGACCCGGACCTGTTCCTGGCGGCGGCCGAGCGCCTCGGCGTCGACATCGAGACGTCGGTGGTCGTCGGCGACAGCGTGTGGGATCTCCTGGCCGCGCGGCGTGCGCGTGCGCTCGGAGTGGGCTTGCTGTCCGGTGGCTACGGCCTGGACGAGCTCCAGGCCGCCGGCGCCTACCGCGTCTACGAGGACCCGGCCGACCTGCTGCGCCACCTGGACGAAGTCGGCGTTCGCGCGGCGGAATAAGGCGGCTGCCGCGGACGCGTCGCCGTCAGCGGTGATTGCACCAGGCGACGGTGATCGCCCGCAGCTCATCAGCGCGCTCCTCCACCTCGCCGAGGTCCGCGAAGCGCATGTACTTCACCGACTTACCCTCCAGGTGCGGATACTCGCCCGGGATACGCCCCGCGGCGTTGAACATGAGGCTGACCCGCTTCTTGTCCTTCACCTGGACGAAGCTGCACAGGCCACTCTTGTACGTGAACTGCACCGTGCCGTACTGGACGAGCTCGGTCATCCGCGGGTCCGCGCCGAGAATGAAGTCGCGCACGCGTCGCATCGCCGGCTCGAGCGGATGGTGCAGCTCGGAGAACCAGGCCTCCACCTCAGGCGTCTTGTTCACGCAACGCCAAGCCTACCCTGCGGGAAGCTCAGCCAGCCTGCCAGAGCGCGTCACACGCGGTCAGCCCGTCGGTGGCTCCCTGGCGCAAGTCAGGCGCGTCGAACAGCTCGGCCTTGGGTCCGATCGCGCTGTCGTTCCACGCATAGAACACGATGGCCGATGCGCCTCCCGCGCAATAGGCCGCGGTTTGCGCCGCGACGTCTACAGCCGTCGGTCTGCTGGCGGTGCCGAACCGGAAGGTCTGCGGAATCCCGACGAGCGGCTGCAGCGCCGGATCCCAGCCCCGTTCGCGAAGCGCCTCGAGCATGTACGGCAACAGCTCGCCCATCGACCAATCGATGCTGTCAGAGCTGCCAGTCATGCGCGCGTACGGGTACAGGGCCACCGCATCACATCCGGTGGGAGTGAAATTGGAGATCGCCGCGTCGAAGGCCGCCCGGGTTTCGGCCGTCGGCCGCCGCGGATCGTCGAGATCGCCGCCGAAGCCGCAGATCGTGGGCCGAGCGGTCTGACCAATGAGGTTGTCCTGTTCGACCAGTCGGTGAATCAGCTCGATCGCCGATCGGACGTCACCCGGGCGATCATCCAGCACCCAGTACGCAACCACGCTTTCGTCGAGGCGGGTGACATCGAGGTGGTGGCGCATGCGTGCCTCCAGCTGCGCGAGCTGGTCCTCACTCAAGCTGCACGACTGGCTGCGTGACAACGCGCTGCACGCCGCGTCGATGCGACCCCAGGGGTAGGTATCGATCACACTCAAATTTCGATCGAATCCAGCCTGGACGACTTCGCTGTCGCGCCCCACGTACGCGTTGATGGCCAGCGACAGGCCCATCGACGTGGCATGGAACACCTCGTCCGACATGCTGGAGTCATCCCCACCCGCCGTGCCGATGTCAAAGGCTCCGGCCCGATGCAAC
>VBGG01000507.1 GCA_005883405.1 Chloroflexota bacterium | reverse complement strand
CCTGGACGACGAAGCGCTGGCGATCGAAGAGCTTAGCGCCTATGCCGCGGCTGGCGGACGCAACACGTCGACCTGACCAACGTCGGGCTGCGCTGCAATCCGGAGGGCGTGCGACGTATCTCGGTGATGGGCTGCGGCTGTTACCGTCAGCCGTACTACCCGGCCGAAGCGCTGATCGATCGCACCAGCACCGACATATCTTGGACGTTTTGTCGTCAGCTAGCGAGCACCGCGAGCGCGGCCTGGGCGACCTCCATGTCCTGCGTGTAGTGGCCTCCACTGACGCCAATGCCGCCGACAACCTGGTCGCCGAGTTTGAGCGGATATCCACCACCAAAAACGACGAGCCGATCGATGCCCGTTGGCGCGCCGGCAGCCAGGGGCGGATCGTTCTTGATGAACTCGTGCCAGGCGTCGGTGGCCATGCCAAATCCGGTCGCCGTATACGCTTTGTCCTGCGCGACCTGCACGCTCAGCAGTGGTGCACCGTCCATCCGGCTGAACGCCTTCAAGACGCCGCTCTCATCGACAATTGCGATGGCGAACGCATGGCCCATCTGCGTCGCGTGTCGCTCCGCCGCCTCGATCAATCGATGCGCCAGTTCAGCGCTTACGCTCTGTTTGCTGAAGGCGTTTGTCATCTATGCCTCTCTTCCAATTGGCTGGCTGCTAAAACGCTGCTCCAGGGCTTGAATCTCAGGAAGTCCAATAAAATCAAGGAACTCGCCGAAACGCGGCAATCCAGCCAGTGCTGCCGCTGGAGTCCCGTCGGCGCGTATCGTCTGGAGCAGGTCGCGTATGGCCCGCGTCGCAGCCAGCATCGCGCCAATTGGGAAGATGACGATGCGGAACCCGAGTTCGCGTAGACGTGCGTACGCGATTGGTGGTGTTTTGCCACCTTCGGCCCAATTGAACAAGAGCGGCACATCCGACAGCTCGTGTGCCACCGTTTCGATGTCCGCTTCGCTCTGCGGAGCCTCGAAGAAAATCACGTCCGCGCCAGCCTCTCGGTACAGCCGGGCTCGATTCAGCGCGTCGTCCAGGCCCTCGACGGCTCCGGCGTCGGTGCGGGCAATGAGCACGAGGTCGGTTCGACGGGCAGCGACTGTGGCCCGCACTTTGGCGACCATGTCCTCGACGGACACCAGTTGCTTGCCTTCCATGTGGCCGCACTTCTTTGGCGAGAGCTGATCTTCGATGTGGATAGCGGCTACGCCCGCGTTTTCATATTCGTGGACAGTACGAATCACGGTGATCGGGTTGCCATACCCAGTGTCCGCGTCGGCGATCACCGGCACCGCGACTGCGCCGGCAATGCGGCGGGCGTTGTCGACCATCTCGGACATACCCAGCAGGCCGACATCTGGGCGACCAAGCAAACTCGCCGCGCTCCCAAAACCTGTCATGTAGACGGCAGGAAAGCCGGCCGCCTCGATCAGTCGCGCACTCAACGCATCGTAAGCCCCGGGCGCCAGGATAGGTTCGGGACGCGCCAGGAGCTCGCGCAACGACGGTGTGGGCGTCTGTTTGCCATCCAGGAATGCGCTCATGCTCTGGAAGGGTACTCACCCGGGCGGCCATCCTTGCACCCAGGCCCTGGCACCGGCGAAGATCAGGCACGCTGTGCTCCGGTTCATGCCCGCGTTGGTGGCGCTGATGCTGCTCGTCGGCAGCAATCCACCCCGCACCCGCGCCGACGCGGCCGATGGCGGCGAGCGTGATCTTCCCCTGGTCGCTCATTCAGAAGGACGGCCCCAATTCGTGGGCGAACGGGTACTTCTCCGACCAGCAGATCAAGGACGAAATCGCGCGCGGCATACAGGTTGTTGGCCTGGCGATCTATACGCCCCAGTGGGCCAGCACCACGCCAGCCACGGGCAGGACTATCAACGTGCCGGCGAACCTGTACCTGCCATTCGACGATCCCCAGAACTACTGGGGACAGTTCATGTTCAAGCTCGCGCAGCGCTATGCGGGCCAGATCGATACCTGGGTGATCTGGAACGAGCCGGATGTGCGCTCGGACACGGTCGGCGGATACACCTGGGATGGCACCGTCACGGACTTCTATCAGTTGGTCAAAGTGGGCTATCTGGCGATCAAGAAGGCCAATCCAAACGCCAGAGTCGCGTTGCCCGGCATGACGTACTGGTGGGACAAAGAAGGTGGCCGTCCGCTCTACCTGGCGCGCTTTCTGGAGGCCGCCGCGCTCGATCCTTCGGCGTCCGCGCACGGCCGCTACTTCGATATCGTCGTATTGCACCAGTACTCGAACCCGCTCAACACGTTCGCGGCCGTGCAAGTGTTGCGGCGTGCCATGGCCACGTATGGCGTGGACCGGCCAATCTGGATCAACGAGTCGAACGTCGCCCCCTACAACGATCCCTTGGCCCCGATCACGCCGGTGCTGCACGCGACCCTCGACCAGCAAGCGTCATACATCATCCAGGCATTCGCTCTGGCTCGCGCAGCGGGGGTCGAGCGGATGAGCGTATACAAGATGGTCGACGAGCGGACCGAGGGCCCTGGCGAGCTGTTCGGACTGGTCCGCAATGACGGCTCGATTCGGCTGGCGTTCACCGCCTTTCAGACGGCGGTGCGGTACATGAGCGCGCCGACCAGTGTCGTCTACACGTGGGAGGGTGCCAGCGATCCGCCGACCGACGACGAGGTGACGCGTCTCCTGCAGAGCAACGCGCAGCAAACTCAGTGGATCTGGCCGGCGGCAGTCAATCGCGTGACCCTGGAGCGGGGGCCGGAACGGGTGACCGTCGTCTGGAATGCTTCGCCACGACTGGTGTCAGGGCACATTCCGGCTGTTGCCAAAAGTGCCCAGGTTATCGACAAGTTCGGACGCGACACCGGCGAGGTTGTCGCCCGCGACGGACAGTACAGTCTCGAGTTGTATCCGACTGACAACAATTCAGACCCGCGCGACCCGGGCGCCTACCTGGTGGGTGGTGACCCACGCCTGCTGGTTGAGCGCGTCGCACCGTTGCCAGCGGCGGTCGAGGCGCCGATTCAGACGGTCTGGCGAAAAGACCCGCGCACCGTCAATATCACGGCAGTTCTGTTGCTGCCCAGTAGCCTGCAGCCGGTCCCCTGTCGCTGGAGTCCGACCGTGCGCCTGTTTGCCGCGATCGACGGCGGCGCGACGACGCTGCTGAGCAAGGGCGAACGTCGAATAGTGGTCCAGGACGGCCTGACCTACCCCGTATGGGACTTCAACAACGTGGACATCACAGCCTCTCTCCCGGCCAGAGCCATTGAGTTCTGGGTCGACGTCGACGGGATCGCCACACGCGCCACGCGCTGGGCATTCAATCCCATGCCACCCGCCACGCCCACGCCGACCGCCACACCCGCCCCGGTGGTGTCTGACGTCGCGGATGAGGACGTGACCACCGCCCTGCCGACGCCCACTCCGCCTGCCTCGCTGGAATGGCAGCAGCGTCCGACGAGCACGTGTCAGTAGGTCAGTTGGTGTTGGTGGCGCCCACAGTTGACGGGTCAGCGCCGCGGCCAACGCGAGCTTGCGGATGAGAAACAGTTGATCTATTTCACAATGAGGTCTGAG
>VBGG01000506.1 GCA_005883405.1 Chloroflexota bacterium | reverse complement strand
CCATCCAATCCCGGTGGCGGGCGACGTCGCCACGGCGGATGGCGTCAAAGCCGAGGATGATGCTGGCAGCCATGCCGGCCCCGAACGCGAGCCGGAACACGTAGGCCAGGTCCCCGCCCGGCACGCGGGGATAAAACTGTGTCATCCACAGCGCCGAGAGCGCCACGGCCAGGCCCAGCACCACCAGGACCCGACCGGCCATCCGGTGCCAGCCAGGCCAGCGGCGCCGCAGCCCGTGGGAGAACTGGAAGGCGCCGAGGATGGCGTACACCACAGCGCAGACGATGTGCACGACCACGGGCACTGGCGAAGCAGTGATGCGCGGGTTAGCGGGCAGCAACTGGGGACCACCAGCCAGTTCGAAAAGGCGCATAGAACCGGCTATGGCCGGGACCACGATCAGGGCGACCAGCGCGAATGGCACCCATCCGACCGACCGATTCGGTCGGATGGGGCGTGCTGTGGCGTGAGTGGTCACTTGGCACCGACCGCGTCGAGCTGCAAGCTGACAGAGTTCAGGATGGATGGAGCGGCTGGCGTACCCTGCTGGCGCCACAGGGAATAGCCGAGGCCGACGAGGGCCAAGCCGGTCGGGAGAGGGAACAGCCTTTCGTACTGCGGCACTATGCCCGTTGCGATGGTTGCCAGGGTGCCAAGAGCGAGGAGTACGGCAGGCCATCGGGCGAGGACGTTGGCGCGAAAGAGTGCCACGCCGAAGATGAAGCCGCCAGCCAGATAGGCGATGCCGGTGTACAGGATCGCGCTCTGCATGAGCCCGATATCACCGTTCGCGGTGCCATTGTTGGCCGCGGCGATGACGTCATTCACGTAGGCGGTTGAACTGTGCGCGATGGATGGGAGGACAAGCGCAGCGACGAATTCGGTGCCAAAAATGCTGAGGAAGCCGACGGCGAAGAGCACGTACCCGAGCAGGCCGAGCACACCGATCTTCGTCACCTGGCGCAGGTACATACCAGTGATGCCGGCGAGGGCCAGAGTGGCCATGAGCATCTTCAGGAAGTTGCGGGCCATGACGTCGGTCGTGGTGATCGAGGTGGCGTCCAGGTGGGGATGGTTGATCTGCACGCCGATGAAGATCAGGCCTGCTACGGAGGCGGCAACGCCCGCCGCACGGAAGAGGGTGGTCGGGGTGATGGTCATGTCGTTCTCCTTGTGTGGATTGGTAAGCACCCATCGCGGTGCGATGGTTTGGGCGTCGAGCTAGTTGGGATCAACCGAAGACTCACCTTGCAACCATCAATCACCTCCCTCGGGAGTCGGAATTGACGTGATGTTGATGACCTCGTAGCCCCGCAACGCCTCGAGGAAGGGTTGGAAGCTGCCGTGAACCAGGCATCGCAGCAGGCGACCGTCGACCTCCACATCGCTCACCCCCTGAGCTCGCGCGACGTGTCGCGCTGGGGGGCGGCCGACGAACGTCACCGCAACTCGCTGAATCACTAGCTCATCTGTCATGGCTCTCAGACTGAGCTAGAGCAGGGCCAGGCCGAATCGTCAGGATTACGGATTCGATGCGTAGTCAGTGGCGTACCCTTGCGTTCACAATGGCCAGGCCGCGCCACCGCTCAGGCAATCTGCCCGCCGAGACGACGAGCTTCGTCGGCCGCCGCCGCGAACTCGCTGAGATCCGGAAGAAGCTCTCCACGACCCGGCTCGTCAGTCTCGTCGGGCCAGGAGGTGTCGGTAAGACCCGGCTCGCGCTTCGGGCTGCGGCCGACCTTGGCCGAGGATTTGCCGACGGCGCCTGGCTGGTCGAGTTGGCCGAGGTTCGCGATGGCGCTCGATCCTGACCTCCCACTTCGGAGAGCGGCAGGTGTTGCTCCTCCTGGATAACTGCGAGCACGTAATCGACTCGGTGGCCCAGGTTGTGACTCAACTCCTTCGCGCCGCGCCCAACCTGCGGGTGATCGCCACCAGCCGCGAGCCGCTAGCAGTGCCGGGCGAGCACGTGGTCCCTGTCCCGCCGCTCGCGCTACCTGATGAGGACGGGCGAGCTTCCGTCGAGCAGCTCCAGCAGAACGAGGCCGTCATGCTGTTTGCCGAGCGGGCGGCGGCCGCATCGGGCAGTTTCGAGCTGAGTGGCGCCAACCAGGTGACCGTCGTCCGTCTTTGTCGACGGCTTGATGGTCTGCCCCTGGCGATCGAGCTGGCCGCGGTCCGAACACGGGTTCTCACGGTCGAGCAGATCCTCGAACGTCTTAGTGACCGTTTCGGTCTGCTTACGGGAGGCGCGCGGGTTGCGCTGCCGCGTCATCAAACGCTTCGAAACACCATCGACTGGAGCTACGAGCTGTTGACGGCAGTCGAGCAAACCGTGCTGAGGCGCCTGGGCGTCTTCGCCGGCCGATTCACCCTGGAAGATGTCGGCGGGGTCTGCACCTTCGAGGACGTGTTGGCAAGCGAGGTGCTGGAAGTTCTGTCCTCGCTGGTCGATAAGTCGCTGGTAACCAAGGAGGACGTGGACGGCGTCGCTTGCTACCGGCTGCACGAGACGATGCGCGAGTACGCTTCCGTCAAGTCCCGGGCGGCGGATGAGGAAGTACGCCTCGCCGAACGTTGCCTCGAGTACTACAGGACCACCTGCACGTCAGCCGCTGCTGGGGCGCGGTATTGCCTTCCTGAATGGCTCTTGTGGGCCGAGATGGAGATCGACAACATTCGTGCTGTCCTGCAGGACTGCGTGGCTCGCCGAGACTCCGCCCGCGGACTGGATATCGCGGCCTCGATGCGCTACTACTGGATCACCCACGGCACGACGGAGAGTCTGGGCTGGCTAGACCAGTTCGCGGGATCCGGCGAGGCTTCACCGCAAACGCAGGTCGGCGCCTTCTACCTGCGAGGTTGGCTGAGCGTGCTACAGGCCAATCCGGTGGCTGCCAGGCCATGGCTGGCCCGTGCTGTTGCTGTCGCTCGCGATTCGCAGCAGTTGGCGCAACTTGCGGAATCTCTGGCGATGTCCGCCAATGTGGAGCACATGCTCGGTGATGCCGCAGGTGCCGGGCGCCTCCTGGAGGAGGCTGAGGCGATAGCTGTTGATCTTTGTGATTACGTCGCGACGATTGAGGTCCTGCAGGCGCGAACTGTCCACGCGTTCTTCGGGGCGGATATGGCCACAGCCACAGCCGCGTCCTCGGAAGGCGTGCGCCTCAGCCGCGAGGCAGGCGACCTGTATGTGCTGGAATTTATGCTTCGCAACCTGGGAACTGTGGCCATGCTGGGCGGCGACCTGGCTGCGGCAAAGGCTCGGTTGAGCGAAGCGCTACGGGTCGCCCGGCAGATCGATCAGCGCTTCGCTGAGTACTTCTTGCTATCGGGTTTTGGCTCGCATGCCGCGAGTTCGGGTCAAGCGCGACGCGCAGCCCGGCTGTTCGGGGCTGCAGCGAGCGTGGGCGCCGGTGCTGGCGCCGACAACCGTGGACCGCATGCCCCGTTCCTGGCCGAGGCCAAAGAGTCGGCGACCCGAGCTTTGGGGGAGGCGAAGTTGGGAGCTGAATTTGACGCGGGCAAACGGCTGAGCCGCCAGGCGGCAGTGCGGCTCGCTCTTGACGAACCTGAGGATGGCAAGGTCGTTGCGTCTCACGGCGCCGAGACCGGACCCCTCGCCAAACGGGAAGTAGAGGTGGCGCAACTCGTTGCCGAGGGGCTCAGCAACAAGCAGGTTGCGGCCCGCCTGGTCATCTCCGAGCGCACGGTCGCCACGCACGTCGGCCATATCCTCGACAAGCTCGGATTCAACTCGCGGGCACAGATCGGCGGCTGGCTCTCGTCCGACCTGTAGCGGCTTGTGTCGCGCGTTTCCGGATCGGTGCTCAGCGGACCCGCCGCACAGGCAGGATGGCGATGGCTCCCATGATGGCGCACACGCCGGCGACCGCGTACAGCACGCCGTAGCTGCCGTTGCCAATGGCCAGGATGGCGGGCGCGATCGCCGGCGCGACGGAAAAGGGAAGAGCGCCAGCAATGTTGAATACGCCAAGATCCTTGGCGACGTTGTCGCTGGCCGGCAGCACGTCGACGACGAGCGCGAGGTCGACGGCGAAGTACACGCCGAAGCCGAGTCCGCTGATGGCCATGCCGACAAGGAAGCCGTTGAAGTTGCTCGCGATGGCTACCACGAACAGCGCCAGGCCGTAGACGATAGCTGCGGTGAAGACGAAGATCTTCCGGCGGCGAGTCCGATCAGAGAGCTGGCCGCCGATCAGCGCCGCGGCGATGAGGACGCCGGACTGGGCCAGTGTGCCGAGAAATATCTGTTGCGGTACCTCGGACTCAGCGCTGCCGATCTTCTCGAGCAGGTAGTAGGCCTGGTAGGTGATCAGGAAGGCATAGGCCAGGACGAACATCAGGCGGCTGGCGAAAGCCCAGGCGAAGTCTGGGCTCTTCCGCGGATTGACGTAGAACGTGCTGGCGAACTCCCGCAGCGACCAGGCCGGCTTGTCCGCCTGCGCGAGTTGGCGATCGTTCAGCGTGGCCGCGAAGAGCAGGACGAAGAACCCGCCGATCGCACACGGGGCCAGGAACATGGCCAGCTGGTTGCCCGTGAAAAATTTGACGATGAAGGTTCCGGTCACTGAGGCGACGGGCGAGCAGACCCCCAGGACACCGCCGACCAGACCGCGTTGAGCGGTGGGGACCTGGTCTGGCAGCACGGCCACCTGGGCAGCGAGCAGCGCGTTGAAGAACAGCTGTGCAATGCACCATCCGACGAGGACAACCGCGATGTTGGGGGCCAATGCGACCATGAGGATGCCGAAGGAACCGCCCACCCAGCCGATGACCATCCATGGCCGCCGCATGCCCAGCTGTGATGAGGTGCGGTCGCTCATCCTGCCGAAGAATGGGTTACCGACCATGGACAGCAACGCGCCGATGGAGGCAACGAGCGCCAAACTCTGCGGTGCCTGGCTGATCCCCACAAGCGCGTTCACCTTCAACGCCAGGGTGACCAGCAGGGGCGCCAGGAACAGCAGGTTGGTGCTCGTGAAGGCCAGGGTGTACAGCGCCAGGAAACTCCATCCCACCGGGCGTGTCGCGGCTGACTCAAACTCCAGAGCAGCCTCGGCATCGGGCTGGCCAACCGGTACGGCGTGCGTCATGGTGTCCCCTTACGGCATCCTTGTCGAGGACGCGAGGGACGATCAGCGCCTCCGCTGCTGAGGCCGCTCGGCCACGCCGTAGCGAAGGCCATCGATGACCAGGTCGAGCATGCGACCCACGCTATCGCGCCACTCAGGCCCATCGGGCAGGTACCAGATGCCGTTGATGACGCGAATCACGTCGCTCGGAGCGACGTCGGCGCGCAGCGTGCCGTCCCCGACCCCGGCGGTCAACAGCAGGCGCAAAGCACCCAGGATCTGCTCACGCGTGGTCGCGAAGAGCGGTGAGTCGGATGCAGCCGCGGAGCGAAGGGCGTTGCCCATCGCCCGCTTGGTCGCGATGTAGTCGGCGAAACGGTCCGCCCACGCCCGCAGGGCCTCGTCGGCCGGCACAGACGCGAGGAGGTCCGCGGCCGCGGCGCACAACTCATCCACCTCGTTCTGGTACGCCGCGACCACGAGCGCGTCGCGATTAGGAAAGTGGCGGTAGAGCGTGCCAATGCCGACGCCGGCGCGCGCCGCGACACTCTCCAGCGCGACCTCCTCGCCTTCCTCGGCGAAGGCCTGCATCGCGGCGGCGAGCAGCCGCTCTCGATTGCGCTGGGCGTCGGCGCGTAGCGGGCGGACGCCGGCGCTGGCAGTCTCGGTCACGACCATCTCCCCGTCATCACTTGCAAACGGAGTCTCCTCCGATTATAGTTGGAGGCTAAGCGGAGGAAGCTCCGATTCATAGTAGCGCAGACGACCCGCGCGTGCCAGCGATCCCATCACCAGGAGGTCACCAAGCATGATCGAGGAGAAGGTCTGGTTCACCAGCACCGCGAACTCAGCCGCGACTGTGGGCATCGACCCGGAAGAGCCGTCGCACATCCATGTCCCCCGCCCGAGCCGCGTCGCGCGCGGCGAGGTCGGCCCTTTCGCCATGCGTCCGCACCGCGCAATGTGGAGGCCCACAGACCGCGAGATCTCCCGAGAACTGGCGGGACATGCACGTTCCGCGTCCGAGCTGCTCGATGGGCGTCGACCGAGTATCGGCTGACGAGCAGGTGGGCTGTAAGCCGAGCTCCAGCTCGGCCGGAATTACCGGAATCAGGAGTTTGGAACTATGCGCGCAACTGTCATATACGGCGCCGGCGACGTGCGCGTTGAGACCGTCCCCGACGCCCGCCTCATCGAGCCGAGCGATGCCGTGGTCCGCGTCACACGCGCTGCGATCTGCGGCAGCGATCTGTGGCCGTACAAGAGCATGCCGGCCAGCGACACCGGTCGCATGGGCCACGAGTTCATCGGCGTTGTGGAGTCGGTCGGGGCGGATGTCCAAAGCATCATGGTCGGCCAGTTGGTGATTGCCCCGTTTTTGATCTCTGACGGTACCTGCGCATTCTGCCGTGAAGGCCTTCAGACGTCGTGCCTGCACGGCGGACGTTGGGGTGGCGACGGCAACGATGCGGGCCAGGGCGAAGCGGTGCGCGTGCCGCATGCCGATAGCACGCTTCTCGTTCTGCCCGTCGCCGAGGACGAGTCCCAAATGGCGCGGTACCGCCCGGCGAGGAGCTGAAGTGGGGCACGCGCGTAGCGCGACCAGTGTACGGGCCTATTCGCCAGCACTTCTTCAACGTGCGACTCGACATGATGGTTGACGCTCCGGATAAGTCGGTATACGAGGTCAACACGGTGGCCGATCCGAGTGGGCCCGAAAACCCGCACAACAATGCATTCCACATCGAAGCGACCGCGTTCGAGAGCGAGTCCGAGG
>VBGG01000093.1:4806-10400 GCA_005883405.1 Chloroflexota bacterium | reverse complement strand
TTTCGGTCGGCGGCTCCTGCTCAACGGGCGCGGGGCGCCGTCCGGAACCGATACTGCTAATGCGCGCCGGGTGACGTGCGGGACCCTCAGTATCGCGATATTCGTCAGGCACGTCCACGCCACGTAGCATACGTGCTCGCTCACACCAGTTCACAGTTTGAACACGCGCGACCCTTCCGTTTGTAGCCTGTATTGTGAGGTTCGACAAAGCCCGCTATGGAACCGAGCGACGCAGCGCTGGTAGAGGCCTGCCGTCGAGGTAACGAAGCCGCCTGGGAGACGCTGGTCCGCCGGTATCAGCGCTACGTGCACGCCATCCCGCGCCGCGCGGGCCTGGACGATGAGGCGGCGGCCGACGTCTTTCAAGAGGTTTTCTCGGCGCTCTTCCAGGGCCTTGACAGACTCGAGGAGCCAGACCGACTCGGCGCCTGGATCCTAACCACCGCCAAGCGTGCCACGTGGCGAACGCTTCGCCGCCGCATGGCCGCGCGCAGCGGGCAGACGGCGCTCGACGAAGAAGCGGAAGAAGTGCCAGACAGCGAGCCGCTGCCGGAGAATGTGCTCATGGGTCTCGAGGAGCAGCTCGCGGTACGCACGGCTCTCGGCACCCTCGACGAACGATGCCGCGAGTTGCTCACGCTGCTGTTCTACACAGCCGAGCCACCCGCGTACGGCGAAGTCGCCGCCAGACTGGGGTTGGCTGAAGGAAGCATTGGCCCGATCCGCGCGAGGTGCCTCGAGCGCCTGCTTCGCCGGCTGAATTGAGTGTATTGTCGGACCCGTGTGACGCACTGATTGAGTAGAGACAAGCCGTGAGCCCACTACTACACCACCTGTCCTCGGAACGCCTGCTCGACTTTGTCGACGGGCGCTTGACGCCCGCCGAACAGTCGAGTGTCGAGGCGCACCTGGCGAGCTGTGCAGCGTGCAGCAGCCAGGCGGCCGCGTTCAAGCGCGTCATCACGGTGATGCGCTCCGACGCCACCCAGGATGCGCCCGAACACATGGTGAATCGTGCGATCCGCCTGTTCCGCACGCGGCATCCGCGTACGGCTGAACCGAGTCTGCGCCGACGCGTGGTCGCCGCGCTTCGTCTGGACAGCGCTCAGCAGCGCCTGGCGTTCGGTATGCGCGCCGCGCCGCAGGCTGCGCGCGAGCTGTTGTTCGACATCGACGACGAGAGCGAGCTCGAGGTGCGCATCGAGCCGGCCGAAGGCGGCTGGCGGGTGGCGGGACAGGTCCTCGGCGCCTGTACGGGCGGCCAGGTGCTCCTCGAAGGCAGCGCTGGCCAGGCCGCGACCGAGCTGAACGCGCAGTGCGAGTTCAGCTTGCCGCCTCAACCTGGAGCGATCTATAAGCTTCTGCTACGCCTGGAAGATGTCGACGTCGAGGTTCCCATCTTAGAACTGCGCGCGTAGCGCCGCGGGCCCGTGCCGCGTGCGCGCGGCAGGACCGTGGCTAGAACCTCGGAGATGGAGCGGAGGCGGCTCGCCACCCGACTGATCGAGTGCGACGCGCCCGAACGTGAACGACTGCTGCGCGAGCACGCGGCCGACGCCGATGGCGCTTTGGCGCGCGAGTTGCACGCGCTTTACCAGGAAACGCGCGCTGGCGAGCCGGCACAAGCGGCGCAGGCCGCCGCATCCCTGGACCTCCTCAGCCGAACGGTTGATCAGCCTGAGATCGCTGCGCTGGCTGCCTGGACGAGCGGCATGGCCGCCATGCACCTCGAAGGCCACATGGAGCGCGGCGTCTCGCTGCTGGATGAGGCTGCTCAGCGCTTCGCCGCCCTCGGGCAGTCGCTGGACGTGGCCTCGACGCAGGTCAGCATGCTGCAGGGTCTGGCGACGCTCGGCCGTTACGACGAAGCCATCGCGAGCGGTGTCGCAGCGCGGGGTGCGTTCGAAGCGCACGGGGACCTGGTGGCGGCGGGCAAGATCGAGCAGAACCTGGGCATCATCGCGTACCGTCGCGGCCGATTTCAGGAGGCCGAGCAGCTCTACCGCGCAGCACGCGAGCGCTATGCCCGGGTCCAGAGCCAGCCACAACTGGTACAGATTGATACCCTCCTTGGCGAAGTGCTGTTGGAGGAGCTTCGGTTCGCCGAAGCCGGCGCAGCGTTCGAGCAGGCGCTGGCCCGCGCCGAGCGGATCGGCCTCCAGCTCGCTCAGGCCGACGTCCGCCACGACCTGGGCCGCCTGGCGGTGTTCCAGGGCCGCTACGATCGCGCCCTCGATCACCTCGAACATGTGCGGCGCGCGTACACCGCGCTGGGTGTGCCGCACCTGTCGGCGCCCGCCGAGCTCGAGATGGCCGATGCCTATCTCGAGCTGAACCTGGCCGCCGAGGCGGCGGCCACCGCCTCGCGCCTGACGCAAACGTTCGCCGAGATGGGCATGCGTGCCGAACGCGCCCGCGCCCTCGCCTGTCACGGCCGAGCCCTCGGACTGTTGGGCAAATCCGATGAAGCACGTCACTTGCTGGCCGAAGCAAGCGAGCTGTACGCGGCCGAAGGCAACCGGCTGGACGCCGCATCCACCACGCTCGTCGAAGCCCAGCTGCTCCACGCCGAGGGTGACTTCGAAGCCGCCATCGGCGCCGCACGGCGTACTGAAGAACCGTTCGCGCGGGCGCAGACGTGGGGCCGTCTTCTCATGGCGCGCTGGCTGCGGGGCGAGGCTTCGCGTGCCGCCGGCCAACCCCAGGCGCGCGAGCTGTTGGACTCGACACTCACTGATGCGCAGGCGCGCCAGCAGTCACAGATTGCTTACCGCTGCCTCACATCGCTCGGCCAGCTGGCTCAGTCGACGGGCGACCTGTCAGCCGCTCAACGCGCGTACGAAGCCAGCGTGGCGATCATCGAAGAGCTGCGCGCGCCGCTGCCTGCCGAGGAGTTCCGCGCGGCCTTCCTGTCTGACAAGCTCAAGCCATTCAGCGAGCTGGCGCGTTTGTCCCTCGCCCGTGGCACAGAAGACGGCGCCATGCGAGCGTTCCAATACGTCGAGCGCGCACGCTCGCGTGCGCTCGTCGACATGCTCGCCGGGGTGGTCAACGTCCGCTCGCGCCCGCGCGACGCGTTTGAGGCCGAGCTGTTCGCCGAGCTCGGCCGCCTGCGCGAAGAGCTGCAAATGTACTACAGCCAGATCAACCGCTCCGACGGGTCGGTGATGCGCGCCCCGGAGGCGATGGACGAGCTGCACGCGGCGGTGCGCGAGCGCGAATCGGCGGTGCTGGACATCCGCCGACGCATCGAGCAGCGAGGCGGCCAGTGGCCAGGGCGCGTAGCGGCGCTCGACGTGGCGCGCCTGCAGCGCGCGCTCGGCACACAAGCGGCGTTGGTCGAGTACTTCAGCCTCGACGGCAGATTGCTCGCCTTCGTCGTGACGGACGATCGCGTCGAGGTCGTGGACGACCTGGGGCTCGAGGCGGAGGTCGAAGCGTCTGTCGCTCAACTGCGCTTTCAGATCGACACGCTGCGCTTCGCCGGCCACGGCGTGCGGCGGCATACGTCTCAGCTGGTCGAGCGCGCCCGTCGTCACCTGATGGGGCTGTACGACACGCTGATGGGGCCGATCGAGCGATTGCTCGGCGACCGCCGCCTGGTTGTCGTGCCCCACCGCGCGCTGCACTACGTGCCGTTCCACGCTCTGCATGACGGGCGCGAGTACCTGGTCCAACGTCGCGCAGTCAGCTACGCGCCCAGCGCCACGGTCCTGCTGCACTGCCTCGAGCTGCCACTGCGGCCGCTGCAGCATGCAGTGCTCGTCGGCGTGGCCGACGAACAGATCCCACGCGTGCGCGACGAGGTGATGGCGATCGCCCAGATCTTGCCCGAGAGCAGCGTGCTGCTCGATGCGGACGCGACGGTGGCGAGGGTCCGCGAGCTTGCGCCACGCGCTGACGTGTTACACCTGGCCTGCCACGGCCAGTTTCGGCCGGATAATCCCTTGTTCTCGTCGCTGCACCTCGGCGACGGTTGGCTGAACGTTCGGGACGCGTACGATCTCGACCTCAGCTGCGCGATGGTGACGCTGAGCGCGTGCGAGACGGGCATGAACGCCGTTGCGCCTGGCGAAGAGCTGATCGGCCTCGCACGCGGGTTCTTCTCGGCCGGCACCGCCTCGCTGCTGGTCAGCCTGTGGACGGTGGACGACGCATCGACGGCCGAGCTGATGACGGGCGTCTACGCGGGGATGCGCGATGGCCTGAGGCCCGCCGACGCATTGGCGCGGGCGCAGCGTGAGCTCATCAAGCGCTACGGGCACCCGTACTACTGGTCCGCCTTCGCAATACACGGCCGCTGGTAAGTAGGGCATAGATACGGGGTTCCCCTGACGAAGCCGGGCCGAAATGCCCTGTACGGTTCCGTCACGAGGAGCCACTAGAAATGGATAAGGGACGACGATGGCGGCATGCGCTCGGGGCACTGACCCTGGCCATGTCGCTGTGGGTGCTGGCAATCGCACCCGTAGCTGCTAACGGAGGTCCTGGCGGAGGTTACGCCGTAGGGGACCCGATGGCCGCTGGCCAGGTGATCCTCAAGCTGTTCAACGCGGCCGACTTGCCCGACGTTGCGGCGCAATACCAGCTCGATCCGGCTCCTCTCGATCGGCTGCCAATCGCCCCGCTGTACCTGATGCGCGTGCTCGACGGGACCTCGCCCGACATCAAGGCCACCGTGATGTCCACCGACCCCCGCGTCGCGTACGCCGAGGCGAACGTGGTCGGTTCGACCGCCGAAGATGAGTCAGCCTCTCCTTGGGCATCCGGGGATGGGCCTGGCCCGTACCTCGGCCAGTGGGCGTCCGGGACGATCCGATTGCCGCTGGCCTTCAAAGTAACGCGTGGCGCGGGTGTGATCGTCGCCGTGCTCGACACTGGCGTCGACGCCAGCCACCCCGCTCTCGCCGGCCACCTGATCAGCGGTTATGACTTCGTCGATAACGACGCCAACCCGAGTGAGATTGGCCAGCCAGTCGTCAATCACGGCTACGGCCACGGCACCTTCGTCGCCGGTCTGGTGGCGCTTGCGGCGCCAGAAGCCGCGATCATGCCCGTGCGCATGCTCGACCCGGATGGCGTGGGCGATGTATGGCGGTTGTCCAAGGCAATGGTGTGGGCCGCGAGCAACGGCGCCACCGTGATCAACCTGAGTCTCAGCACCCACACGCATACACACGTCACCAACGACCTGATCACCACGCTGGCTTTGAACGGACGTGGCGTGGTTGTGGTTTCCGCCGCGGGCAACTACGCCTCGAACCTGCCGCAGTTCCCGGCCGCCGAGGGCGGATCGCGGGTACTGTCGGTCGGCGCGAGCAGTCCGCAGGACACGCTGGCGCCCTTCTCCGACTACGGCTCGTGGGTACGCTTGGCGGCGCCGGGTATGAGCCTGTACAGCACCATCCCGGGTGGCCAATTCGCCTCGTGGAACGGCACCTCGATGTCAACGGGTCTGGCCTCGGGCACGGCGGCCCTGGTTCGTGCGGCGAACCCGACGCTCAGCGCCCAGGACGTCATCAGTCGTCTGGCCAACACGTCGACCAGGATCTCCGGCGTTGTACCCCTCCTCCTCAACGCGGGCGCCGCGCTCG
>VBGG01000093.1:0-4801 GCA_005883405.1 Chloroflexota bacterium | reverse complement strand
CGTACTCCCTCTCCCTCTGGGAGAGGGCTTCGAGTTTCCTAGACTCTTACGTGGCTCGCTTCTCCACCCTGGCTGCCGCGGTCACGATGGGGCTGGCGCTGATCGCCTGCCAACCGATTCCCGCGGCGCCGCCGACCCCTCCCGCACAGGCCGCCCCGCCGGTCGTCGCCTCACCATCCCCCGCGATGCTCACGGCCGCGCAGATCGGCGTCGCCGACCCGGCGGTGACCACGTCGCTATGGGGCAACGCGGCCACCACCAATCGCGACCTCGAGCTCGCCCGTAACGCGGGCTTCAAGTGGATCAAGCAGCAGTTCGAGTGGCGCAACATCGAGCCAGATGCCACGGGCCGGCTGCAGTGGGCCGAGGCAGACCGGATCGTGGACGCCGTCACCGCCGTTGGCTTCAAGATGATCGCCCGCGTCGACGACCAGCCAAAGTGGGCGTCGACAAAGGTGACCTTCCCGGCCGTCGGACCACCCGACAAACCGCAGGACTTTGCCGACTTCCTCACCGCTGTGGCCGCTCGCTACAAGGGTCGCATCCAGGCGTACGAGGTCTGGGACGAGCCAAACGTCGCCAGTCGCTGGGGGGAGAAGCGGCCCGACCCGGGCGAGTACACACGCATGCTGCGCGCCGCGTATACGGGAATCAAGGGCGCGGACCCGCAGGCCGTGGTGGTCAGCGCCGCGCTGTTGCCCACCACCCGCTACGACGAAACCGTCGTCCCCGACCTGATCTACCTGCGGAGCATGTACGGCAGCAACGTCAAAGGCGCGTTCGACGTCCTCGGTGTGGACGCCCGCGGCTACAAAGCGGCGCCGTGTATGGATCCACTGCAGGTCGCAGAGGATCCCGCGCTCAGCAACAACGACCAGACCTTGCCTGTCGAAGGACGCCGCGTGTACGCCTTCCGCCACGTCGAGGACGTACGCAGAGCAGGACCAGGCGACCTACCTCGCCGACGGCTTCCGGTGTGCGCGCGAGCAATGGACGCCCTGGATCGCGTTCATGACCGTCGACTACCTGGCCGACCCCAGCTGGACGCAGCAGCAAGACGAATACTGGATGGCCATCACCACCCCCCAGGGCGAGCCCCGCCCTGCCTACATGGCGCTCAAAGTGCTCTTCGGTCACTGAGCGAAAGACTCCCTCTACCTCTGGGAGAGGGCTGGGCCTGCCTCGTGGAGCGCAGCGGAGCGCGGGGTGAGGGTGCCTTACGACGCTCGCGCTGGGCGCTCGTCGAGCAGCCCGTTATCGATGATCCAGGCGGCGATCTGGGCGCGCGAATCGAGACCCAGCTTGCTCAAGATCCGACACACGGTGATGACCAGGGCTTCCGTGATCTGGCGGTTCGACATACCGCGCAGGAGCTGCGCAGCGACCTCGCGTTCCCGCGGGGTCAGCCAGGCAAGGGCGCCCTGTGGTGGCAGCGCCGAGTTCGCCGTTACTCCGGCGTACAGATCCGTACGTCAAGAACCATTTGACAACTGGTTTTCGATGTAGCGCGGTTGCCGCGGGTTATCTCCCAGTTTTCCCCGCAGACGGTGTACGAGAGCCTTGAGGTCGTTTGCCGTGGCGTGCCACTCGGTGCCCCACACGCGCTCGCACAGCACACGGTTGGTGACCACTCGATTCGGGTTGCGAACGAGCTGGTACAGCAATCGGTACTCGGAAGGTGTGAGCTGGACGCGTTCGCCGCGCACCCAGACCTGTTGATCGCGCAGGTCGATGGTCAGATCGCCATACGCCACCGGCCGCGCCTCGGAGCCGCCGACGCGTGATTCGGTGCGGCGCAGGATGGCTCGAATACGCGCGAGCAGCGTCAGGATCGTAAATGGCTTGGTGACGTAGTCGTCGGCGCCCAGATCGAGCCCGCGAACGTGATTGGCTTCCCGCTGGCGCGCGGTCAGCATGATGACCGGCACATCAGACAGCCGTCGGATCTCGCGCAGCACGTCGAAGCCGTTCGTATCGGGCATCACCAGGTCGAGCACGATGATGTCAGGCGACTGCTCGTAGAACAGTCGCAGGCCCCCCTCGCCGGTCGTCGCGCTCAGCACGATGCAATCGCGCCATTCAAAGTGGAAGCCGACCGTGACCGCGTCCAGGATCTCGGGATCGTCGTCGATCAGCAGGACCTTCATGCGCGTACCGGTGCCCCTGGTAACCAGACGCTGAGGGTCGAGCCCTGCTGCTCGCCGGGACTCTCCGCCCAGACACGCCCGCCGTGGCGCTCGACGATGCTTCGGCAGACGTACAAACCGAGGCCCATACCTGGCACGCTGCGGCGCTCGGCGTTTGCCGCGCGTCCAAAGGGCTCGAAGATCATGTCAGCGGCACCCGCGGGAATGCCGATGCCCTGATCGCGGACCCGGAGCAGCACGCCGCCCACTTCGGAACGCACTTCGACGTACACGTCGCCACCATCGGGCGAGTACTTGAACGCATTGTCCAGCAGGTTTTCGCAGACCTGCTCGAGCCGGCCGGCGTCGGCGATGACCGTGTGCCGGCCCCGGGCAACCTTGAGCAGCACACGGCGCTCGACATGATCCTGGTAGCCACGAACCACGTCGCGCACGAGCTTGCGGAAGTCCAGGCGGGTAGGGCTGAGCGGAAGATCGCCAGCCTGCCAGCGCGCGACGTCGAGTAGATCCTGGGTGATGCCGGCCAGCCGACTGGTCGCCCGCTGGATGCTGGCCAGGGCGCGCTTGAGCAGGGCATCGTCGAGGTCCTCACGTGACTGGGCAAGCTGCAGAACCTCGGTGTAGAGCTTCAGGCGCGCCAGTCGCGCTTGAGCAGGGCATCGTCGAGGTCCTCACGTGACTGGGCAAGCTGCAGAACCTCGGTGTAGAGCTTCAGGCGCGCCAGTGGCCCGCCCAGCTCGTGCGACGCCACCGACAGGAAGGTCTCTCGCGCGCGCAGCGCTTCACGTGTCTGGGCGTGCAGGTGCGCGTTATCGATGGCCAGAGCGCAACGTCGGGCGAGAGCCTCGGCGAGTGCGAGGCTCGCGGTGTCGTAGCGCCGCCTGGGCGTCTGCGAGACGAAGGTCATCGCGCCGATGATGCGGCCGCGCGCGATCAGCGGCACGCCCATCGTGGACCGCGGACCCAAACGTTCGAGAAGGCGCAAGTGCGCTTCATCGACAGCCGTGCGCGCCAACCACTTGTGGGTGACGTCGGATACCAGGAACGGGCGGCCGGCGCGCAGCGCTCGAGAGCCCGGAGACAGGCCAAGCTGGGAGGGCGCGTAGCGTCGTTGCAGCTCTTCCAACGCACCTTCGAGCGCGGGATCGGCTGCTGCCGTGGCCACGGTCGCGATAGTGCCATCTGGCTGGAGCAGGTGAAGCGTGCACCAGTCGGCCATCTCGGGAACGGCAACCGCGGCGACTCGCCTCTGCGTCGCTTCGAGATCCAGGGAGCTGCTCAGATCGCTGCTCGCTTCTGCCAGGAACGTCAGCTGTCGCAGCCGGGCCTGCGCTTCTGCCCGTTCGGCCTCCTCGCGCACGCGCCGCGTGCGCTCGGCGTCGAGCCGCTTGCGCTCCGCAATGTCCGCTACGATCACCACGTAGCCGTCGAACCTATCCTCGATCGCGCCGAGCGGCGCCGTCCATACGGCCACGTCGAGCAGATCGCCGCTGCGGTTGCGAAGCCGTAGCTCGGCCCCGATGAGGCTCACGCCGCGGACCGTGTCTGCGAACGGCTCGCCATGTTCATCCTTGAGAACGGTCGAGAGCACGCGTCCCACCACTTCGGGGCGAGCCCAGCCAAATAGACGCTCGGCGGCCGCGTTCCACTCCTGAATCGTTCCTCCCCGATCGACGCTGATCGCCCCCACCGGCGCGGCATCAATAAGCGCACGCGGCGGCGTGAGCACGCTGGCCGTGCCCTGCGTTCTTACCGCCCCCATGCGGCGGCGGATAACTCGTCTTTCCAACTCGCCCGCGCGATACTAGGTGCCGCGGGTAGACGAAACCAAGAACGGGCGGGTTGAGGAGTCGTTGAGCCCGCCGCCGAGGCGTTAGCTCGCGAGCGACGGCGCAACGACAGGCGTTGAGGGCTCGACGCCGTCTTCGACCAGGAGCATGGGATCGCCACCGATGACGTGGTAGCCGTCCGGGTCCTTGTTGACGTCGTCGAGCTGGAATCGAGACGTTGCGCCTGGCAGGTCCACCACCCACGCGCCGTCCTCGACCCGAGCGGGTCGTTCGAACCCGCGGCGGTCCACGACGCGCCCGCTGGTCCCGTTCTTCGGCACCCGCACGCGCAGCCGTCCCCCATCCCCATTCCACAGCGCGGTGACACGCTGGTTGCCTGGCCGATCGAACGCCACCTGGTAGATCTGCCAGTTCGGCAAGTACGAGCTGGCGTGGCCCGGCCAGGCCGGCCAGGCCTCCTGTGGACGTGTCAGCGGCGCGAATCGGGCGTTCGTGAAATTGGAGAAGTAGTTGACCGCGGTGCGCAGTGCGTCGGCGACTGGCCGCCGGCTGCCGTCCGCGCGCTCGAGGCCCCACGGAGGCTCCTGGCAGGTGTTGCCGTCGACCATGCTATAGAACTCGGTGTGCTGGTAGCCGGCGGCGGCAGCCAGGGCGAAACTCTGCACGGCGAACGCGGCCTGCTGGTCTAGCGTGGTCTTGATGGGCGAAATGCCCTGGCGCTCGGCGCAGTTGATCTGGATGTCGTCGGTCGGCATGGCGTTCGTTTCGGTCAGCCATACGGGTCGGTCGATCCCGTAGCGGTGCTCGATACCGACGAAGAGGCTGTGGACGCGATACACGTCGTCCGGGTTGCGGTACAGGTTG
>VBGG01000503.1 GCA_005883405.1 Chloroflexota bacterium | reverse complement strand
CCGCATGGAGCGTCAGTGGCGCACCATGGGCGGCGCATACGACTGGACCAAGGAACTGGCCACCTGCTTGCCGGAGTACTACCGCTGGAACCAGTGGCTGTTCCTGCAGCTTCTGAAGCAGGGGTTGGCTTACCGGCAGAAGGCGCCGGTCAACTGGTGCCCGAACCACGGCGTGCTGGCCAATGAGCAGGTGCACAACGGTCGCTGCTGGCGATGTGGCGCGCTGGTTTCCAAACGTGATCTCGAGCAGTGGTTTTTCCGCACCACCGAGTACGCCGAGGAGCTGCTGGACTTCTCGGAGATCGACTGGCCCGAGCGCATCGTCGCCATGCAGACGAACTGGATTGGCCGCTCCGAGGGCGTCGAGTTCGATCTGCCAGTCGAAGGCCGTCCAGATCTGAAGATCGCGGTCTTCACCACACGGGTCGACACGGTGTTTGGCATGACCTACGTGGTGCTGGCGCCGGAGCACCCACTGGTCGAGCAGTTGAGCGCGCCCGAGCGCAAGGCTGAAGTGGAGGCCTACGTCGAGCGCTCGCGGCGGGAGACCGACATCGAGCGCATGTCCACGGAACGCGAGAAGACCGGCGTGCCGATCGGCAGCTTCGCGATCAATCCGGCCAACGGCGAGCGGCTGCCGATCTGGATCGCGGACTACGTGCTGGCCCAGTACGGGACTGGCGCCATCATGGCCGTGCCAGCCTCGGACGAACGCGACTGGCAGTTCGCGCGAAGGTTCAACCTGCCCATTCGCGTGGTGGTCCGGCCGCCGGACGCGGCCGACGATATCAGCGCCGACGAGCTGCCTGGGAACACCGCCTACGTGGATCCGGGCATCATGGTCAATTCGGGACAGTTCAATGGCTTGTCCAACGAGGTGGCGTGGGAGCGCATCGCGGATTGGTTCGAGGAGCGCGGCGTGGGCCGACGCCGCGTGAATTACCGCATGCGCGACTGGCTGGTCTCGCGGCAGCGCTACTGGGGCACACCGATCCCGATCGTCTACTGCCCGAACGACGGCGTCGTGCCGGTGCCGGAAGATCAGCTGCCGGTGCTGTTGCCTGAGGATGTCGCGTTCGATGTCTCGGCCGAGGCGGAGGGCAACCCATTGGCGAGCAGCGTCAGCTTCGTCAACACGGTCTGCCCTGTCTGCGGCGGCCCGGCGCGGCGCGAGACGGACACCATGGACACCTTCATGGACTCGTCCTGGTACTTCCTGCGCTACGTCTCGCCTGATTTCGAGCAGGGACCCTTCGAACCCGACAAGGCGCGCTACTGGCTCCCGGTGGACCAGTACGTGGGCGGTGCCGAACACGCGGTCATGCACCTGCTGTACAGCCGCTTCTTCGTGCGCGCGCTGCGTGATATGGGCATGGTCGACTTCAGCGAGCCGTTCAAGCGGCTGTTCAACCAGGGCGAGGTGCTGGGACCAGACGGCAAGCGGATGTCCAAGAGCCATGGCAATGTGGTCAATCCCGACGAGCACGTCATGCGCTCGGGTGCGGATGCAGTGCGCGGCTGGCTGGCCTTCCTGGGACCGTGGGATCAGGGCGGCCCGGTGAACGAGAGTGCGCTGGGTGCTATCCGTGACCTGCTGCGCGACCTGTGGAACCTGGCCTCCGCGCCACTACCAGAGCAGGCCACGAGTCCGGCCGACCCGGAGCTGCGTCGGGCCGTGCACGCCGCCATCAAGGGCGTCGGCCAGGACATCGAAGGCTTTCGCTTCAACACCATGGTCTCGAAGCTGATGATCCTGCGAAACGAGCTGAAGCGGACACAGCCGGCCGCCGGGCGCGACGTTTGGGAGGAGGCGATCCACGCGTTCTTGCTGCTCGCTGCGCCCGTGTTCCCGCACCTGAGCGAGGAATTGTGGACCAACGCGCTGGGGCTGCCCTACAGCATCCACCAGCAAGACTGGCCCAGCTACGACGAGTCGGTCCTCACGGAGACCGAAGTCACGGTGGTGGTCCAGGTGAACGGCAAGGTGCGCGATCAGATCGTGGTGGACGCGGCGATCGCGCGCGACGAAGCGCAGGTGCGCGAGCTGGTGCTGGCGCTGCCACGCATCCAGCAGCACATCGCCGGCGGCAGCCTGCGCAAGTTCATCTTCGTGCCCGGCAAGCTCGCCAACGTCGTCGTGGGCTAGGAGTTCGGCCGACGCGCCGATTCCGTTTGCTCGCGAGAGCTACAGAAATTGACCATTCTGTGACGTTCGCCAGCGAGGTGCGGCTTGCGCGATGTTCGCCTCGTATCTCTGGCCTGGAGCAGGTTGTCGGGCTGTCTAGCCCGTTGGCTGGAGGCGCAGGATATGGGGCGGCCGCCTCGGCCCGATCTGGCTGTGCGTCGCGTCGGGCCGCCCGTTGCGGATGAGCTCGCCGACGCGATTCTGCAGCTCGAGCATGCCAAGCGGCCGTACGCCGAACCAGTCCGCGCCAGCGCACATCGCGTCGTAGCGGAAGTCCTCGGCATCGCTGCCCGATAGAAACACGATCGGCACCATACTCAGGTTCTGACGGGCGCGCATCCGCGTGAGCAACGCGAGCCCGTCAGCCTCTGAACGTTGAAGATCGAGCACCACGGCGTCTGGCTGGCAATGCGCCAGGCGCCGCTGGAGCTCGAGCTGCGTGTCGGCTTCGATGACGTCGAAACCGGCGGTTTCCAACGCCAGACACAGCATCTGGCGCAGGTCGTCGTGATCGTCAACCACGATGACGCAGCCGTTCGATTCGGAATGGAGGGAGTGCTCGGAGTTCATACCGTTGATTGCGGTCGGACGGCCCTCAACGGGTCGCCGCGACTGCCAGCGGAAGCTGGTCCTCCTGGTGGGTAGTGGTCTGGGGCTCGACAATCCAGAACAACGCCTGGGCTTGTCGCGCGAAGTCGACCAGGTCGGTAGCGCGAATGCTCCGCAACGACCGGTACTGCTGGGGGGCGCAGCCGTGGTCTTCGAGGGCTACGGTCGGGTCAGTCAGCAGGAGCCTGGCGTACTCGCCATCCACCAGCGCCCGTGAAACCGAGCGGTCAATCTGGCGGCGCAAGTTTCGTTCGCCAATATGCGCGGGGGAAATGGTGCGTTCAGCAAGCATTGGCATCTACGTCCCAAAGGGGGAGCTTGCCGGACCGAGGCCGGCGAGGTGGGAACCCAGGATCAAAGCCAGACTGAGCGCGTACGCGTGCGCAAGTAAACGCCGAAGTGGGGGTCGCACTTGAGTACCTCACGATGAGTTCACGCGGAAGTAACGGAACGAGCACTCCTGTACAAAGAGTAACGCGCTCAGGACCATCATCCGCCCCGACGGCCGGGGAAACTCAATTCTGCTCAATGTCCGCGGCGCGCCTGCCCACGTCACGATTTGCATCAAGGAGCCCCTCGCGGTGACCGCCTCTCCCTCTGGGAGAGGGAGCTCCCCTGAGGGGAACGTTGGTTTAGCGAGCTGCTCGGCTCGAGGAGGAGCCGCCGCCCTCGTCTGCAAAGTGCGGATTCGCGATGAATCCGAACTGCGCGGCGGCCTGCTCGTAGCGTTTGGCGATCCGACGCATCGCGTTCGGATCTCGCCGCTGACGCGCGTTCTGAACGAGCCGCTCAAAAGCCACGTCCGTCTCGGGCGCGACCGCGAGGACGGCCTCTGCGAGGCCATCTGAACGGGCCACATCGACAGGCGCAAGCAGGTCGGCGAGCTGCAGCGCGGCTGACACGTAGCGCGAGCGGTAGTCGAAGCGCATCGGCTCGAGCCAGTCCCACGCGGCGTCGGCGATCAGCGGTCCACGGTACAGCTCGATCGCCCGTGAAAGCGACTGGACGAGGGTCTCGCCGCTGGCGCCGCGCGCACGAGAAAGCGCCGCGTCGAAATCACGCACGTCGGCCACGAGCTCGAGCTGCGGATTCAGCTGGTACGAGCGGGCTCCGTAGCGCACCGCCGCCTTGCTGCCCAGATCCTTTCGCAGTGAATACGCGGCCATCTGCAGGTTGTGCAGCGCGCTTTCACGCGGCATGTCGGGGAACATCAGCTCGGCGATCGCGTCGTCGGACAGGCCCTTCGGATTGAGAATCAGCAGTGCGACGAGCTCGCGGGCACGGTCTACCTTGCGGCTGGCCTTGCTGACCAGTTGCCCATCCCGGTGCAGCACGAACGACCCGAAGAGCTGAACTTCGAGGCGTGGGAGTGCGTTTTCGACAACGACACTCACCTGGGCCGCCGAACGGACGCCGGTCCACGGCCTGCGGGTCGCCGACAGTCGTTCGACTTCGGCGAGCAGGACCGGGTTCACCCCGAGTTGGCGGCCCGAGCGCAGCAGACGCGGATCCTCGGCGGCCGGACCGGCCAGCAGTGCCGGAAGACGTGTTTCCTCCACGACGGCGACGGCCCGTTCGAGGCAACTCGCCGCTTGCTGGGCTCGGTTCAGGTTGAGGTAGGCCGTTCCGAGCCAGTAGATGGTCTCGACCCGCTCGTCGGGGCCCCATGCCTCGCCTGCGCGATGAATGGCCTCTTCGAGATGGTTCACCGCGCGGGCGCCCGCGCCATCCAGCAGGTGGAGGCGTCCGAGGGCGCGGTCAACGCCCGCGAGCGTGGCGGTCGAACCTACGCGCTGTCCCTCGGCCTGCGCTCGCGCGAGGAGCTGCCGCGCCGTTGGCAGATCCTCCTGGAGAAGCGCGACTTCGGCTCGCCAGACGAGGACGTTCGCGACCAGCTCGCGCTCGACGATCGCTTCGGCCAGACGCAGGCCTTCGTCGAAGACCGCGATGGCGTCGGCGATGCGCCCGTTGGCGCGGTGCCACTGTCCGAGCGAGGCAGTCGCGTGAGCCTCCATGCGTAACGCGCCGACCGCGCGGGCGGCGCTGAGCGCGTCATTCAGCGCGGCGCCGGCCGCCTCGAGATTGCCCAGCCGCAGGTGCAGGTCGCCCAGAATCGCCTGCGTGGTCGCCAGACCGTTGCGATCGCCCACCAGCCGCCAGTGCGACGCGGCCGATCCCAGCGCTACCTGCGCCGTAGCGTAGTCCCCAGTGCGGTTGCAGAAACTGCCGAAGTTCTGCTGGATGAGCGCCAGCTCGCGCGAGGGCCCGAGCAAGCTCAGCTGTCGTTCGCCGTTTTCGAACGAATCGCGCGCCTGCACGACGTCGCCGCGGAGGGTGGCGCAGATGCCGGCGACGCCCAGCGCTCGGCCTTCCAGCAGCCGACGCGTATCGGGCTGGAGCTCGTTGTGACGCAGAAGGTGGTCGCCAGCCGACAGCCAGTCTTCGGCCTCCGGCATATCGCTCGTAAACGTCACCGTCGCCAGCTCGATGATCGCGCTGATCTGCACAAACACGTCGCCGGTGCGACCGGCGTATTGCAACGCGGCTTCGGCCGCTTCATGTGCTCGCTCCGGGTGACCCGTGTTCAGCAGCGCACGCGCTTCGAACAGCGACAGGTCTGGATGTGCGCGTCGAACAGCGTTTGGCAGGAGCTCGAGGGTGACCAGCACCGCGGGCCAGCGGCCGGTGCGCACGGCTTCGGACGCTGCACGGCGCACGAGCTCGACGGCGCCGTCGAGTTGGCCGAGCTCCTGGCATGCTCGGACAACGCCGACTGGGTCCGCGGCCTCTTCGGCCAACTGCCGCGCCACTGACCAGGCACGCGTCGATCGATCGTCAGGACTGCGCCGCAGCCGGTTGAGCACCGTCTCGCGGACCAGCCCGTGCAGACGGTAGGTGCCGTCCTGGCGGCCAATCAGGAAAGCACATCGCTCGGCGAGCGCCAGCAGCCACGACGCCCAGTTGCCTGGGCCCAGGAGGCGCTCGGCCGCCTGCGGCGAGATACTGTCGAAAACGGACAGCATCTCGAGCCAGCCCTGCTCTGTCGGGCTGAGCCGCGCCAATACTTCACGCTCGACGTACGCGCCGAGCAATGAGCCGCCACCGACGCCCAGCTGCCGCGGCGCGCCGCCGAGCAGGATGCCAGCAACCCAGCCTTCGGCATGCTCGTCGCGGGTCGGATCGCCACCGATAGCCTCGCGCAGCGCCCTGATTTCGTCGGGCGAAAAGCGCAGGTCCTCGGTACCCAGCGGGAACACCGCGCCCTCGACGACGAGACGCGTCATCGACAGCGCCGGCGCATCGCGCGCGGTTATCACGATCTGGCCGGCCTCGGGCAGGTCGCGGATCAGCGCGTCGACGGCGTTGACCACGTCCTCGGCTTCGCCGACGACGTGGAAGTCGTCCAGCACCAAGATGAAGCCAGACGGCGCCTGACCCAGGTCCTCGAGCAGCAGGCGCGCCAGGCCGACACCATCGGCGCCTTCAGCGAGCCCGCTTCGCAGCTCTGGCACCGAACCTGCTTCGCCGAAGCCGGCGTCCAGCGCATCGGCCAATCGCGTGAACAGGCGCCGGGCGTCACGATCGGCCGGCTGCAGCGTGAGCCACGCGACAGCCGCGCCGCTATCGCGCGCGTACGTCGCTGCGAGAGTGCTCTTGCCGAACCCGGCGGGTGCAACGAGCAGGATGAGCGGACGCGCGCGGTGCTTGTGCAGCACCTCGAGCAATCGCTCGCGTCGCAGCTCGTGCGGCGCCGGGGCCGGGACGCCCGACGTTCGCAATTCCACTTTGTTTGGGAACAGTATGGGGCAGCGCGTCCATGCTTGGCGGGGGTCCAGTCATAAAATTCGGTGATAAAACCCACGTTCCGCTTCGCTCCGCGGGGTAGACCCACGTTCCGCTTCGCTCCACGGGGTAGACTGCCATGGTGGTGCGGCCCGCCCGGGTGTCCCCGGCGCATTCACCGAGTCCGAGCTGGGCCCACGAGCTCTTCGGCTGCGATCCCACCCAGGGCATCGTGTGCGTCGACGCCGACCACGCTGGCCACGCGCGCGTCTGGCGCCGCGTCGGATCACTCCTCGAAGCCACCGAGCACCGCTTCCCGAACTGGTTCCTGACGACCAGCCTCGACCTGCTCGCGCACCTGCCCGCGCAACGCCTGAGCGGTGACTGGCTACGCGCGGCTCACGGCCAGGTCGCCACCAGCGCGCCACTCGCGGTGGTCGAGCTGGAGCCACCAGCGTCCGCCGACGTGGACGCCTACCGCTACCTGGTGCTGACAGATCAACTGCAGGAGCTCGAAACGGCGCTGGTCGAGATGTCCAACAAGCGCGACGGTGGTGGAGCGCAAACGCTCGCGGATCTACGCGGACTGGTGCTCATCTGGCACCCGATCGAGCAGTTCCTGACGTTGACCGGTCGCACCTACTTCAAAGGCATGCGCTTTGACGACCTGCGCCGCTTTCAGTTCGACCTCGAGACGACCGGGCTCGACGAGGACCGGGACCGCATCTTCATGGTCTGCATGCGAGACGGCACCGGCTGGCAGGAATGCCTGGATACCAGCGAGCTGAGCGAAGCGGAGCTGATCGAACGCTTTGTCGCGTTGGTACAACGACGTGATCCGGACGTGTTCGAAAACCACAACATCTTCGCCTTCGACCTGCCGTTTCTGGTGAAGCGCGCGGCGCGCCTCGGCGTACGCCTCGGGCTGGGGCGCGACGGGTCGGAGCCGTGGCTCGAAACAGACATCTTCGACAACGGCGAGCGGACGGAGCCGTTCCTGCGCTGGAGAGTGGCCGGCCGCGAGGTGATCGACACGCAACAAGCGGTGCGTCGCTTCGGAGTGGCCGCGCCCGATATGCGTCGACACGGACTCAAAGACGCGGCGCGCTACTTTGGGATCGCCCGGGCCGACCGTGAATACGTGCCCGGGGCCGAGGTCTGGCCCACCTACCGCACCGACCCGCAGCGGATCCGCCGCTACGCCGCCGATGACGTGCAGGAGGTGGATGGGCTGTCGCGGCGGCTCCTCCCGACGGCGTTCGGTCTGGCCAGCATGCTGCCGAGGTCCTACGAGCGACTCGCCGCGGACAGCGGTCCAACGTCGCTGTGGGAGTTGCTGCTGGTCCGCGCGTATTTGCACGCTGGACGGGCCATCGCCGCGCCAACGCCGCGGCTCCAGCGCCCGAGTGCCGAGCCGCGCTCGGAGCTCTTCCTCACGGGTGTGCTCGGACCCTCAGGACGGGCCGTGGTTCGCCAGCTGCTGCCGAGCGTGCTCGCCGGCAACGCCCTCGCCCCGGCCAATGACGATCTGGGTGTGCTGCCCCGACTGGTTGAGCGACTGCTCGCAGATCCTGACAATGACAGCGCGCCGGTGCTGACGGGTGAGGCGCACACCTACCTCGCGGGCCAGAACCTGTTCTCGGATCCCGAGGCAGCCGACCGGGCCAGCGGTAGTGCTCGCCAGTACGTGGATCAGCTGGTGGCGGACTTACGAGGCCGTGGCTGCACGGTGGTCTCGGTGGACGGCGAAGAGGTGGTGTTCGGCCTGCCACGCCAGTGGAGTGCATCGATCGAACGTCAAATTGCCGAGCGAGCCAGGGAATATCTGCCGCCCGGGGTGAACGTGGCGTACGAGAGCCAGTATGAGGCGTTGTATGCGCGAGGGCCGCGCAGCTTTATCACCTTGAGCGGCGACGGTGGAGTGACGCTCGTCGGCAGCAGCTTCCGGCCTGGACGTTTCGAGCGCTACGGGGAGTCGTTTTTGCATCAGGCGGCGCCGTTCGCTCTGCGCGGCGAGGCTGCCAGGTTGCGGCGGGTGTTTCTCGACACGGTCCACTTGCTGCGCACGTGGCAGCTGTCACTGGAGGACCTCTGCGTCCAGGTCACGTTGCACAAGTCGTTGCCCCAATACCGTCGCAGCGGCACGCATGAGGAGCCGTACGAAGTGCTGCTGGCCGCGGGCGTCCGCTCCTGGCGCGTCGGTCAGCGGATTCGTTACTTCCGTGCGCGCGGTGGCGAGCCGCGCTTGCTCCGGGAAGGCGACGAGACCAGCGCGGCTGAGGCCGACACCGAGTACTACGTTCAACGGCTGTACGGTCTGTACTGTCAGCAGTTCGCCCAGGCCTTCCGCCGCGAAGATTTTACCCGTATCTTCCGCCTCCCCTCCGGCCCAGGCCCATTCGAAGAGCCCACCCTCGCCGCCGACCTCGCCGACAGCCACCCGATCACGACCCCGCTGCTTTGAAGGCCTCGCCGCCGGCATTGCCGGCATGCGCGTTTGACACGTTTTGGGAACGCCCCTAGAGTTTTCCGGGCGTCCAATCGGGGCTCGGGCTGGTGGCGGGCCGCTGCCCCGCATTCATAAGAAGGAGGCGCGTTGGGCTACACGTACCGACGCCGCCGATCGGGGCCGAACTGGGGACTACTGATATCCCTGGCCCAGGTGGCGGGCGCCGCGGCGTATTTCGTGCCGCAGTACTTGAACCCGCAGGCTGGCCCTCCCCCGCCGCCCCTGGGCAGCGACGCTTCGCCCGCCGCCGCCGCGGCGCCTTCCCCGGTTCCTACGCCACCCGCCGTGAGGCTGGCCGAAGCCGACCAGCAGATGGCTGCCGGCCACTGGAGCGCGGCAGCTGCCATGTATGCCGACGTCACCCGCGCCGCGCCCATGTTGGGCGCGGCGCATGCCGGTTGGGCGCGTGCCCTGGTGTACGCCAACAAACCAGCCGACGCCATCGAGCACGCCCAGAAGGCGGTTGACCTGGAGCCGAAATCGGCGGAGTACCAGGCTCTGCTTGCGCTCGTGTTTGATTGGTCAGGCACCTCCGACCGGGCACTCACCAGCGCCCGCCGCGCCACGGAACTGGATGGCAAACTTGCGGAGGGTTGGGCCTACCTGGCCGAAGCGCACGCCGACAAGTTCCGACTCCGCGAAGCGACCGACGCCGTCAATCGCGCCGCTAGCCTGGCTCCGGAAAATCCCGAGGTGCTGCGGGTGCAGGCATACGTCGCGGAGACCAACGCGGACTATGCCGCCGCGGTGGATCTGTACCGGCGCGCCGTGGACAAGGCGCCGGAGCGTTCATACCTCCACCTGAGCCTGGGACATGCGCTGCGCGCGTTGAAGCAGTACGACCAGGCCATTCAGGCCTATCAGGCGTCGGCGGACCTCAATCCGGACGACGCGCGCGCTGAGGGTGGCATGGGCGCGGCGTTTTACGCGATGGAGGAGTACGATTCGGCGCAGTCGCACCTGGAGCGCGCGTTGGAGGTCGATCCGAATTACGCCACCGGCTGGGGCCAGCTGGGCTGGGTGTTCTACGTGCAGAAGCAGTATGACAAAGCCCAGCCCGATTTCGAGAAAGCGGTTGCGTTGGAGAAGGATCCCGTCCGTAACGCGGAATACCGCCACGCTCTGGGCTGGATCTACCTGAACGCCAAGCAGTACCCCAAAGCGAAAGAGGAGTTCACCCGCGCGCTGGAGGAGAATCCGGACCTGCAGGGCGCCAAAGACGGACTCCAGGTTCTCGCCACGAGCTCCCCTCGCTAGGAACGCGGCCGAAAACGCGTAGAGTGCGTCGGAGTCTCGGTGGCCGCGTTCCTAGCCAAGCTGTCACCAGAAGTTCGGCCGACTGCGACATGGGACGAAACGCGGCTTGTCGGCCGAACTTCTAAAGTGCCGTTTCGCACACCACTGCGCGCCGTGGTGGTGTATTCGCGCGTCGGAGGCGGACACCTGTCGGCTGCGCGAGCCCTCGCCAGCGAGCTGGAGGCCACCGGGAATTGCACCATCACTATGGTGGACGCCTACCTGGAGTGTGGCCGCTTCCCCGTGACGCGTTTTCCGGCGGCATACGCGGAGTTAGCACGCCACCATCCGCGACTGTGGTCGATGATCTATCGCGGCTCATCAACATCAAAGGGGCTGGATCCGAAGCTTGTTCTGGGACCTTTTTTGCGGGGTGGATTCCGGCGGCTGATCGCCGCGCGAACGCCCGATGTGGTGATCTCCGTCTTACCAGCGATCAACGGACTGCTGGCCGAGGCGGCGCGATCCGGTGGAGCCCGACTGGAGGTTGTGCTTACAGACTGGCACTCGCTCCACCGCTTCTGGGTCGCGCGGGGCGTCGATCATTACACTGCTCCGACCGGATCCGCACGCGAGGACTGCATCCGCCTGGGGGCAGCTCCGCACACGGTGGACGTCGTCGGCATCCCGATAGGGCGCGAATTCGCCAGCGATGCGGATAGCGGCGGCGCGTTTCGGGCGCGGCGACTATCCGAGATCGGGCTCAGTCCGCGGCGATCGACGGTGCTGGTGATGGTCGGCGCCGAGGGCTCGCCGCGCGCCCTGCGCAGCATCGCCGCGCTGGCGTCAGTAGACCTGGACCTCCAGGTGCTCGTCGTCTGCGGCCGCAATGTGGCGCTGCGCGAGCAGATCCAGCGGTTGCCCGCGCGCGTGCCGCTCACAGCGCTGGGCTTTGTCGACAACGTGGCCGTGCTGATGCGCGCTGCTGACGTGCTGATCACCAAAGCCGGGGGTCTGACGCTTGCCGAAGGGTTCGCGTGTCATGTGCCGGTGGTGGTCCACGACGTCTTGCCAGGCCAGGAGTCCGGCAACCTGGAGTACGTCCTGGAGCACGGCGCCGTGATGTACGCGCCGGATCACCAGGCGCTGGTGCGTGCAGTCTCGGCGCTGTACGCGGACGCGGGCCGCCGCCAGGAGCTGGCGGCGCGTGGCGCGCGCCTGGCTCGGCCCGACGCGGCGCGCCAGATCGCCCACAACATTCTGGCGCGTCTGGGTATTTAGACGCGGCGGGCGCGCAGCTTCGCAGCCACCGGCAAGCCGAGTGGCACCGGCCCGCGCGGACCTTCGAGCACCACCAGCGCGTTGAAGCGGGTGGCTTCGCGCACCGTCATCCGAGCGCCGGGCTCGACGCCGTGCTCCTGCAGGTACTTCATCAACTGCAGGTCCTCCTCGGCCTCCTCGGTGATGCGCTCAATGATCAGCTCGTCACCCGTCTCCACCTGGTCGAGCGGGAACTCATCCGGCGCGAGCGTGCCCAGTCCGGGGATGGGGTTGCCGTGTGGGCATGTCGACGGGTTGCCGAGCGCCTGGAGCAGGCGAGTCTCGATGTTCGGCGTGATGACGTGCTCCACGCCGTGCGCCTCCTCGTGAGACTCGTGCCACGGCATCTTGAGCAGGTCCGTCAGCAGACGCTCGGCGAGGGCGTGACGGCGCACGATGTTTTCGGCCACGTCTCGCCCGCGAGGCGTAAACAGGATCTCCTTGCGCGCGCCGTGCTCGATCAAGCCATCGCGCTCCATGCGTTGCAGCGTCGCCGTCACCGTCGGCGGCGTGACGTTGAGACGCTCGGCCAGGCGAGCGGCGATGACGGGCGAGCCGTCACGCGTCAAGTAGTGCAGCACCTGCAAGTAGTCTTCAACAACCGAGGTGGTCGATTTGCCCGACGCACCCACCATCCGCGGCTTCACGGCGCCAACTATAAACCCGCCGCATTAGGTGAGGCTAATACTGGGGCCGGGCGTGCAGGCGCGATTGCGCGTTAGATGGAGACGCTGCGATCGAGTGGCTCGGACCTGGCCATGCGTCGCTGGATTGTGTGGCCAAGGCGGCGGATGCCTTCGCGCAGTTGGTCGGGCGGCACATTCGAGAAGTTCAGCCGCATGGTGTTGGTGCCGCTTCGGTCGGGGTGGAAGCCCTGCCCGGGGACGAACGCGACCTTGTCCTGAATGGCGTCGAGCAGCAGCTCGCGGGTGTCGATGTGCCGTTCCAGTTCGGCCCAGACGAACAGGCCTCCGCCCGGGCGTGTGTAGTGCGCTTCGGGCGGGAAGTGCTCCTCGATCGCCTGCAGCATGACGTCGCGGCGCTCCTTGTAGAAGGCTTTGATGCGCTCCACGTGCGTATCGACAAAGCCGTCCCTGGCGACTTCGTACGTCGCCATCTGCTGGGCCATGCCCGTGTGCAGGTCCGACGGCTGCTTGCCGTGCAGCAGGGCTTCCATCGCTTCCTGGCCCGCCACGATCCAGCCCAGTCGAAACCCCGGCGCGAGGATCTTCGAGAACGTCCCCAGATAGATCACCAGCCCGTCGGTATCGAGCGACTTGAGCGTCGGCAGGTGCTGTCCCTCGAAGCGCAGCTCGCCATACGGATCGTCTTCGACAATCGGGATGCCGCTTTGACTGGCGAGCTCGACCAGCCGGCGGCGGCGCGCCAGGCTCATCGATCGACCCGTCGGGTTCTGGAAGTTGGGCAACGCGTAGATGAATTTGATGCGCTGTCCGCGCGCGTGCTGCTGGGAGAGCAGGCGCTCGACCTCGTCGACGCGCATGCCGTCCTCGTCCATGGGCACCACCGCGTAGGTCGCCTGATACTGGTTGAAGGCCTGCAGCGCACCGAGGTACGTCGGCTTCTCGACGACCACCGCGTCGCCCGGGTTGAGCAAGATCTTGCCGATCAGATCCAGCGCCTGCTGCGAGCCGTTGGTCACCAGAATGTCATCGGCCGAGCAACCGATGCCGAATCGGCTCAGGCGCTCGGCCAGCAGCTTGCGCAGTGGCCGGTAGCCCTCACTCGGCCCGTACTGCAGCGCCTGGGCGCCGTCAGATTCCAGGACCCACTCGAATGCACGACGGTATTCGTCAATGGGAAACAGCTCGGGCGCTGGCAAGCCGCCAGCCAGCGAGATCACGTCAGGCTGAGCGGTGATCTTCAGGATTTCGCGGATGTCCGAGGCACGCATGCCCTGGGCACGATCCGCGTACAACTGCTGCCAGGCGACAGGCATTACGGATTACCTCTGGGAATCGAGCCCAGCGACGACGGGCACCGGTCGTCGCCGCCGGGTGCTCAGATGATACCCAGAGGTTTCCGAGCGTTGGCCAGACTTTTAGCGCGTGAGAATTCTTCGCGACGCAACCGCTCCGCCATGCGACGTGCGAACAGCAGCCCATTGAGGGCCCGCTGATCTTCAGTCAACATGCGGTGCGGGGCACACGTGGCGAGTCGTACGCCCATCAGTCCGAACTCGCACGTGCAGTTGCGCGCGATAGCGTTTACAAGATCGAAGGACTCCTGTTGAGTCCCGTGCCAAACAACTTGCATTGCCATTGGATACTCCGGTGCCTCCTGATGCCACGACTGACGCACCGTCCGTGCCAACTAGCGTCACAGAGGTACAACAATCTCGAACCTGTAACCTGACTGACGCTTTCGTAACGCGCCTTAACGCGCAGTACAAAAAAGGGCGTTGATGCGTTTGGAATAGCCGCGGCGCTGCGGCGCCGCAGTTCGGGCAGGTACCCTTAGCCCCTGTTGTTTATGGCTTGTCTATGGTGCGATTCGTAACTCATTGCTTCGCTCTCGTAGCGATCTCGCTGGTGCTCGCCAGCTCGGCTGGCTCGAGACCCGCGGCCGAGGTGCGCATCGCGAGCGACTCGGAGTCCCCACCCACCCGCCTGTTGCCCGCCCAAGTGGAGCTCGACACGGGTGCCCTCGAGCAACGTCCAGCCGCGGTCGGCGATCAGCGGTCCGCGGTGCCGCCCGAAGCGACGCCTGCGCCGACGTCGCTCACGCGAAGCACCCTGGGCGCCGACCAGCTGCAGGCGACCGTCACCTTCGATCCGCGACGCGGGCTGCCGCGCTGGCTACGCGCCATCCACGACGTGCCGCTCTGGCCTGGGGCGGACGGTGCCGACACGGCGCCGGCGGCCCTGCCGGCGGGCAGCACGTACGTCAAGCCGCTGGGGCCGTTCGTCGATACCCGCGTGCAGGTTTACTTTCCCGGCGACGGCGATCACCCGGCCGGACAGGCCTGGGTGGACACGAGCGCCGTCGAGCCGAGTGACATCCCGCCGTGGATCGCTCCGTCGGCTGGCACGCCGTCGTCGCTGCCCGCGCCGCCTCAGCGGGTCGGCGATGTGCCTGCGCCCGACACGACCGCGGTGCACGTCGCGATCGTTGACGACGGCTCGGGCCAACTCCTGTATGGCGAGGATGCGTTCGCCCGAGTGCCCCAGGCGAGCACGACCAAAATCGGCACCACGATCGTTGCCCTCGAACGCTCGCCCGATCTGGGCGGACGCATCCGTGTGACGGTCAGCGCCACCGCTATGGCAGCCCGCGACGGCTCGTCGACGATGGGTATCGAGCCAGGCCGCACGGTTTCGCTGGACACGCTGCTGCACGGCATGATGCTGCCCAGCGGCAACGACGCGGCCGAGCAGGTGGCGCTCGCGTTGGCCGATTCGCGCGAGCAGTACGTCGGATGGATGAACGACGAGGCCGCCGCGCTGGGGCTGAAGGACACCCACTTCGTGAATCCCAGCGGCATGGACGCGGCCGGCCACTATTCGAGCGCGTACGACATGGCCGTGCTCGCCCGCTATGCGATGCGCAACGCGACTTTCCGCGATCTCGCGAGCGCGTCGCGCTATGCGGGCGACGGCTTTCCGATGCAGAACCTGAATCGGCTGCTCGACCTGTACCCCGGCGCTGACGGGGTGAAGATCGGCTTCACCGATGCCGCCCAGAAGACGATCGTCGCCTCGGCCACGCGGGACGGTCATCGCGTGTTCGTCAGCCTGATGCACAGCCAGGACCTCGTGGGCGATTGCACCGCGCTATTCGACTGGGTGTGGCAGACGTTCGCGTGGTGAATCCTGGTGTTGCGCTCGCTGCGGGTGACGTCTTGCCGAGCCGCGGAGGAGACGCCGATCCGCTACTTTGAGGACTTCGTCGAGGGCCAAGCGCTGGAACTGGGCAGCGTCGGCTTCACCGAGCAAGGCATCATCGATTTCGCACGTGAGTTTGACCCCCAGCCGATGCACACCGACCCCGAGGCGGCGCGCAGCTCGATCTACGGCGGACTGATCGCGAGCGGCTGGCAAACTGCGACCGGCTACATGCGCATGCTGGTCGACACGGTGATGCGCGACAGTTCCAGCATCGGCTCTCCGGGCATCGAGAATCTGCGCTGGCTCAAGCCCGTCCGCCCAGGCGACACGCTGCGCGGGCGCTTCACCGTGCTCGACACCAAGCCGTCGCGGAGCCGCCCCGATTGGGGCATCGTGCGCTCGCGAGGCGAGATGCTGAACCAGCAGGACGAGGTGGTCATGCAGGTCGAGGCGGTCAACTTCTTCGGCCGCCGGTCTGACGGGAGAGTGTAACCGTGGCTACGGGTATTCAGGTGGTCATCGACTGCGCCGATCCGGCGCGGCTCGCCGAGTTCTGGGCCGCGGCGCTGCACTATGCGCCGCAGGACCCGCCGACCGGCTTTGCGACGTGGCAGGAGTTCCTGGCGGCGCAGGGCGTGCCCGAATCGGAGTGGAACTCGGCCAACGCGGTGGTCGATCCCGACAAACACGGCCCGCGCGTCTATTTCCAGCGGGTGCCGGAGCCGAAGACGGTCAAAAACCGCGTGCACCTGGACCTGAACGTCGGCGGCGGCCACGCCACGCCGCTCGAGACCCGTCGCGAACGGGTCGGTGCCGAAGCGCGGCGCCTCCTGAGTCTCGGCGCCACTCAGCTCCGCGCCACCGAACTTCGCGGCGAATACTGGATCGTCATGCAGGACCCCGAGGGCAACGAGTTCTGCGTCCAGTAGCTCGCTTCGTTCGTCACCGCTTGCCGCGGGTCTGGTGCTTCAGCGCGACGGCGAGTTGCGGGCGGTGGCGACGCGGTTGGCGATCAGCGCGGCCGTCGCGCCGGCGCCGATGCCGTTGTCGATGTTGACCACCACCAGGCCAGGCGCACAGGT
>VBGG01000504.1 GCA_005883405.1 Chloroflexota bacterium | reverse complement strand
CACCCGCCGACACCACGCGCACTGATGGATCAGACCGTCGGCGCCGCGCGGATATGCCAGGCCGTCGAGCGTCGGCAGAGGGAGCTGGATCAGGAATGGCCGCGCCATCGGAATTTGCCGAGGTCACAATGCGGCTTGCGCGCGGGCGTGTCGAGAGGCCGGGTATCACAAGGCCATCACTTATCTCGCCGGCAATGTTGGCCGCGGGCAGCCGGCTTGTCTTAGGCTAAGGCGTTCCACTTACGTGCCGAGGAGGGCAACAAGGCAACATGCCAGTAGAGACTCCTACCTACGCACCAGGCACACCCATGTGGGTCGACCTTGCGTCGCCAGACGTCGCCGCGTCCGCCAAGTTCTACGGCCAACTCTTTGGTTGGACGTCACAGGACATGGGCGAAGAGGCCGGCCACTACACGATGTTCTTCAAGAACGGAAAGCAGGTCGCCGCGGTCACCCCGCCCATGAGCCCAGGCCAGCCGCCGTCCTGGTCAACCTACATCGCCACCGCGAATGCCGAGGACACGGCCAAGAAAGTGACCGACGCCGGTGGCAAGGTGCTTATGGCGCCGATGGCGGTCATGGATCAAGGCTCGATGGCCGTGTTCCAAGATCCAACCGGCGCGGTATTCGCGGTCTGGCAGTCGGGCAAACACAAGGGCGCCGAAGTCGTGAACGCGCCGGGCAGCTTCTCGTGGAACGAGCTCGCCACGCGCGACATGAACGCGGCGAAGAACTTCTACCCGAAGGTATTCGGCTGGACACCCAAGGCCAACCCGATGCCCGATGGCAGCGAATACACCGAATGGCAGCTCAAGGGCAAGAGCATCGGCGGCGGGATGAGCATGGGCCAGATGTACCCGCCCAACGTGCCGCCACATTGGTTGGTGTACTTCACGGTCAACAATACCGACGATACGGTCAAGCGCGCGCAAGAGATGGGTGGCAAGGCGATGTCACCGCCCGTGGATATCCCACAGGGTCGGTTCGCCGTAATTGCCGATCCGCAGGGCGCCGCGTTTGCCGTGATCCAGCTGGCTCAGTAGAGACCTGAGCCGACGGGGAGGAGCGAGACCATGCGTAACGGGAACGGCGCACGCGACGCGGTCATCATCAGCGGCTGGCGGACGCCCTTCGGCAAGCGCGGCGGGCAATTCAGCGGCCTGCATCCAGTCGAGATGCTGAGCTTCACGCTCAAGGCACTGATTGAGCGCACAGGGATAAATCCTGAGCTTGTCGAAGACGTCATCGGCGGCTGCGTCGGCCAGGTGGGCGAGCAAGCGCTCAACGTCACGCGCAGCGCGTGGCTCGACGCTGGGTTGCCGGAATCCACCCCGGCCACGACCGTCGATCGCCAGTGCGGCTCCGGCCTGCAGGCGATCCAGTTCGCTGCCCAAGGCGTTATGGCCGGCGGATATGACCTGGTCGTCGCCTGCGGGGTTGAGAACATGAGCCGTGTGCCGCTCGGTTCGCAGGTCTCGCCCGACCACTCGCCAATGACCCAGGCGGTTCGTGACCGCTACCACGTGGAGCACTTCAACCAGGCCATCGGCGCGGAGATGATCGCCAAAAAGTGGGGACTCTCACGCGCCGCGCTGGATGAATACAGTGCGCGGAGTCACGCGCGGGCCGCCACGGCCACCGCCAAAGGCTGGCTGGCGCAGGAGATCGTGCCGGTACCCATCAACGGCGGCGCCGTCGAGCACGATCAGGGCATCCGCCCAGAAACCAGCGTCGAGAAGCTGGCGACCCTCAAGCCGGCGTTCGAAGGGCTCGAGCTGCTCACCGCGGGCAACTCGAGCCAGATCTCCGACGGCGCCGGCGCTGTGCTGATCGCCTCACGGCAGAAGGCAGAGGAGCTCGGATTGCAGCCGCGAGCGCGGTTCGTGCAGTTCACACAGGTGGGTTCGGACCCGGTCATGATGTTGACGGGACCGATCCCGGCCACGCGGCGCGTCCTGCAACGGGCGGGTTTGTCGACCCAGGACATCGACCTGTTCGAAGTCAATGAAGCCTTTGCGCCCGTGTGTCTGGCGTGGCAGGAAGAGCTTGGGGTCGGCGTCGACCGGCTGAACGTCAACGGCGGCGCGATCGCGCTCGGCCATCCGCTCGGCGCGAGCGGCGTGCGGCTGGTGCTGACGGCGCTGAACGAGCTCGAACGCCGCGACGGCCACTATGCGCTGACCGCCATCTGCGAGGGCGGCGGCATGGCCAACGCCTCGATCATCGAGCGGCTCGACTGATCCTCAGCGCGCTGTGCGACGCGTGGTCTCGCGTACGCAGCGCAAGCGTGAAACCGAACCACAAGCCGAAGAAGACGACCAGGCTGGCGCCGGCGAGCCCGGCGGCCAGACCTGGCGCGTCAAGCACTTTGCTGACCACGACGTAGAAGTCAGAAGCGACGCCAAGCGCCAACGGGACCATCGCGGCCAGCACCGCCGCGCTCGCGAAACGGTGTAACCGCTCAGTGTCCTCGCCGCGTTCGACGATGCGGTGGAAGGCGGCTGGCGCCATGAGCAGGACGATCGTCACCGCGATCAGACCCAGGCTGACGATGTGGGCGTATTGCGAGGACCTGGGCAGCTTCGCAAAGCCATCCGTCAGAATCGCCGCCAGTTGAAACCCAAGCAGCGCCTGGGCGCCTGGCAGTACGACGCGCGCCTCAGTCAGCACCTGCTTGATCTTGTTCTCGAGCGACGTGCCCTCGTTCTTCATCGTTCGCTCCTTGTTTTCGTCGGCCTTGTGCCTGTCGGGTTCGCGCCATAGCCACTCGAGCCCGTACCACAGGAACAGCGCGAATATCAGGCCGATCACGCCTACTGGCAGCGCGACCGCGGCCCCGAAGACCACCAGCGCGGCGAGGAACAGCTCGATGCCGATGGTGACCGCGAAGGGGAGCAGCGCAAACGCGGCGATGCGACCGGTAAAGGCGATCAGGCGCGGTGAATCGTTGCCGCATTCGACGATCTGATGGAACGCGCAGGGCGCAATCAATAAGGCGAGCGCGATGAGCATCAGCCCGAGCCCCAGGAGTTTGAGCTGCTGCGCCTCGGCGGGCAGACGATCAAAGCCCGGCTGAAACGCGGCCTGGAAGCCGAAGCCGATCAACACCTGCGCGCCCAGGATCAGCATGCGCGTCTCGTTGAGCGCGTTCTCGGCCATGTCCGCGAGTTTGGCCATGTGCGGCGTTTGTTAACAATGCACGGGGTGTGCCCGAGAGCAAATCTTTCCCCAAGGGGGTCCCCCGGGATGCTCGCGCGTTTCGCCCGCGTTAACCTCCTCAGGGTGACGATGACGACGATCAGGACGGTCGGGATCCTGAGCCCGGGCGAGATGGGCAGCGGTGTGGGCGAAGTGCTGCATCAGCGCGGTCTGCGCGTGCTGACCTGCCTGGCAGGTCGCGGCGAACACTCTCGCGAGCGCGCCGCGCGGGCAGGCTTCGAAGACGTGGCCGACCTCGACCAGCTCGTGCGCGAATGCGACGTGCTGCTGTCGATCGTGCCGCCGGCCGTGGCGGGCGCCGTGGCGGATCAAGTTGCCGCCGCCGTGCGGGCAACCGGCGCCAGCCTGCTGTACGCCGACTGCAACGCCATCGCGCCCAGCACCGCACGCGATATCGCCAGGACGGTCACGCAGGCAGGCGCGCGGTTCGCCGACGCCGGCATCATCGGCGGTCCGCCGACGCGGCCGGGCAACCGCATCTTCACCTCAGGCGCGGGTGCGCGCGAATTCGCTGGACTGGGCACGTTTGGCCTGGATATCCGCGTGCTCGATGGCGACGTCGGCCAGGCCTCGGGCCTGAAGATGTGCTACGCAGCGATGACCAAGGGCTTGCAGGCGCTCGGCGCCGAGCTGCTTGTCGCTGCACGTCTGCTGGGGGTGGAGGAGCAGCTACGCGCCGAGCAGAACCAGGGCGGTGACCTGGCCGCGGTTCGGCGTTTCGTCGAGCGGGCGCTGCCGAGCATGCCGCCCAAGGCGTACCGCTGGATCGGCGAGATGGAGGAGATTGCGCGGTGCTTCGAAGACCTGGGCATACCCGGCCGGCTACTGCTCGGCGCCGCGGACGTGTACACCGATTTCCGCGACGGCGGCGTCCTGGCGCGTGAGCTCACCGTTATCGAGTCTCCCTCTCCCTCTGGGAGAGGGTCGGGGTGAGGGTGGCGTACGAGCGCGGACGCTTCACCGACTCCTAACGCAGTGTTCCCCGTCCGTTAACACAAGTTAAGGCCGTACTTACCCCTCCACGCCTACTGTGTCAGTGACACATATATGAGTCAACGCCAAACATCACACGCTATCCGCCACGCGTGGCAGGGCTCGCGATCTCTTTTGGAGCAGTCATTGTGCTGGGTGCATGCGGCCCCAGCAG
>VBGG01000501.1 GCA_005883405.1 Chloroflexota bacterium | reverse complement strand
CATCTTCTTCAACGTCACCTTCATGCCGATGCACTGGACGGGGCTGCTCGGTATGCCGCGACGCGTCTACACCTACGGACCCGATCTCGGGGTGACCGAGCTCAATCAGCTGTCGACGATCGGCGCTCTCGGACTGGGCATCTCAGTGCTGCTGTTCGTGATCAACCTGTTCGCCAGCCTGCGTTACGGTGAAATCGCACCTGACGATCCATGGGACGGCGCCACGCTCGAGTGGTCGATCCCTTCGCCACCGCCCATCTTCAACTTCGCCAGGATTCCAACTGTCCACTCGCGCGACGGCTGGTGGGCGATGAAGCACCCGGAGCGCATGCACCTGGACCCGATCGAGGTCACCCCGCTCGCAGGCGGGCCCGGGCATGCCACGGAACGCGCCCACGAGGTCATCGCCACGGCGGGGCCGGATGCCACGCCACCGGTGATCCACATGCCCTCGCCGTCGTACTGGCCGCTGCTGAGCGCCCTGGGCCTGGCGATGATGGCCAGCGGGCTGCTCATGGCCGATGCCTTCGGTCCGATCACCATTCCCATCTTCGCCATCCTGGGGGTGCTGCTGCTGGTCGGCAGCATCTACGGCTGGTCGTTCGAAGCGCCGTAGATGGCCCACACCGCCATTCCCGTCATTGTCGATACCGGGGCTGCGCCGCCTGCAGCGGTCGCCGCGCCGCTTGTCCTGGAGCACCCGCACACCAGCACCGGGCTCGACAGCCGCAAGCTGCTGATGTGGGCCTTCCTGGCCTCAGACTGCATGTTCTTCGGCACGCTGATCGCGACGTACCTCGTTTACAAGAATCGCAGTCCGGAAGGGCCTCTGCCGCGCGAGACGTTCGACGTGCCATACACGTCGGTCAGCGCCTTTGTGCTCCTGCTCAGCAGTCTGACCATGGTCCTGGCGCTCGCGGCCATCCAGCGCGGTGAGGAGCGGCGCATGCGCGTGTGGTTGAGCGCGACCGCGCTGCTCGGGTGCGTCTTTCTCGGTGGCCAGTTCTACGAGTTCACCACCTTCTACCACGAGGGTCTGACGCTCAGTCGGAACCTGTTCGGCTCGAGTTTCTTCACCCTGACCGGGTTCCACGGCACCCACGTCTTCATCGGCGTCTTTTGGCTGCTCTCTCTGGTGGCGCACTCGTTCAGAGGACGCCTGCATCAAGAGCACTCGCTCTTCGTCGAGATCGCCGGCCTCTACTGGCACTTCGTCGACATCGTGTGGATTTTGATCTTCACGCTCGTGTATCTCATTCCGGACTGATGGCTACCGAGCACGACCTCGCCCACGACCACGCCGAGCCCGAGCTCGAGCACGCCCACCCTGGGGCGAAGACGTACACGATCGTGGGCGTCATCCTGGCAGTCATCACCCTCGCCGAAGTGTTCTTCTACACCCAGGAGAGCGTTCGGGCCATCCTGGTGCCGCTGCTGTTGGTGCTATCTGCGACAAAGTTCGTGCTGGTCGTCGGCTTCTATATGCACTTGCGCTTCGACCACCCACTGTTCACTGGCGTGTTCGGCTTCGGCTTGATGGTGGCGGGCTCGATCATCACCGCGCTGATGTTCCTGTTCGGCCAGTACCCGCTGCCGCACCGCGGCTAGCGAAGTCCGCGTGGACCAGGTCAGCTACACGCCGCCGCCGAGCGTGCTGGTGGGTCTGGTCGGGCTGCTGGCGGTGTACCGCCTGTGCACAGGCCCCTTCCGCGACCGGTTCAAGGGTTCCAGCGCGGTGCCGCGCACCAGACAGGCCGCCTTCTACGGCGGCCTGCTGTCGATGCTGGTCGCGCTGGCTACCCCACTGGACACGATCGGCGACACGTATCTCTTCACGGCGCATATGCTGCAGCACCTGTTGCTGACACTGGGCGCGGCGCCACTGCTGCTTGCGGGCACTCCCGACTGGCTGCTACGCAGCGTGCTCAAGGCGGCTCACCTCAAGGGCTTCGTACGCTGGGCACGTCACCCGTTGGTCGCGTTCTTCAGCTTCAACGCCGTGTTCTCGTTGGCCCACATCCCATCGTTTTACGAGCTGACGCTTGCCAGCGAACCGCTGCACGCACTGGAGCATCTCGTGTTTCTCGGCACGGCTATGCTGATGTGGATGCCGGTGCTCAGTCCTGTGCCGGACATTGCGCCGCCGTACCCGGCTCTGGGCCAGGTGCTGTATCTGTTCCTGCAGACCGTGCCCGCCTCGCTGCTGGGCGCGCTGCTGGCGGCAACCTCCAGCGCGTACTACCCGACCTACCTGCTGGCGCCGCGCATCACAGCTCTGGGTCCACTCGAGGACCAGCAGCTCGGCGGCCTGATCATGTGGGTGGGAAGCGGCCTGTACTTCTTGATCGCGACGGGCGTCGTGTTCTTCGCGTGGGCGAGCCGCGAAGAGGCGGCGAACCGGCGACCGGTGAGCGCTAACTGAGGAGAGATCGGGTGGAAGCAAGAGCTGCAACTGGACCGCGCCGGCGCTGGCTTGCCGAGGCGATCATCGCCGGCTTCGTCGCCATCGGCACGTCGATCGGCGCGCTGATGGTGGCCTACGTGCTCGCCAATGGCGCGGCGGACTCGCAGGGCGACATCGTGCGGCGCTGGCTGTACGAGCTCACCCACAACAAGGTCGTGGAGTTCAGCAGCGCCAGCCCGGCGTACGCGCTGATCCTGCACGTGGTGCTGGGCATCATCTGGGCGCTGGTCTATGCACGCTTCGTGGAAGGCAATCGGCGGCTGCGCTGGTGGGTTGGCGATGGGCCGGGCTGGTCGCGCGGGATGCGGTTCGCGCTGCTGCCGTGGCTATTTTCGCTGCTGGTTCTGCTGCCTGCCGCAGCGGTCAACATGCTCGACTGGGCGCTGTCGGCTGGCCCGCTGGTGCCAGTCGGCAATCTAATCCTGCACCTGATCTACGGCGCCACGCTGGGCCAGCTGTACGACCCATCGGCGGACGCACCGGCCGTCGGCGCCGATCTCTTACCCGAAGAGCCGATACAACGCCGCGCCATCGAGCAGTCAGAGAACTTCAGCGCAGCGGGCATCCTGGTCGGTGGACTCATTGGCGCCTGGGTCGGCGTGGCACTTGCCGTCGTGCTTCCGCCGGCGCTGCCGAACGTGGACTTCGGGGGCTGGTCGGCCGCGCTGGCCGTGGGCGGCATCCTGGCTGGCGGTGCAGTCGGCGGCGTCGTCGGCTCGTTCGCTGGACTCCCGCAGACGCCACCCGAAGCGGAGGACGCCGAAGCCGGGCCCGACCCATTCCAGCACACCGTGCTGCCATTCTTGATCCCGCCATTTCTGCTGCTTGTAGTTATTGCGATCATCAGCAGCTTCGGCAGTGGGCTGCTGCAGCTGGGAAAGTCGGAAGTCGAGATCGGTCCGATCGTGATCGCCAAGGCGGTCGTCGTGGCCGTGTTCGGGATCTTCGTGATTGGTCTGGTCGCGCTGTTCCTTGCGTCGCGGCCGGATCACCCGTCGCCTTCGAGCCGCGACACCGTTTCCCACAGAGCCGAGCACTGAGTGCCGCGACCAACGCGTGCTGGTCGTCGCACCCTGTGCGGCTTGGGCGTGGTCAGCATGAATTCGGCCTGACGGAGCTGCTCACGGCGCGCCCGCGCGCGTAGAAGCCGGTACGCGGCGATGCTCGGTCCGAGCATCAGGGCCAAGATGATGACCAGCGGCCAGTGGGTGGCTGCCACCCAGACCATCGTGTCGCGCGTGGGCGCGTAGGCCAGCAGCAGGATGGCGAACCAGATCTTGAACGCGATCAGCGGAATCGCCACCGTGAGCAGCGCGGCCTTGGATTCCATGGCCCCAGAACAGGAGTCTACTCCCCCAAGAAGGCCCCCTCTACCTCTGGGAGAGGCGGATGCGTAAGCCCGCTCGCTATCATCAACTGGATAGGCGTTGATGCGTCGACTGCTGCTCGCTCTGCCGCTGGCGCTTGTGTTGCTGGCCAGCCCACTGTCCGCCGCTGCTCAGCCGTGGCCGACCGCACCCGCATCCGACGCAGCCGGGCAGATGAGCGAGCTGTTCTGGTTTACCCTCGTCCTGGCGGGCATCGTCTTCGTGCTGGTCGAGGGGCTGCTGATCTATTCCAGCCTTCGGTTCCGTCGCCGCTCAGCGTTGCCGACCGTCGAGCCGCCACAGATCCACGGCAACACGCGCCTGGAGGTGATGTGGGCCTCGGTGCCAGCCCTGATTCTGGTCGGCCTGTTCGGCATCACCGTGACACGCCTCGGCGAGCTGAGCCAGATTCCAACGGACCCCAAAGTGATGCACATCAGCGTCACCGGGCGCCAGTTCTCCTGGGAGTTCGGCTACGGCAACTCGGGGGTCAAGACCACCAACGACCTGCACCTGCCGGTCGGCCAGCAGGTGGTGTTCGACGTCACGGCCGTGGACGTCATCCACGCCTTCTGGGTACCCGATCTGTGGGGCCAGATCGACGCGAACCCGGGCCGCGTCAACCACATCACGTACACCCCCAATCAGGCCGGCGAGTTTCGAGGCGTATGCGCCATGCTGTGCGGCGCCGGACACAGCGGCATGTTGTTCCGCGTCACGACCGTCTCGGCGGGCGACTTTCAGGCCTGGCTGCAACAGCAGGCTGGCGGCGCGCCGGCCGCGGCGGCGCCAGTTCCGAAGCCAGGCGCTCCGCCACCACCAGCCCCGACGCCAGCGGTGCCGGCTCCGGCGGCCGCGCCCGGCGCCCAGCCACCAGTGCAACCCGCTGCTTCGCCGGCGCCAGGCGGTCCCGTGCCAGCAAACCCGCCGGTGCCCGCAACAGGCGGGGGCGATCCGGCCCAGGGCGCGGCGCTGATTCAGCAGAAGGGCTGCGGCGGGTGCCACACGATCCCGGGCATCCCCGGCGCAAACGGTACGGTCGGCCCCAATCTGGCCGGGGTGGCCTCGCGCCCGCGCATTGCCGGTGGTGCCGTGCCCAACAACGGACCCGACGACCTCAAGCGCTGGATCATGAACCCGCCAGCGCTCAAGCCTGGCACGATCATGCCCAACCTCGGTCTGACGGACGAGCAGGCGACGCACATCGTCGCCTACCTCGAGACGCTGAAGTAGACAGGAGTTTTTTAAAAACTGCCGATGGCGACCACGGCTGCCCCACACGTCGGAGCGCGTCCGGGCATACCGGCGCCCGCGCTCAGCCCCCACCCGATCGAACGTCGCGGCCTCGGCGCCTGGCTGACCACCCCTGACCACAAGAAGATCGGGATCATGTACCTGGTCACGACCTTCATCTTCTTTCTGTTGGGCGGCGTGGCGGCTCTGCTCGTACGCACTCAGTTGGCGTTGCCCGAGTCAGCGCCGTTTGCCGACGAGGTCTACAACCAGATCTTCACAGTCCACGCCACGGTCATGATCTTCCTGTTCATCATCCCGTTCGGCGTGGGTGGCTTCGGCAACTATTTCGTGCCGCTGATGATCGGCGCGCGAGATGTCGCGTTCCCGAAGATCAACGCGTTGTCGTTCTGGATGATCGTACCCGCGGGACTGCTGATCCTGTCCGGGTTCTTCTTCCCAGACCCGAGCGGCAGGTACGCCACTGGCGCCGCCGACGCCGGCTGGACCTCGTACCCGCCGCTGAGCGTTCGCGGGCCCTACGGCCAGAGCCTGTGGCTCGTTGGGCTGATCATCCTGGGCACCTCGTCGATCCTGGGCTCGATGAACTTCATGGTCACCATCCTGAACATGCGCACGCCCGGGATGACCATGCACCGCATCCCACTGTTCGTCTGGGCGATGCTCACCACGTCGTTCATTCAGCTCGTCGCGACCCCGGCTCTGGCCGCGGCGCTGCTCATGCTGCTGGCCGATCGACACCTGGGTACGCACTTCTTCGACCCGGCCGGCGGCGGCGACGTCATCGCCTACCAGCACGGGTTCTGGTTCTACTCGCACCCGGCCGTGTACATCATGATCCTGCCGTACTTCGGGATCATCTCCGAGATCCTGCAGGTGTTCAGTCGCAAGCCGATCTTCGGCTACAAGGCAGTCGCCTATTCCACCGCCGCGATTGGCATTCTTGGCTTTGTCGTCTGGGCGCACCACATGTTCACCGTCGGTCTGCCGGTGATCAGCCAGAGCTTCTTCATGTTGATGACCATGCTGATCGCCATCCCCACCGGCGTGAAGATCTTCAACTGGGCGGGCACGCTCTGGGGCGGCCACTTGCAGTTCAAAGCGCCGCTGCTGTTCTCGGTGGGTTTCTTGACGATGTTCGTGATCGGCGGGCTGAGCGGTGTGTACTCGGCCGTCGTGCCGGTCGATTACGAGCTGCACAACACCTACTTCGTGGTTGCCCACATCCACTACGTGCTCTTTGGCGGCAGTGTTTTCGCCGTGTTTGCTGGCAGCTACTACTGGTTCCCGAAGCTGACCGGCCGCCTCTACAGCGAAACCCTGGGCGCCTGGCACTTCTGGCTGATGCTCATCGGCTTCAACCTGACGTTCTTCCCGATGCACATTCTGGGCATCATGGGCATGCAGCGCCGCATCGCGACGTATCCCATCGAGACAGGCTTTCTGGCCTGGAACGTGGTCGAAACGCTCGGCGCGTTCATGATGTTCTTTGCGATTGTGATCTTCGTCTGGAATATGGCCGCCTCCATGCGCGCTGGCGCCGTGGCTGGTAACGACCCATGGCTGGCCAACACGCTCGAGTGGCTGACCACGTCGCCGCCGCCCGAGTACAACTTCGCGAGCCTCCCGCGCATCCGCTCCGAGCGACCGCTGCGCGACCTGCGGTTGGCCGCCCTGGGTGGCGATGGGTTGCATCAAAGGGCCACACCAGCCCTGGAGAGTGGTAGCGGCCAGGCGATGGCCGCGCCATCTCACTGACGGGCAGCATGGCGCTCGTCGTCACCGCGCGCTCGCCGGTCGAGGCCCAATCAAGCCTGTTGCGGCGCGGTTTTTCGCGTGCGCGGCTGGGCCGTGGAGCGATGCGCTGGCTCACGTCAGGCTCGGCGATCGCGTATGGCCTGGCGCTAGTTGCCGAGAGCGTCGCCCGGGTGGCGCAGTCAGCCGAGTCGGCAGGGTTCGCCGCGCTGGCGGTCGGCGCGATCGCGATCGCGCTCATCGTGTCGGCGTGTGTCGCGACGTGGCTGACCCGACGCAGTGACGCCGGGCTGCTGCTGGCGGTCACGCTGGCGGTCGTGCTGGTCGCTTTCCGAGCGATCGCAACGGCCGTGCTGCTCGCGTTGTATCTGGCGCCGCTGGCGGAGGTCGTAGAAGCTGCGCTGGGGCTGCTGGTGCTCGGCTGCCTCGTCTGGGCGGCAACGGCCACTCTGGTTGGACCCCGAGCGAACGCGCCCGCCACCGCCGCCGAGACCCAGCTGTTCCGCCGCGTGGCGATGGTTACGGCGCTGGTGATCTTCGGTGCCGGGTTGAGCGGCGTCGAAGTACGGGCGATCGGCGCGAGCTGGGCGTGCGTTGGCGCCTTTCCAGACTGCAACGGGCTGGGCTTGCTCCCGCTTGGACGCGATCCGCTGGCCGATCTCCAGCTGTATCACCGCTTGTTGGCGTACGTCACGTTGGGTCTGGTCGGCTGGCTCGCGGTAGAGGCGTTCCGCACGCAAGGCGCACGGCTCGGCCGAGCCAGCTCGATCCTGCTTGGGTGCACCATCCTGGAAGGCGGCGTCGGCGGACTCTCCGTGTCGCTGTCGAACCCACCGCTCGGCCAGGTGCTGCACACCGCGGCCGCGGCGGCGACCTGGTCGGCGGCCGTCACGCTCGTGGCCCTGTCGCAGCGTTCGCGCGTTCGCGCGTTCTCGCGTTCTCGCGTGTCGGGTCGGGCGTCACTCTGCGGCGAAATACTGCCTGGAAGAACGCGCGAACGCGAGAACGCGAGAACGCGCGAACGCAAAGCGGTCGCCTACGTCCAGCTCACCAAGCCGCGGGTCATGTCGCTGTTGCTGGCTACCACCGCGGCGGCCATGATCATCGCCGCGCGTGGCATGCCGTCTGTGGGCGTGTTCCTGGCCACCTTGCTCGGAGGCGCGCTGATGTCGGGGGGCGCGGGCGCCATCAACCACTACGTCGACCGCGACATCGACCCACTCATGGGTCGCACGGCGTGGCGGCCCATCCCGTCGGGCGTGATCTCGCCTCGCGCCGCGCTGCGGTTCGGCATCGGGCTCGCCGTTCTGGCCAGCGCCGTCTTCATCGCCTTCGTCAACGTACTGGCCTGGCTGCTGGCGCTGGTCGGACTGCTCGGCTACGTGTTCATCTACACGCTATGGCTCAAACGCTCGACGCCGAGCAACATCGTCATCGGCGGCGCGGCGGGAGCCATCCCGCCGCTGGTGGGCTGGGCGGCCGTCAACGGCGAGATCGGCAGCCTGACTGCCTGGTACCTGTTCGCGATCATCTTCTTCTGGACTCCGCCGCACTTCTGGGCGTTGTCGCTGTTGATTCGCAAGCACTACGAGCGGGCCGGCATTCCGATGCTGCCAGTGGTGCGCGGCGAGGACGAGACGCGGCGTCAGATCGTGCTGTACTCGCTGCTGCTGGTGGTGCTTACGCTCGTGCTGTCGCCGTTCGGCATGATGGGTCCGATCTACTTCGCCGCGGCGGCCGTGCTGGGCGGGCTCTTCATTCGCAACGCCGTGCGGCTCTGGCGACAGGCGACGCCTCAGGCCGCCCGCCAGCTATACCTCTACTCGATCCTGTATCTGTTCGCGCTGTTCGCCGCCATGGCGGTCGATCGCGTGGTGTCGTAGGAGGGCCTGCGATGGTACTTGACGCGAAGGCCCTGTCCTGGGCGGCCAAGAACAACATCGACACGGCCAAGCTCAAGGCGGCCAAGGTGCCAATTTACGGCAAGTGGTACTTCCCGGAGATCCCGCCGGGCGTGCCGCTGGTCAACCTGGAGACCGGCGAGCAGGAGGTCTTCCCCGAGCGCATGGTGGCCGGCGAGGTGATCTTTGTGCCGGCCGCCGACCTGCGACGCGCCGGGTTGGCACCCGAGGGTTTCTCGGTCATGTCCTCCGCGCCGTCGGGCGTCGAGCCCCCGACTCGAGCGCTCACGGCCATCGCGCCCGAACCGCTGGTGGCGATGGCCCGCCCCGTCGGCTTACCGCGTGAAACGCCGGCCATTGAGCTGGACGGTGAGCAGGCGCTGGTGCCATCGGAACCTGCTGAGCTGGCCGGCATCCACATGCCGAGTCACAGCGTCTCACCATTCGTGCTGGGCCTTGGGTTCTGCATCGCGGTCCTGGGGATCATCACCCATCCGATCATCGTGGTGGTCGGGCTGTTGTGGATGCTGGCGGGCGCCATCGCCTGGATACGCATTGGCCTGCTCGAAGCGCGCGCGGCGGCGGAGCATTCGGCGGAGGCAGACCACAGGTGAGGTTCGGGTTCCGAGTTCCGCGTTGCGCGTTGCGCGTTGCGCGTTGCGCGTTTGTGGGCTTGATCGCGACCGCGCTCGCGCTGTGGGTCGTCGGTTGTCAGACCCAGCCGCCGATGGACGTTTTCGGCCCCACACCCAGCTTTCAGCTCACCGATCAGACTGGGGCGACGTTTGCTTCGCAGTCACTTGGCGGCAAGGTGACGCTGCTCGATTTCGTCTATACCCACTGCACGGACGCCTGTCCGCTGCTCAGCGCCACGTTTCAGGAGGCGCAGCGCAAGCTCTCCAGCGACGGGCTGCTGGGC
>VBGG01000502.1 GCA_005883405.1 Chloroflexota bacterium | reverse complement strand
CCTCCGAAGCTGCGGGCGTCGTCAAGAGATGCTGCCGGCAACAGGATGGCGAACTCGTCGCCGCCCAGACGTGCCAGTGTGTCGGATTCCCGCAGCACCGACCTCAGGCGCGTTCCCGTCTCCCTCAGGACAACGTCTCCGTGATCGTGCCCGAAGGTGTCGTTGATCTCCTTGAAGCGATCGAGGTCCAGCATGAGCAGGGCGACCGGTTCGACGATGCGTTGCTCGAGAATCGCCTGGAGACGGTCCTGGAGCAAACGGCGATTCGGAAGATCGGTCAACGCGTCGTACAGAGCCTGGTGTTCCAGTTGCTCTGCCTGCAGCTCGAGTGTCTGGATGGTTGTCTGGCTCCTGCTGGCGTAAAAGGCGAGCGTGAAGCGCATCCACAGGACGGGCAGTGCGAACATCGCAGTGCCCAGGGGCCCGAGCTCGTCGTGCGCGATACCCAGGAAAGCTCCCGTCAGCCCGAGCAGGATGTTGGTCGGTATGGACCAGCCCGATTGGCGAAGTACGGTTGTTACCGGGCGCCCCGACCGGAAGCTTACCAGCAGCGCAATCAGACCGAGATTGATTGCAACGTGTGCCAGGACCGCGGCAAGCGCGGCAAGCAGGTGCCAGGCCGTGAAGGCTGACTGGTGGGGCGCGATAACCCGGTACAGCCAGCCGGCCGCACCGCCGGCCAGCGCCGGGTTGACAAGGTTGAAGAGGATCTTGGCGGTGCAGCGCGGCCGGCTCGTCCCCAGGTAGACCAGCGCGCCCGCCAGCCCCACCAGCGCCGCGGCGTACGTGTGCGCCGTTGCCGCGGCCATCGTGACGACAATGCCGAAGGAGAAGGAAAGCGTCTGCAACTGCACCTGGTAGATGCGGACCTTGAGGAGCTCGGCGATGACCGCGGCGCACAGCAACGGCAGCACGACGTCCCAGGCGTCGAGCCGGGCAATGGTGAGCACGGACCAGCCTGAGATGTACAGGCCAGCCAGCACGGCCCCCCAGAGGAGGACCGCCTCAAGCCGCTGCCGCAGGCCGATCTGCTGGGAGCTTTGCCGAGGCTGGGGTGCCGCGAGCTTCACGCCTGTGGGCGCCTGGACGACAGGAACAGCTTCAACGTGTGCCCGGGCGACCGCGTTGCGAGTCTGCTTGGCGCGATACATGGCTCTATCAGCCTGCTTGATAAGCGCCGCCGCGTCAGAACCATCATCGGGGCAGACCGCTACCCCGATGCTGATCGAGCGGTGGAGCTGCGTGCCATCGTCCAGCTCGAACGCATGATGCTGAACGGCGCTACGCAGCCGCTCCGCCAGGTACATCCCTTCGGCGCTCTCAGTGCCTGGCAGAAGTACCACAAACTCCTCACCGCCGAACCGAGCCAGGACGTCGTTCTTGCGCAGCACCGAAGTCAGCCGGGTCGAAACCGCCCGCAGCACGCGATCCCCGGCGTCGTGGCCGTATCGATCATTGACCTGCTTGAAGTGGTCAAGGTCAGCGAAGAGGATCGCCAGGGGCCGGCGCACGCGCAAGCTGTGGGCCAGCTCCTCCTCCAGCACGCGTTCAAAGTACCGCGAGGTATGCAGGCCGGTCTTGGCGTCGACTTCGGCCAGATGCGCCAGGTGCGCCGTGCGGGTCATGCGATGCGCCACCAGCAACACACCCGGGACGATGACGAGCAGCACCGGCTCCGCCCACCACAGGCCAGCCACGACGACCGCCAGGAGTCCCTTCAAGTACTCGCCAAGCAGAGCTGGTGGATCGAACACACCGGTCCGCCTGAAAGAGATCCGGGAATTCGATGCGATCGCCACGCCGACCATAGCGGCCTGGGCCACGACAAACAATGCCGCGGCTACCACCACGACCGCGAGCTCGGGGATGCCGTGTAGCTCGCGGACCCCCGCCCATCGCACCAGGCTGCCAGCCGCGTATGCAGCCAACGCGGTCTGGGAGATGTTGAAGGTCCAGCGGATCAGGGCGCCGGGGCTCCGACGGCTCCGCCAGCTGTCGGGGGTGAGAGCCAGCACGGGGAGTAGGGCGGCCAGGCCGGGGGGCAGCAACACCGCCCCGGCAATGACGAAGACATTCGTCATCGGGTACACGGCGCCGTTCGACGCCGAACGGACCGGGAACATGTGCGCGCACGCGGCGCAGAGTGCCAACAAAGCGAGCACCAGCCAGTCGGACGGCGCCGCGGCGAATGCCTGCGGGTGCAGGAGGGTGGCCGCCACCGCGGTCATCGCGGTGGCGGCCACCCAGACCTGAGTACTCGGCGTGTACTGCTTTATAACGGTGCTCTCAGTCTCTATCCCACGGAGGGGCAGGAACGTGGTTCCTGCCCCTCCCGAGTATCGGCTCGGCGTGGCTCCGGCTTGAGACGGCCATTTCCGTGGAACAGTTGCAGTACGTCTGGTTCCAGTAGGTCTGGTTCCAGTAGGTCTGGTTCCAGTACGTCTGGTTCCAGTACGTCTGGTTCCAGTAGGTCTGTCCGCCGACCACGGTGTTGGTCATCGAGTTGATGGTGGAATTGACGGCCAGCCCCTGGTTGGCCAGGCCGAGTACGCCGGTCGCGGCAGTCCGCAGAGCGTTCAGGGCATTGACCTCGCCTGCGCCATCAGCCTGGCCTGGGTACTGCAGAACCAGCGCGGCGACACCGCTCACCACCGGGGCCGCCAGAGACGTGCCGGCTAGCCTCACGTAGTTGGTGTCGACAATCCAGCTTGGGAACAGCGTGGCCAGCGTGCTGCCGAGCCCGGTCAGGGTCGAGACCATGCGGCGACCGGGCGCCACAATCTCGGGCTTGTAGATGCCGTCCTGCGTCAGCCCGCGGCTGCTGAAACTCGCCAGACTATCGTCCGTCGGGGTAGCGGTTCCGTTGTCGTCCAGCGCGCCGACGCTGATGACGAAGGGATCGTTACCCGGTTCGTACCAGGTGGCAGCGGAAGCAGAGCCGTAGTTGCCGGCCGCCGCTACCACAACCACCCCATTCAGCCAGAGCTGCTCGAGGGCTCCCGAGATAGGCGCGGTGAGATAGCTCTCCGCCACGCTCCCCACCAGTGACAGGTTTACGATCTTGATGTTGTAGGTGGCGCGATTATCGAAGACCCACTGCAGACCGCGCACAACGTCTGTCTCCGCGCCGCTGCCATTAGAGCCAAGCACCTGGATGCTGAGGATGCGAGAGTTCGGGGCTACGCCGATGTAACGCCCTTGCGTGTCGCGGCCGCGGATGATGCCGCTCACGGCCGTGCCGTGCCCATCGGCATCGCTGCACGACGTGGTCCGAACGTTCACGTTCAGGCACTGCACGGCTGCGTTATCGAAGTCGGGCAGATCCTCATTGAAGCCGGTGTCAAGTACAGCAACGGTCACGCCGGAGCCGGTTGCCTGGGTGCTGGTACTGCCGCTGTTCCAGACGCTCGGTGCGTTGACGTCTTGCGGGTAGGTCGTCTTGAGCTGACTTGCGTCGATGGTGCGTTGGACGGGGCCGTCGGGTGAGATGTAGCGCACGTTCGGGTTGTGGGCCAGGGCCAGGACCGCCCGCTGAGGGACCTCCAGGACCAGGCTCTTGATGAACCCGAATTCCTCCTTGACCTGCGCGCCGGCAGCGGCAGCAATCGCCTGGCTACTATTGCTCGGATGCTGCTTCTGGACGATGACGCGGACCGTCTTGTCCGGCTCGACCTGCGCACCGACTTGCAGCAGTGGGTGGACCGGCAACCTCGGATCGAGCGTCGCCGCGGCGGCAGAACCTGAGCCGCTTGCGCCGGCCGTGGGTCCCAGGAGCGAGCTGGCCAGCAGCACGCTGGCCAGCATCGCGGGCAGAACAGCCAGTCTTCGATTCAATGTCATGGATCTCCGTTGTTGGGGAATACTTCGTGGTCCGCCCACCGTGCGGCCTGTCGCCTGATCAGTCATAGGAGGTCACGTCCCAGTGGTAGGTATCCCAGTAGTAGGTGTCCCAGTGGTAGGTGTCCCAGTAGTAGGTCCCCCACTGGACGGTCTTGGTGGTGGGATTGATACCGTTGTTCGGCACCAGTCCGCTGTTGGCTGACAGAATCCCCTTGGGACCCGGGTTCACCGCGGTGCTCATGGCCGGCCAGGCGTTGACCTCGCCGGCCGGGTCCCGGCTGGACTGCCCGGGGTAAAGTCGCGAGTTGGACTGCAGCAGCCACTTGATCTGGTTCGGCGTGAGGCTCGGCACGCGTTGGAGCAACAGCGCGACCGTCCCTGTTACCACGGGAGCAGCCATCGACGTTCCGCTCAGTCGCATATGCACACCGTCGGCCGACATGTGGCTCGGCAACTGCTGAGCCAGCACAGCACTGGTGCTGGCCAGCGATGACACGATCTTTCGGCCTGGCGCAACGAGATCTGGCTTGGCATAGCCGTCCTGGGTCGTGCCGCGGCTGCTGAACGTACACAGGCTGTCGTCGGTGTAGGTGGTCGCGGTCACGTTGTCGTCCAGGCAGCCGACCGTGATCACGTACGGGTCGTTGGCCGGCGCGTAGCTCACAGCATCAGCGGCGGTACCGCGGTTGCCGGCGGCCACCACCACCGTGATGCCGTTGAGCCATAGCTGCTCGACCGCCGCATCGACCGCGCTGGTCTTGTAGCTCTCGGCGGTACCGACTGCGCTGGAGATGTTGACCGCGCGGATGTTGTACGTAGCGCGGTTGTCGTAGACCCACTGGAGCCCACGCAGCATGTCCGATTCGTGGGCGTTACCGGAGTCGTCCGAGATCTTTACACCGATCACCCGTGCGTCTGGAGCGACGCCGAGGTACTGGCCGCTCGGATTCCTGGCCGCGATGATGCCCGCCACGTGGGTACCATGGCCGTGCCCATCGGCAGTCGTCGTCGAAGTGTTAGTGAGATTGACTGCCAACTCCTTGCCGGCAGGGAAATCGGGATGGCTCGTGTCGAGCCCGGTATCCACCACTGCGACGGTGATGCCGTTGCCCGTTGCCTGGGTGCTGCTGCTGGTGCTGTTCCAGATGTTGGTCGCCTGCACGCCCGCTTCGTAGGTGGTCGTCAGATGACTGGTATCGATGCTGTGGTGCTGAACCCCGCTGTCAGGCGAGACGTAGCGCACATGCGGGTCGTGGCCCAGCCCGAACACCGCTCGCTGCGCCACTTCGAGCACCGCGCTGCTGATGAACGGGAACTCTTCCTCAACCGTTGCGCCGCTGCCCTGTGCGACATCGCGTACGTCAACATCGGGACTCGTCTTCCGAACGATCACCCGCACCTTCTTGTCCGGTTCGACCTGCGCTCCGTACTGGAGCGCCGGGTGGACCGGTAGGCTCGGGTCCAGGTGTACACTGCTACTTTGCAGACTCGCCGCGCCAGCGGTCGGGCCTGCCGCCGACAGTGCTGTCGTGCTGAGCAGCGCCAGCGCCACCAGTCTCGCAGTGTGGCTTTGTCGCATCATCACTCTCCGTATGCTCGTGGTCTCAGGCCCGGTGTGGCCTCGCTTCACGAGCATCGGCCCGCGGTACTTTTGTTGAGACGTTCGCTGCGACTTCCCCCCGAGTAGGGATCCCCATCCCTCGAAGGGGGTCAGTTGGTCAGAGCGCGGCCACGCCTCGGCACGCCAGCGAGCGGCAATAGCCGTCGCCCTCTCGCGGCGACTACTATCGTAATAGCGCGCTTCACTGCGCGAGTGGAGAAGCCCGATGCTGTCCAGAGAAAATACCGAAGCCCTGTGCCGGGTTGGCGCAGGCACGGTGATGGGCGATCTGATGCGCCAGTACTGGCTGCCGTGCGTCTACAGCTGGGAGCTGACGCCTGACGGCGACCCGCTTAGGGTGCGACTGCTCGGCGAAGACCTGATCGCCTGGCGCGATACCAATGGGACGCCCGGCTTCATCGCCAACAGCTGCCCCCATCGCGGTGCCTCCCTGTTCTTTGGCCGCAACGAAGAGGGGGGCATCCGCTGCGTCAACCACGGCTGGAAGTTCGACGCGAGCGGTCAGTGCGTCGACATGCCGAACCTACAGCCCGCCGAGTCGGACTTCAAAACCAGAATCAAGGCAGTCGTCTACCGCGGCGCGGATGCTGGTGGAATCACCTGGATCTACATGGGTCCGCACCAGGCTGAACCTCCAGGGCTACCCCAGTGGGAGTGGTGCCAGGTCCCCGAGAACCAGCTCCAGCACTCCCACAAGGCGGTCTACGAGTGCAACTTCATGCAGGCCCTCGAAGGCGAGCTGGACACCACGCACGTGTACTTCCTGCACTCCAGGCTCGATCCGCAAGCGGCGCCGGGCTACGGGCTGTATGCGCCAGATCGGCGCGCGCACCTGGAGATCGTGGACACCAACTACGGCGTCATGTACGCGGCGCGCCGTCACGACGAGGACGCCGAAACGTACTACTGGCGCACCACCCAATTCCTGTTCCCGGTCTACGGCATGTTCCCCGGCGGCGGTGAGGACGGCACGATCCCGTTGTCGATGTATGTGCCGATCGACGACGTGCATACGCTGCACTGGGGCCTGTGGTGGCACCCCAGCGAGCCGATGGCCGGCTTCGGAAAGCCGGTACAGCAGAAGCTGAACGATACCGGTCAGCTGATCGGCGGTGTCGGGCCGATGAAGCCGCACCAGACCGGCCGGTGGTTTGCCGACTGGTGGCCACAGGCGTGCATGCAGAATGACTTCTTGATGAACCGGGAGGTCAAGAGGACGAAGAACTTCACCGGCATTCCCAGTGTCCGCCTGCAGGACGACTCGGTCATCACCAGCATGGGCAAGATTATGGACCGCACCCGAGAGCATCTGGGCACTGCCGATGCGATGGTTATCCGCGTGCGAAGGCGCATGCTGGAGGCTGCCAGGGCGCTGCGCGAGCGCGGGGTGACACCTCCCGGTGTGAAGTATCCCGAGCTGTACCGGGTGCGATCCTGCCAGGCGATCCTGCCCAGGGATCGAAGCTGGCAGGACGCACTCGACGACTGGCACAGCGCGCGAACTCCCGAGCACCCGACGGGCGGCTTCAAACCCCTGCGCTCGGCGCCCGAAGGTGGGTTCGGCCGCTCGCGCCGCTACGGGCAGGACTGAACCGGCGTGGACCTGGGGCTGAAAGGCAAAGTCGCCATCGTTACTGGTGGCAGTGAGGGAATCGGTCGGGCGACAGCCCAATCGCTTGGACGTGAAGGAGCGGCGGTGGTCGTGTGCGCCCGGCGCGCCGACGTTCTGGAGCGCGCCGCGCAAGATATCGCCGAAGCAACCGGAGCGAACATCGTGGCGGTCCAGGCTGACGTGCGCAACACGCTGGACGTCGAGCGCGTGGTGCAGACGGCGGTCGACCGCTTCGGCCACCTGGATATCCTGGTCAACAATGCCTGTACTTCGGCCGCGGCTCCGTTCGAGTCGGTCACCCTCGAAGCATGGCAGGCCGATCTGGACCTGAAACTCTTCGGGGCGATCCGCGCCATGCGCGCGGCGGTCCCCCACCTGCGCCAGGCCGGCGGTGGCAGCATCGTCAACGTGCTGAACCTCGGCGCCAAGCAGCCGGGGCCGCGCTCGGTCCCCACCTCGGTGTCGCGAGCCGCCGGCATGGCGCTGATGAAGGCGCTGTCGAAGGAGCTCGCTGCCGACAACATCCGTGTCAATGGCGTCAACATCGGACTGATCAAGAGTGGTCAGCACGAACGCCGCTGGCACAGCGAGGGCGCACGGGGGACGCTGGAGGACTTCTACGTGGAGAACGCCCGGCGCAGCGGCATCCCGCTCGGGCGCGTCGGTGAGGCCCAGGAGGTTGGCGATCTGATCGCGTTCCTCTGCTCGAGCCGCGGTACGTATATCTCCGGCGTGTCGATCAACATGGACGGCGGCCTGTCTGCCGTCGTGTAGCCTGGCACGGCTATGCGAAGGAGCACCAACCGCATCCTCGTCTCGCACGCGGGAACGCTGCCCCGACCGGCCAACGAGCAGGACCTCTCAGCGGCCGTCAAGCAGGTGGTCCGCAAGCAGGTGGAGGTCGGCATCGACATCGTCAATGATGGCGAGCTGAGCAAGAGCAACTTCACCAATTATGTACGCGAGCGGCTGCAAGGAATCGAGCCAGCCGATCCGACCACAGCCGCCCAACTGCCTCCGCGCAACATCAATGCACGCGACCTGCGCGAGTTTCCGGAGTTCTTTGCGTCTGGTGGTGGAGGGTTCGGCCGTAATCGGCCGGGTATTCCGCCGATCGCCGGCCGTCCGTCTCCCATGGTCGTCACCGGTCCGTTGACGTACGTCGGCCAGGCGACGGTCGAAACCGACATTGCCAACCTCAAAGCCGCCGTCGAGGGCCAGGATGTGGACGCATTCCTGCCGGCTATCGCGCCCGGCACGGTCGAGCACTGGCTCCACAACCAGTACTACAAGACCGATGAGGAGTACGTCTTCGCGCTCGCCGATGCCCTGCACCAGGAGTATCAAGCGATCACCAGGGCCGGTCTGAACCTGCAGATCGACGATCCGGACCTGCCGGACGGCTGGCAGATGTTCCCCGAGATGAGCGTCGCTGACTACCGCGGTTACGCGGAGCTGCGCGTGGAGGCGATCAACCATGCGCTGCGTGACGTGCCCGAAGAGCAGGTCCGTTTGCACGTGTGCTGGGGCAGCGGACTTGGACCGCACCGAAACGACATCGCTCTGATGGACATCATCGACATTATTCTGAAGGTCAAGGCGTCGGTTTATTCATTTGAGGCCGCGAACCCGCGCCATCAGCACGAGTGGCGGGTCTGGCAGGACGTCAAGCTGCCGGCTGGCAAGTCGCTGATGCCCGGTGTGATTGGCCACGCCACCGACATCGTCGAGCATCCGCGGTTGGTGGCGGACCGATTGATCCAGTATGCGCACCTGGTCGGTAAGGAGAACGTAGTCGCCGGCACGGACTGCGGCGTCGGATCGCGCGTCTGGAATGGCGAGATCGCCTGGGCGAAGTTCTCGGCGATGGCCGAGGGAGCACGCATCGCCTCGAAGGAGCTCTGGGGCAGTTGAGCCAGCGAATACTCCAGGGGGGTCTCCTCCGGGGATGAAATTCAGGGCCGGTGGGCTGGAGTTCAACGCCAGCGTGGCCGAGGCGAGCCAGTCGCCGTCGCCTCGGACAGGCGAGATGCTGCGCTCGCTGACCATCCAGTTTCGGGCGCAGAAAGCCGCCATGCACGAGCAGGCGCTGGACGAGGCCGAGCAGCGCCAGATTGGTGGACTGTTTTCGCTCGGCGAAGCCGACGAGCCTGAAGAGGAGTGGCGAGTCCGCGCGAGCACGTCGACGTACGTCGGCACGGAGCCGTGGGGCATCAACCACCACGTGTGGCGTATCGAACAGCTGGAGCGACTCGCCTGCCAGCGCCTGGTGCTCCAGGCGATCGAGCTCGAGCCCTACGACTACATCGAAGACGTGACCGAGGACGAGACGATACGCCTCGCGGCACGAGCGCTCATCTCTGCCGAGAATCTCGAGTCACTGTCAAAGATCGCGGGTCCGATCGACGTCACGCGGGTCGGGATCTCGTCCACCCCACGACGGATGTCGCTCCAGTACGTGTGGGGCGAACGACCCGAAGGACTCGCCGTCGTCGTCAGGTGTGAGGACGTGCATGAGCCGCGCCTGACGCTTCGCGGCCTCGCCATGCCCGCCGAGGCGGACCTGGAGGACCTGATCACCGTGCTCGGCGCAGACGTGGAGGAGCTTCGGCGTCATCGCCACGCCCGTCGCCGAGTTGCGGACCTCGACGCGTGGCGCCTGTGACGTAGCTCTACGCCCGTTGGCTGGCGACAGCTAGAAAAGCAACTGATGCGCTTGACATCCGCCCGTTCGCTGGCGACAGCCACAACACAACTCATGAGATTCACATCCGCGCGTTCGCTGGCGACAGCGATAACACAATTCATGAGATTCACATCCGCCCGTTCGCTGGCGACAGCCACAATCACAACTCATGAGATTCACATCCGCCCGTTCGCTGGCGAGAGCCGACACTAACTCATGAGATTCACATCCGCCCGTTCGATGGCGAGAGCCGACACTAACTCATGAGATTGACTTCCGCCCGCGCAGTGCGGCTCGCGCGCTTTCGGCCAGCCGCGTCCAGCCTGACCGCCAGTGGAGCCCGGGCCTGATGCGGCACCAGGGTGACATACCATGGCCCCGTATGCCGGGGAGGTTCTGATGGCATTCTCGAAGTGGCTTCGTCCCGTAGTGTCGATGCTGGTCATGGCGAGCTGGCTCACTGCCTGCAGCGCCGTGCCGCAGCCCGCGGCGAGCAACGGCCAGGCAGGCGCGCCGCAAGGCGGTCAGACGAACGGCACGCCGATCAAGGTCGGCTACCTGGCCGACGCCAACGGCACCAGCGCGCCGATCGCCGCCGGCATGCACCTGGGAACCGATCTGGCGGTGCAGCAGATCAACGCCGCCGGTGGCGTCAATGGGCACGCACTCCAGGTGACGTACGTCGATCCCCAGAGCGACCCCACCCAGGCCAGTCAGATGGCCACCCAGCTGATTCAGACGGATAAGGTCGACGTACTCATGGGCGCGGTGCTCAGCTCCGAGTGCCTGGTGGTTCAGCAGCTCGTGCTGAAGCTCCAGGTGGTGTACCTGCCGACGTTCGGCTGTGCTGCCGAGGAGTTCTCCACCCAGTTCTGCAACCGCTACTCATTCCGCTTCGAGCCGGTTGGACGGCAGCAGCTCGGTCCGCTGGTTGGCTACATCGTTAAAACGTACGGCAAGAGCTGGGCGATGATGTACTCCGATTACGCCTACGGCCAGTCGCAGCTCAGGGCGTACACCGATCAGCTCGGCACGCTGGGTGCGTCGATCACACTGCCGATTCCTGTGCCGCAGAACGAGCCGAACCTGGCGCCATACGTGACCAAGATCCCGACCGACGGCTCCGTCAATGGCGTCATCATCAACGGTCTGGGGGCGGGCGACCTGACACGGGTGTCGCTGGCCCTGGGGCAGTACGGCATTGCGCCCAGGGTCCAGGTGATCGGCAACTCCGGCCGCGACGTGTACGGTGGAAGTTATCCGGACTTCCTGAAAGGCTCGGTAGCTGCACCGCAGCCATATCTGTCTGGCCAGCCGCCCAACAACCCGTACGGTGACACGTACGAAAAAGGCTGGCGGGAGATCGTCCAGAAAGAGACCGATTGGGCCAATATCTTCGGCGGCGCCGACAAAGCGCTGCCGTTCGAAGGCTACATTCAGTACAGCGCGATGATGGCGCTGAAGAGTGCCATGGTCTCCGCGAAATTCAGCGGACGGCAGGATACGGAGGCGCTGATCTCCGCGCTGGAGAGAGTCAACATTCCGCTCGGTCCCGACGCGCCGGGTGGGGCGATCATGATGAATCCCACCGACCATCAGGGGGCGCAGACGATCTACGTCTATCGCGTCTCGGGTCCCCAGGAGGAGGAGCTGCTCGCCTCGGTGCCCGCGGACCAGGTGCCGAAGTTCAATTCCTGCCACGTGTGAGCGTTCGCGCGTTCTTGCGTTCTCGCGTTCGCGTGTTCTCGCGTTCTGCCCGGTGGTAGGTCCGCGCCCGCGACGTGCGGATCTACAACGAGGTTTCCTAGCCATGCTCACTCGAACGATTGAGGACCCAAACTCCGAATCTCGGCGAACCGGAACGCGCGAACGCGTGAACGCGAGAACGCGCGAACGGATTGAACGCGCGAACGAAAATGCATGACATAGTCCTCCAACTCCTCAACGGCCTGGTCGTCGGGTCGTCGCTGGCGCTGGTCGCTTCGGGACTCGCGCTGGTGTTCGGCGTCCTGGACATCGTCAACTTCGCCCAGGGCGAGCTCTTCATGCTCGGCGGTTACGTGCTGTTCTTCACGCTGCAGGCGACCGGGAACTTCGGCCTGGGACTGCTCGCCGCGGCCGTGCTCGTCGGCTTGCTGGGTGGCGCCGTGCTCTACGGCATGGTCTGGCCGCTGCTCGGCCGCTCGCAGGCGCTGCCGCTGCTGGCCACCCTCGGCCTGAGCCTCATCATCCAGCAGGAGGCGACCAACACCTTCAACTCCACCACCCGCCGGGTGCCGGCGCCCATCGACCTGCGCATCCCGGTCGAGAACGTCGACTACCCGGTCTACAACCTCGCCATCGTGGCGATCAGTGCCGCGCTTCTGGCGGCGGGTTACCTGTTCCTCAAGTACACCCGCTACGGCATCTGGCTGCGCGCCGTGGCCGAGAACCGGCCGATGGCCGCCGCGCTCGGCGTACCGGTGCCACGCGTTTACTTTCTGGCGTTCGCCCTGAGCTCCGGTCTTGCTGGTCTCGCTGGAGCGCTCCTGGCGCCGGTGGTCTCCGTCTACACCACCGTCGGCTCAGACGTGATCCTCAACGCGTTCATCGTGGTGGTCGCCGGTGGTATGGGTAATTTTCGTGGTGCCGCGATGGTTGCCCTGCTGCTGGGCGAGGTGGAGGCGGTCGGGTCCATCTGGTTTCGACCAGTGGAGGTGCAGGTCTTCGCGCTCTTCCTCGTCATCGCCATCCTCGTCTACCGCTCGCGCGGCAAGCCTGCCGCGGCGTTCAGAGCCGCCGCGAGCAGCCCGCGCGGCGCATCGACGCTCGTGACACGCGCAACGTACGCCCTGTTGACAGTCGGACTGCTGGGACTCGCGCTGGTGCTGCCGCTGGTGAGCGAAAACGTGTCTCAGCGCGTCGCGATCTATCTCATCTATGGGCTGCTCGGCGTATCTGTCGCACTCATTACTGGCTTTGGCCGACTGTTCAACATCGGCGTCGGCGCGATGTTCGGATTGAGCGCGTACACCGTCGCATTCCTCACCAACCACGACGTCACCAACCCATTGCTCCTGCTTTCTGCATCTGTAGCGATGGCGCTGGTGATGGCGGTCCTGTTCGGCGTCTACACCAACGTCGCCTCCGGCATCGAGTACATGATGTTGACGTTTCTCACCACGCTGGCGATGGGTACGCTACCCTCCGTCGCACCGCAAATCACCGGTGGCGACAACGGCCTCCAGGTGAAAGGCGGACTGGTTCCGTCATTTGGACTGAACCCCCTCGTGGGCGACCAGTTCTATTACTTCGTAATTGCGATCGTGCTCGTATGTCTGCTGGCGTGCTGGTATGTGCTCTCGTCGCAGTTCGGGCGTGTCGCCCGCGCGATCGGCCGCAACCCGGCCCGCGCCGCGGCGATGGGCTATGCAGTCAGCCAGCACCGCATGCTGCTGACCCTGTTTTCGGGCCTGATCGCGGCGGTCGCTGGCTGGCTCTACGCGCTCGACAACTCCTTCGTGTCACAGGACCTTCTGGGTCTCACCAACTCGCTCAACGGTTTGCTGTACGCGCTGGTCGGCGGAGCCGAGCACGTGGTCCTCGGACCGCTGCTGGGCGCGGCCGGCTTCCGCACCCTGACGGACAGCCTCGGCCGACTCACCTCGCAGTCAGCGCTGTACATCGGCCTGGCGCTCCTGATCGTCGTCTATCTGATGCCCAGCGGCATTCTCGGCGTGCTGGACGCGGCCATTACGCCGAGGTTCGTCTGGCTGCAACGGGCGATCGTCAGAGCCGACGTCGCAGGTCGACCGAAGTATAGATAGCGGTCGCCGCGGATAAAGGCCGCGTCACGTTGGTGGCGGCATCGCCGTTTTTCCGACAGAATGGGGTCGATGCGCCGCCTGCTGCTTGCCCTGACGTTGATCGCGCTGGTTCTCGGCGGTGGCGCGGCGCCCGCCGCGGCCGACCGCTGGTATGCGCCGGCGCCCGTGCTGGGTATCGTCGATGCCGGCCGCCAGCCCTCGGCGGCTCGTCAGGCCGGGGCTACCTGGGATCGCGCGCTCTTCCTGTGGCAGCTCATTCAGCCCAACGGCCCGAGCGACTGGGCGCTGGATAGCTACCTCGATCAGGCTCGCCTGAAGCCAACGCTCACCTCCGGCATCCCGATCGTCGGCGTCGTGCAGGGCACGCCCGGCTGGGCGGATGGCAACTGGCACGACGGCGCATCCGGCGTGCCGACTGGCCTGGAGTACGCCGTCGACGATCCCCGCAACATCTTCGGTCAGTTCATGTTGCGACTGGCGCGTACCTATAAAGGCCGCATCACCACCTGGGTTGTGTGGAACGAGCCTGACTTTCTGCCGGGGGAGTCCGGAACCTGGTGGACATGGTCCGGCAACACGGCTGATTTCTATCGCCTGCTGAAAACGGCGTACCGCGCCGTCAAATCGGTCGATCCGTCCGCGACCGTCGTGTTTCCCGCGACGACGTACTTCGCCGACGCGGTCCACGGACGCGAGCTGTTCCTGGCGCGCGTGCTGAAGGAAGCCAACACAGTCGATCCTGGCGCAGTATCAACTCCAGAAGCCGATCTGGCTCACCGAAACCAACTGCCCCGTCTACAACGACTCCACCACGCCTGAGCCCGCGTCCGGACGCATCACCACCAATGAGCAGTCCGCGTTTCTGATCGAGGCGATCGCCCTGGCGCGTGCCGCCGGCTACGAGCGCATCGGCTGGTACAGCATGGTCGACCACGACGCCAGCAGCGGCATCCTCGATCGGTGGGGATTGCTGCGCGCCGATGGCAGCCCACGGCCGGCGTTCCTGGCGTTCCGACTTGCCAGCGAGTACCTGGCGCGACCGGAGGTCAGCGCGCGCCTGGCGCCCCTGGGTAACACGACGCTCGACGGCTGGTCGGTGACGCGCGTCATCTTCGACGATTTTGCGCAGCATGCGCGCGTGCAGGTCTTGTGGCGCACCGCCGACGGACCCGCCACGGTCAACGTCGAGGCTGCCGGCAGCGCCGCTCGTGTAATCGACCCGCTCGGCTTCGGCGCCGCGGCCAGGCGCTCCGAAAACAGTTGGCAGGTGCCGCTGCCACCGACACGCGTACCTATGCCGTCAGACCCGCCAGGCTTCCAATCGAACGGCTATCCGGTGCTGCTGGTGGAGACGGGGGTACCCGCCCGCCCACTGGTCGACGCGCCGTGGGTCACCTCGCCGAGCATTGCGCTCGCGCCAGCGGTGCTCGAGTCTCCGCCACCCAATCAGCTCGTCGCCAGACCAGCCGCGGCCGCGCCAGCCTCTGGAGCGGCGCCCGCTGCACCACCACCGCCGCCCGCGGCGCTGGCCGCGATCACACAGCCAGGCCCCAGTCTGGTGCTGAGCGTTGGCAACCCGCAGCCGGGCGATCTATTGCCGCGCGGCAAGTACGTCATGCAGGGACTGGCGTTCGATCGCGCGGCACCCGCGGGCAGTGGGGTTGATCGTGTATCGGTGTTCGTCGACGACCGCGACGCCGGCGGGCAGCTCGTCGGAGACGCGGTGCTGGGCCAGCC
>VBGG01000500.1:3324-5737 GCA_005883405.1 Chloroflexota bacterium | reverse complement strand
CGCGTGCAAATAGCGCCGAAGCTCGTGGTGCTCCAATCGAACGCCCAGTGGCGGAGCAGTCGTCGTCGCCATGCGCCTACCAGGGTACGGGCCCAGGCGCGTTCGCGCGTCTTGCCAGTTCGCGCGTTCTGCCCGTTCGCGCGTTCGCGCGTTCGCGCGTTCCTTGTTCCGTTATTGGTCGCGGTACGACTCGATGGCTCGCCGCGCTTCTCGAAACTGGACGGCCCAAGGCGCCGAACGCGCGAACGCGCGAACGCGAGAACGCGCGAACGCCTCGAACGCGCGAACGCGTCGAACGCGCGCCTACTGCTTGAGTTTTTGAATGCGCGCGTTGCGCGTATCGGCCACGTAGATAGCGCCCTCGCGGTCGACCGTGATGCCGCCGGGGGAATTGAACGTGCCTGCCTCGGGACTGGGCCGCGGCGTGTTGGCGCCGACAACCACGCCCCAGGCGGCGAGCGGCCGCCCGTCAGCCGACAGCTTCTGGATGCGACTGTTACGGGTGTCGCTCACGTACACGTTGCCACTCGAGTCCACCGCAACGCTGGAGGGCAGCTCGAACTGGCCCGGATCGGGTCCTTCCCAGCCCCACTGCGCCAGCGGCTGCCCCGTGGGCGAGAGCACCTGTATGCGCTGGTTGGTCGAATCGGCGACGACCACCTGCCCCTTCGAATCCATGGCCACGTCTGACGGCGCCCAGAACTGGCCTGGCGCCGGCCCGCGCGTTCCCCACTGCGCCAGTGGTTGTCCCGTGGGTGAGAGCAGCTGAACGCGGTGGTTGCCCCGATCGGCCACGTAGATCTTGCCCTGATCGTCCACCGCCACGCCGCTCGGCAGCCAGAACTGGCCAGGTCCGTCGCCACCCATTCCCCAGCTCGCCAGCGACTGGCCCGTCGGCGACAGCTTCTGAATTCGCTGATTGTTGGTATCGGCCACGTAGAGATTCCCCTGGCCGTCGATGCTCAGGTTGGTTGGTCCGGCGAACTGGCCCGGAGCATTGCCCTTCTGGCCGAAGCGGATCAGCGGCTGGCCACCTGGCGAGAACTTCTGGATAAAGTTGCCTTCGAAGTCGACCACCCACACGTTGCCGTCGGGGTCGACGGCCACTCCGCTGGGCGAGGTCATATCCCGCACCGCCCCGCGAGCGATCAGCACCTGCCAGGGTGAATTCGTCACCACCACCGCGGTGGGACCCGCCGCGCCAGGCGTTGGCGTCAGGATCTCAGGCGCGGTTGGCTGAACCACATTCTGCGAGGCACTCGCGGCGAGCGTGGCCACCGACACCGCTGGCTCGCCGCCGCCGGACGCCGATGGTGGCGTTGACACCTGAGGCCGGCTGGCGACGAGCCAGACGCCCGCGGCGATGGCGACTACCACCGCGGCCGCCGCGGCGATCACCGCCGGATTGCGCAGCGCGCCGCTCTTCGACCCCCGCTCTTGTGCGCGAGCTCTGGCTGCCGCCGCGCGGCGTTCATGGCGACGATCGCTTTCAGGCATGTGGCGTAGGCGTCACGCGAAGATTGCGGCGCACGTCCGCCACAACGGAAGCCAACTCGTCCGCGGTGGTCTTTTCGGCGCGGCCCGCGCGGATGAAGTGGGAGCTGTCGGGATCGTAGTCGAGCGCCATGCGGTATTCGTCGGCGACGAAATCGACGTCATTGGTGAGCTTCAACACCTCAGCGTTGAGTGGCAGCTGGGCCCCGACGCGGGTACCCAGCGATCGCAGGTCGGCGCTCATCGTCGACAGGTCGTCCAGTGTGTTTCGAAACTGAGTTCGCCAATCGTCCTCCGCCATACGCAGTGGTGCAGTCTGCAGCACTGACAGCTGTTGTTCGAGTCGACGCAACCCTTGCTGCAAGGTCTCCAGCCGCGGCTGGAGAAGGGTAGCGTAATCGCCCACCAGCGCCACCGTTGGCGTCGGCGACCGCGCCGCCACTGCCACACTGACCGCCCGTGTCGGCCCGGGCGTCGCCACCGCCGTCGGCACGCTGGTTGCCACCTCGGCCGTCGGCGCCGGCGCAGAGCACCCCCCCAACACTACCGCCGCGACAATCACGCCCGCGCCCAAGCGGCAGTTCCAACTTTTCGTCGCCCGGCTCTCGCCCTCCGCCCGTCCGCAGCCGAGCGCCAGACCGACACCCCAGAGGGGACCCCTCCGGGGAAGACTCGGCCGCCCACGGGTCGCCCGCACGCTCCCGCCCTCCGCCAATCGGCCGACGGCCAGAGCAACACTCCACATGGGACCCCTCCGGCGAAAACTCGGCCGCCCACGAGTCGCCTCCTCCATATCGCCCTCCGCCCGTCCACGGCCGAGCGCCAGACCGACACCCCAGAGGGGACCCCTCCGGGGAAGACTCGGCCGCCCACGGGTCGCCCGCACGCTCCCGCCCTCCGCCAATCGGCCGACGGCCAG
>VBGG01000500.1:0-3280 GCA_005883405.1 Chloroflexota bacterium | reverse complement strand
TCCACATGGGACCCCTCCGGGGAAGACTCGGCCGCCCACGGATCGCCTCCTCGCTCTCGCCCTTCGCCCGTCCGCGGCCGAGCGCCAGACCGACACCCCAGAGGGGACCCCTCCGGGGAAGACTCGGCCGCCGACGGGTCGCCGTCACGCCTGGGCCCTCCGCCTGCACGCGCCCAATCGCCAGCCGAGACCCCTGCGATGACTCTGTGTGAGACAATCCGGCCGCCCGCGGGTCGCCGCTATGCCCGCGCCTCCGCATGCGCACGGCCGAGCGCCAGACCAGGACCCACTCGGGACCCCTCCGGGGAAAACTCGTTAGAGCTCCGCCTGGGTCGACTTCCACCGCGCTAGCCGCCGCTCGACGACCTTCAGCAACTGGCTGACGAGCATGCCCATCGCGGCCAGCACCAGCACGGGCGCGAAGTATTTGGCCGTCTGAAACGTACCGCCGAACTGAGCCATCAGGTAGCCGAGCCCGGTCAGGGCCGTCTGCAGCTCGGCGATGACCGTCCCGACCATGGCCATCGCGGCCCCCAACCGCAGACCGGTCACAATGTACGGCAGCGCCGCGGGCAGCATGATGTGGCGAAAGAGCTGTCCGCGCCGGGCGCCGAACGACCGCGCAGCCTCGAGCAGGTCCGGGTCGGTGTTCTGTACGCCAGCGTAGGTATTGATGAGGATCGGCATCACGGCCTGGAACCAGACCACCACGATCTTGGCGTTCGTCCCGAGGCCGAACCACAGGATGATGAACGGAATCAAGGCAACCCGCGGCGTCGCATTCAACGCGTTGACGTAGATCTCGAGGGTTTCGCCCAGCCGCGGCATGCCGCCCATCAACACGCCGAAGGCGACACCCGTGACGATCGCCAGCAGGTAGCCGACAGCGAACACCTGCAGGCTGCTCAGCGTGGCCGTCACCAGCTGACCGCTGCGGACCTCGTCGATAAACGCCGGCACGATATCGAGCGGCGACGGCAGCAGCAGCTTGCCAGCCGGAATGGAGGCCAGGTGCCACACCACGAGAAACGCGGCGAGCGCGATGACGCGCCAACCGACGACGTTGATGCGGCCGACCAGGCCACCCCGCCGACGGGCCGCCGGTGCACCCACCGTCTCTGGACGATCTACAGGCTCTAGAGGGGTCGGTACAGGGAGGACGTCGGCGACACGCATACTCAGGGATGGCCTAAGGACGCCAAGGTCTCATCGGCACGCGCAGCGCGAAACTCCGGCTGGTCCGCGACCATACCACGTATGCGTTCCCACAGATAGGCTCGCCGCTCCAGAAATTCTGCCGCCGCCCTGAAATCGTAGCTCCACCGCGGACGCGGCAGCGAGACGCTGAGCACCTCCTCAACGGTGCCCGGGCGCGGGCCCATCAGGACAATGCGATCGGCCAGGAACAGCGCCTCGTCCAGACTGTGCGTCACGAACACCACCGCGATGCCCAGGTGCTCCCAGATGCGGCCGAGCTCGATCTGCATGAACTCGCGTGTCTGCGCGTCGAGCGCGGCGAACGGTTCGTCCATCAACAGAATCTGGGGCTCGAGCGCCAGCGCTCGGGCCAGACCGACGCGCTGCTGCATGCCGCCGCTCAACTCGTGCGGGTAGCTGTGCTCGAAGTCTTCGAGACCGACCAGCCGCAGATACTCACGGGCACGTAGCTGGCGCTCGGCGTGCGGTATGCCCTGGATCTGTAGCGGGAACTCGACGTTGTCCAGCACCGTGCGCCACGGCAGCAGACGGAATGACTGAAAGACGAAGCCCGCGTGCGGGCCGGGGGCAGCTGGACGGCTCCCGTCGATGAGCACCTCGCCGCTGTCCGGCTCGAGCAGACCGTGCATCAGGCGCAGCAGGGTGGTCTTGCCGCATCCCGACGGACCAACCAGGCACACGAACTCGCCGGCCATGATCTGCAGCGATACATCGCGCAGAGCAGGAACCGGCGAGTCGAGTTTGCCGCGGCGGCGGCGGAACGTCTTCGAAACGTGTCGAACGTCTATCTTGGGCTGAGCCAACCTACCTCATTATTGCCCGCCCGCATCCACCACGGGCGGGAAAGGCGTTGGATCGTTCGGCTCGCCGCTTCTACCCGTCGACGATGATCGTCGCGGCCATGCCAGTCCCTCCAGACGCGCCGTGCGGCTGGCAGTAGTACTGGAACGTGCCAGGCGTGTCGAACTCCATGCTGAATGACGAGCCGGGATCGACCATACCCGAGTCGAACGAGCCGTCGTCAGCCGTGATGGTGTGCTGCACCGGATCGCTGTTCGTCCACAGCACCGACTGACCCGCGGCGACGTGTATGACCGTCGGCGCGAACTTGATCGACGACATATCGACCGACGCTCCCGCGTCCTGGGCGGAAGCAGAACCGATGGGGGCAAGGAGAGCCAAGGCGAGCGCAGCCCCCAAGGCGCGCGCGCTTTGCCAGCGAGAACCGCTCATGAGGCCAATCTAGCCGGCTCACATAGCCGGACGCATCCCCGAAAACCGTTGTTAATATGCCGGGTCCAGATGGCGGCGGAACGGGCCGGCGTGATTCTCGCCGCGGGCGCCTCTCAGCGCATGGGCACTCCCAAGGCGCTGCTGGCGTGGGGCAACACGACATTGCTCGACCATGCACTCCAACAGGCGCGCACGGCCGGCGTCGAGCACCTCGTGGTCGTGCTGGGCCCGGCGACACGGCATCTTCGGCTGGATGCGCTCATCGTGTTCAATCCTGATCCTGCCAGCGGCCGCAGCGCCTCGATTCGCCTCGCCAGCCAGGCGCTCGAAGACGGCGTACGGTCGGTGCTCGTCCAATCCGTCGATCAGCCCGTTGCCGCCGACGTGATCGTCGCTCTGTTCGAGGCGATCGAGCGGGGAAGCGACATCGCGGTCCCTGTCTATCAGGGGCGGCGGGGCCATCCGATCTGCGTCGCCGGAAGTCTGCTCACAGAGCTGCGCGACGTGAACGAAGAAGCCGAAGGCCTTCGCTCGGTAGTGCGGCGGCACGCCGCGCGTCTCGTCGAGGTGCCGGTCGACGCCGAGTCGGTGACGTGGAATCTGAACGATCCTGCCGCCTACGCGGCCGCCGCGGCACGGGGCGTCGTTCAGCCCTGAACTGGCTTCCTTGACGCCATCTTGGCGGGGGGCTAAGAATGGCCGCATACGGGGTACGAGAGACCCCGCCTATCGGTTTTTTGGCCGTCACGCGCATTTGCGCGAGGGGAGGTCCCTATGCCAGAAGGTACTGGTCCGACCGGTCGCGAGCCGTCCGAAGTCGAGCCTGCTA
>VBGG01000499.1:6806-21554 GCA_005883405.1 Chloroflexota bacterium | reverse complement strand
CGACGCGCCGGTGATGTTCCACTGCAAGCTGATTCGTGGTGCCATGCGGGTCGTTGCAGCACGCAGGCTTACTGGGCTGCAACCCCTGGAGCGCTCGAAAGAGTGCCGCAATGCGACGGCTCGTAGTCGGGAGGGTGGACATCACAGGGGCCGAGCCGGTGGTTGCGTCCGTATTCCGCATAAATGAGGTCTACCAGGGCGAGTTGGCCCTGCTGCAGGCGGTCGATCCGGCCGCACCCAGACACAGTCGCGAGCCCAGCACTGCCGCTGGCTCGCTCGAGAGCTCCATGCTCATGCTCATGCCCATGCTCCAGACGTCGATGCTTTCCACCCGTGCAGTCGATCCTACCCTTGCCGAGCACCGGCCATTCTCCGCCGTCGGGCCCGGGTGGGAGATCATCGGCCTGCCGGGCGGCTACGAATGCGATATCACTGGGCCGGTTGCCGCCACCTCCACAGCGAGAAGGTCCAGCCGCTCCCCGCGCTGGTGCCGCTCGGCAAAGTACGCCCGCGCATCGTCCGGCACGGATGCCACGAAATGGCGACTGCCCTGCCTCGCCGGGTCGCCCTCCGTGACCGCCAATCGGGCGGGCGGGCATCTGCCGTACCGCCTGCAGCGCGGACGAGCCCCCGCCTGATGATACGCTCCCGTCCGGTCCGACGGCCGGGTAATTGTTCTGCCCGTTCCAGGTGCCCGCGTGCGGCAGCGCGAACCGCGCCTGCCACGTGGTGGGCCGACCTGCTCGGCGACCGCAACAACCCCCGGCTCACGCTCGGCGTTCTCCATGAACACCGTCTCGACTTGCCCCCTGGGTAGGAAGTCTCCCTCGAACTCCAGCGTCATTGTGCTCTCCACGTCAGCCCACACGGATGCGTAAAACGTCCCCGGCGGCACCGGGTCGAAGCTGCGTCTGAGCACGGTCTTCGCTCGCGCGGTGCCGGGCGCGCGGCGCACCACGGCAATTCGCCAAATAACGGCCGCTCGCCAGAGCCCGCGTTTCGTAGGTACAGCGAGAGGCATCCCCGTGCTTTTGACAAGCCGGTATGGACTCTCCCGGGCTTTTGATGACGTGATGTCAAGCCTCTTCCGGTCCGTGGCTGAGCGCGCTAGCGTAGCCATCGAGGTAGGTGTCGATGGCCGTGCCGTTTGGCGGAGAGTCTGACGAGTGGTGCATCGTCCTGATAGTCGTCGAGCGCGGCGGCAGTCTGGTCCTGGTTGTCGAACCGACGCGTCAAGCTGTTCCGTGCCCGAAGTGTGGCGAACTGAGTCGGCGGCAGCACAGTAGCTACGACCTGCGCCCGCTCGATCTGGCCTGGCGCGGTCACACCGTGCGTCTGAGAGTCCACAGCCGCCGGTGGTTCTGTGATGTGCCGAGCTGTCCAGGCAAGATCTTCGCCGAGCGCTTCGATGGCATGTTGGCCCGCTACGCTCGCCGTACCAACGGCACGACCGAACTGCTGACCGCATTCGCACTCCAGGCCGGCGGCGAAGGTGGCGCTCGGCTGGCGCGCAAAGCCGGTGTACCAATCAGCCTGGACACGCTCTTGCGGCTCCTGTAGGGTTTTGACCGACGCCGACGATACACATGGCCCGCGCGTGCTGGGCGTCGATGACGTGGCCTTACGCCGAAAGCAACGCCGCTACGGCACGTTGCTCATCGATCTCGAGACGCACCGACCTATCGATCTGCTCGACGATCGCACCGCCGAGGTGTTCGCCAACTGGTTGCGCCTGCACCCCGGCGTCGAGATCATTCGTCCGCGATCGGGCCGGAGCATACGCCGAAGATGGTCGGCAAGGTGCGCCCGACGCGATCCAGGTGGCAGACCGGTTTCACTTGAGCGCGAACGCTGGGGCAGCACTGGATGAGGTATTGCGCAGCCGTCGACGCCACATCGAGTACGTGGTCGTCAGCGAACCTGCCGAGCAGCCGGGTCCGACTCCGACGGCGCCTTTGCCACCGCCAAGTCAAACTCAGCAGAACCTGGCCATCCGACGAACGCGTCGAAGCGCACGCTGGGACGAGGTCCGTAATCGGCGCGCTGCTGGATACAGCATTCAACGCATTGCCCGCGAGATGGGAATGCACCGGCGGACTGTCCGCCGCTATCTGGCGACGCCGGCGCCACCGCGGAACCATCCATCAGAACGGCCGCGACCGAGTGGCTTAAGTTCGCCAACGCTCCAGCCATACGTTGAATACTTACAGTGTCGCTGGCAGGCCGGCTGCACCAACGTCGCCCAACTCCAGCGTGAAGTGGAGGCACAAGGCTATCAGGGCAGCTATTCACTGCTCATGCAAGCACTCCAGCCTTGGCGGGGCCCGCGTCCACCGCCAGAACCTCGCCGAGGACGTCGGCGCGGCCGACCACGCGTCAAGCGCGTCAACGTGCGGTGGCTGTGTCTCCGTCCACCCGATCAACTCGCGATTGAGCGCGACGCACTCCAGGAGATCCTGGAGGACGATGAACGTCTCGCTTTTGGATACGAACTGCTGCAGCGATTTCGTCGCTTGATCGCGCGGCGGAGTGTGCATGAGCTCGATCAGTGGCTGTAGGACGCGGCCGCCAGCGAGCTCCGTCCGTTCGTCAGTCTCTCCCACGGCATTCAGGCGGATCGTGCTGCGGTCGTCAATGGATTGACGCTCCCCTGGTCGACCGGACCCGTAGAAGGCACCGTGACCAAAGTGAAGACTGTTAGCTAGGATGCTTTTCCCTCTTAAATCGTCTCGAAAAACATCGTGGCTAACACACTTTATGTAGGCATGTATCGTCGTCGAAGCGACGGTGATGCCCCATACACGACGATCATCCTACCTTGGCTATGCGCTGTGCCTGATCGCGCTGCTGTTCTTGCCGGAGACGCGTGGCAAGGAACTGGTAGCTGTCGCATGACTCGTCCCTGGCCCGTCAACGCGCGATGGCCGTGCGCATCTAGCGTCGCTCCAGCAAGCCAGCCTGGCGTCGGTAGGCGGACCACACATGGCGGATCGCCTTCATAGTCAGCATCCGTCAAGCGTTCTTCCACCATGGCTCGCCGGGTGACAGCCAGCGGATAGGGGGTAGCGAAATAGAGCGACGGCACGCCCAGGTGTTATCGCGCCCATCCAGGCGGTGCACATCTCCATCATCCACGCCATCTGCGGCGTACTCGAGCCCTGGCGACTCCAGGCAGAGCAGTTCAGTAGCCCATGGCCCAGGCGGGGGTGAACTGGTGGACACCGGCCGTCAACTGTTGTGTGTCGGGATCCACGCGGATGCCGCCAGGCCGCGCGAAGCGGAATGAACTGCTGTTTTCCTCGTGAAGCTTCAGTTGATGGCCTTTGCCGGCGAGGGCATCCACGACCGCCTGATCGGTGCGCCCGTCAACTTCCGTCAGCGGACCCTCGCAGTGAATTCGCGGAGCAGTGACCGCGGCCTGGACCGGCAGGCCGAAATCGAGGACATTCACCAGACTCTGCACCAGAGCCGAGATGATCCGTCGGCCACCCGGCGCACCGATTGCCAGGAACGGCTGGCCGTCACGCAGGACGAGGGTTGGCGTTGGCGCCCAGAGCGTTCGCTTGCGCGAGGCGATCGAATTCACTCGGCCTGGCTCGGGATCGAACCAGGTCATGCCGTTGTTCAGGACAATACCCGTGCCTCTGGCGACCACGGCCGACCCGAACAGCTCGCCGAGAGTCGACGTACACGCCACCATGTTTCGCTGGCTGTCTATGACATTGATGTGGGTCGTGCAGCCCTCGCCGCCTGCACTCTGGCTGGCGGGGACCGCTCGTCGCGCACCAACGAATGCCGGCTGGAACTGCCACGCGTCGCCGGCGCGGGTGTGAGGGTCGGCACGCTGCGGGTCGATGGTCGCCGCGATGGCGCGCGCGTAGTCCGCCGAGAGCAACGCCTCAACGGGGACAGGCTCCATATCGGTATCGGCGAGGTACGCGAAGCGGTCGACGAACGCATGACGCAGCGCTTCGGCGATCAAGTGCAGGGCACTCGCGGTGCCGGCCGTCATCGCCCGCATGTCGAAGTTGCCAAGGATATTCAGCGCCTCGAAGGCGGTCATGCTGCCGGATGTGGGGGACAGCCCCAGCAGGCGGAAGCCGCGATAGTCTGTTTGCAGCGGCGAATATTCGCGCACGGCGTATGACGCGAGATCGCCGCGCGTGATCACGCCTCCGTGCGCTTGCAGGTCCGCTACCAGGCGTTCGCCGATCTCGCCCTCGTACAGGGCGCTGGGCCCGTACTCCGCAAGCGCACGCAATGTCCGCGCCAGATCGGGTTGGACGAGTCGGTCGGCGTCCCTGGTCGATGTGGTGGGGACCGGCGGCAGACCATCATCCGGAAAGAAGGTTCGCAACGTCTCCGGAAACGCGCGCAGTCGTCGCTGAGCGAAAGCGATCGTCTGCGCCTGATACGGGTCAACCGGATATCCGTCTTCCGCGAGTCTGATTGCCGGAGCCATGACCTGGGCACGACTGATGCGCCCGCTACCGTAGCGCTCGTGCGCATACAGCAGGCAGGCCGGCTGACCCGGAACAACGGGTGCTCTGTAGCCGGTGTTCTGCGCATCGCCGACGGTCCCGCGCCACCCATACATGCCACCGGTCGTCGTTTCCGGAGCAAGCTCGAACATATCCCCGCGTGCAGCGGTGGGCGCGGCGCTCGATCCGTCAACGACCGTGCTGCGCCCGGTGGCGTGGGAGTAGATCACCATCGCCGCGACGCCGCCCACACCGCTCATGGCAGGCTCAACAACGCCTATCGCGAAAGCTGTCGCGACCGCCGCGTCGACAGCGTTACCGCCAGCGTGCAGGATTTCGAGCCCTGCGAGCGCGGCTAACGGATGCATAGCGGTGATCATGCCCTGCTCGGCAACCGCCTCGCGTTTATCTATCAGCCACTGGCTCTGCGTTCGATCTACGTGCATGTATCGACCATGCTACGTGAGCGTAGGCAGGTAGGCTGATGTACGACACGCGCTTGAGCCGCGATGCGCCATCCCCAGCGGCCGCCTCGTAGAGGCTGGGCGAGACACTGGCCAGCCCACTCGACGGGGACAGCAACGGGAAGCCTCAGGCGGCTTGCAGGAGCTGTGCGCGCGGGGCTCTCATTTCCACTCGGGCCAGCGCCTGTGTGGCGCAGGCGGGGCACATGCCGTCTGTTGTGACCCTGGTGGGACTCAGGTCTCTATGCTCGACGTACGTGCCGTTCCGATCCGCGACCCGCCCGCACCAGGCACATCGGTGCCACACGTCGCTCTGCCAATCGGGCGATCGTGCCGCGTTTCTGAGCCGCGCTTCGAGTGAGACCACGACGCAACGAGCATCGGTAGCTTCGATCCGATTCGCAAGCACTGAAGGTACTCATCCCAGGCAGCCATCTGCACCGCCCATTGTTTGTCCACTCGTCGCGCGTGACCGCGGAAGGGGTCGTCGGACGACGCGACTGAGCGAACCCAATCAGCCACGTTTCACAGGCTCAGCGCAGCTCGAGCTGCTCCCGCCGGCGGCGAATCGGGCGTGGCATGGCGGTTGCTGAAGCTTGCCCTGCTCGCCATGATCAACTCGAAACTGGTTGTCTTCGTGACCAGCGTGCTGGTCGGATGTTCTTTTCCGGCCGCCACGGCAGACGCGACCTCGACCCCAACCCTGCACGCCTGCCCCAGCGACCTCACGCAGTGGCAGCAGCTCCTGGGCGCGGCATGGCTCGATTGTCACCAGCTTATCGACCTGACCACGACCGGTAATCCCTACACCGACCCAAACGACCTCTACGGCATGGGCCAGCCGTCTGGGCAAGGGTCTGGGACCCTGAATTCATCGTACGCCAACCCCACCTCGCCACCAGTAAGTGGCATCCAGCTGGACGGCTACTTCCCCGATAGCTGTAATGCCTACGTCTCCGAGCCGGCGCTTACGGCCAAGAATGGCACGCCATTCATCCGGGGATGTGTACCACCACCGACGCCTGGCGCACTGTGCGTGGCGGAGTGCCACCACGATGCTGAGTTCGTCATCCGCATTCCCGACAGTTGGAACGGCCATCTGCTCACGGCGGGCACGCCAGGCATCCGCGATGCATTTTCTAGCGATTTCATCCTGTCCGATTACGCGATGGAAAAGGGCTGGGCGTACGTTTCCCAGGACAAAGGCAATATTGGCTCGAACTTCTATCACGCCGGGACGGACGAAGTCGGATCGTGTGGTACCCCCTGGTGCCCTGGCGCGGCCATCCAGGAGTGGCTACCGCGGATGCGGCAGGCTACCCAACAGACGATCGCTCTGCTCGACAGCGTGGCGCCAAGGTACGGGTTGCAACACGTGACCCGCTCGTACGCCGCCGGGATCTCGAACGGTGGGTACCAGGTGCGCCGTGCACTGGAGACTGACGGTACCGGCAAGGACAGGCTCTACGATGGCGGGATGGACTGGGAGGGCACGCTGTTCCTCGCCAGCGTGCCCGCCGGCGTGGTGCTGGCCCAACCAACCACCGGGTATAACCTCTTCACGTATTTACCAACGTCGCTGGCAAACTATCCAGGTGACGTGACGGGGGATCCCGGCGCAGTCGCCGCGTTGGCGGCGGTAGGCTTCAATCCGGAGTCCCAGCCACTCTGGCCCGACCACTGGACGGTCTACTGGGGTTTGACTCAGAAGATCTTTCGCCTGGAATTCGACCCGGAATATACGAACTATGCCTGCTCTAGCTTGAGCGGGCCTGCTTGCGTCTCGCTGCCAGCTGAACAGGTGCTGCCGGCGGATCCGGATGCCAGCTACAACTATGCCGCGCGACCGCTGGCCAATCCGGCACTTGCCAACCGTTTGCAGTCGGTGGCCAACACGGGGAACATCCAGCACCCACTGATAACCGTGCACGGTGATCAGGATTCACTCTTGCCTATACACACTGATTCGGACATCTACGCCCGGTTGGTCCAACTGGCCCAGCGTGGCGACCGATACCGGTTTTACACGGTGTCGGGCGGTAATCATGTGGACCCGCAGTTCGACGACCACTACGGTATCGACTCCTACGGTACGCATGTACTGCGCCCGATTCTGCCGTGCGCTCGCGCAGCAATCGATGCGCTTGCGGCGTGGGTCGAACAGGGCGTTGCTCCACCACCAGGCCATGCCATTCCGAGGCCTGACCCGGATACCGCCAGTGACCTGGCCAACCACTGCAGCCTGACTTGATTGCGGTGTCCTCCGCGGATTTTACGGATCTGGGCGCGACGAACAGCCCTGGGAGTGCAAAGCAGCAGCGTGGCTAGTGCTTCGAGCGCAATTGGCGCGCCTGTTCTTGCAGATTCTGGAAGTACTCCGTGCTGGTGATCTCGGCGACCTCGCGCGCGCGCTTGGCCTCATCCACCTCGATGCGCAGCTCGTGTACCTGGCGCTGCAGCCGTTCCTCGCGGGCGTGGACCTCGCGCGCCATGCGCTGGAAGACGCGCGCCAGCTGACCCAGAGCGTCCCTCCGAGCAACGACCTCGTCCAGGGTCTCAGGCTCAAAGCAAGCTGCTTCCACCGAGGCCGCGGCGTCGGTCAGGCGCCCGACCTGCTCCAGATACTCCAGCTCGAGATCGCGCAGGCGCTTGCTGGCCAATGAGCCCGAGATCCGGGCGCGGAGGAGCGTCGCGTTGAATGGCTTGAGCAGATAGTCCGCGGCGCCCAGCTCCAGACAGCGGACCACGCTTTCCAGCTCCTCCACGGCCGAGATCATGATCACGGGAATGTGGCGCAGGGCCGGATCCGCCTTGATCTCCGCGAGCGCCTGGTAGCCGTCCATTTCGGGCATCAGCAGGTCCAGCAAGACGACGTCGAACGATGGTGCCCCCTGGGCGCGCAGCAGCTCCAGCGCCGCGCGCCCGTGCTCGGCCATCGCGACGACATAGTCCTGCGCCTCCAGCGCCCGCGCCAGCAGCAGGCGATTGACCCGACTGTCGTCAACGACCAGGATCTGGCCGCGCCTGGACGCCGTCGCCCCGCTCATGCTGCCGGGCGCGCCGCGACCAGCGCGCGTCTGACCCGCTCGTACTCGGCCTCAACCTGTGCCAGCCGCTCGGCGGCGCCACCAAGCGCGCCGGCGCGGCCCTGCTCCTCCAGCTCGCGGCACAGCACAGCCAGGTCCTCCGCCCCCAGACTGGCGCTGTTCGACTTCAACGTGTGCGCGGCGCGACGAAGCTGCTCTGCGCTGCCCGTGCTGACGGCGTCCCGCAGCGTAGGCAGCAGCGTGGCACTGTCTTCGAAATATGTGTCGATCAGCTCCGCCAGGAATGTCGGGTCGCCGCCGGTCGCCGCCAGCAGATTCTCAAGAGCGGCGCGATTGAGCGCGTCCTGTTCAGACATGCACATCCCTCAATCCAGGACCGGGGTCTGATCAAGAGCGGCAACCAGCTCAGGCACCCGAATCGGTTTGCTGATGTAGTCGTCCATGCCGGCCTCCAGACATTGCTCGCGATCACCTTGCATGGCATTGGCGGTCACCGCAATCAGGTGCGGCCGCTCCGACCGCGTCCAGCGCTGGCAGATCGCGCGGGCGGCTTCGAGCCCGTCCAGCTCCGGCATCTGCACGTCCATGAGCACGACGTCATAGCGCTGGCGCTCCAACGCCGCGATGGCCTCCAGTCCATTGCCGGCAACGTCGGCCCGGTAGCCCAGCTGCGCCAGCAGACGCAGGGCAAGCTTCTGGTTGACGGCATTGTCTTCGGCGAGCAGGATACGCAGCGGCAGGCGCTCCGCCATGCGCGGATCCAGCTCCGCCGGCGCCTCCGTGCTTCGGGTGAGTCGGGCCTGGCCGGCGAAAATCCCGAGCAGCGCATCGTACAGCTGCGACGGTTTGAGCGGCTTCGCCAGCTGCGCGGCGAAGACCGCGCCGTCGGACTCCAGCTCGGGCCGTCCGAGCGAAGAGCACAGCACGAGCGGTAATACCTGCCGCCTCGCGCGGATCTCTCGCGCGAGTGTAGCGCCGTCCATTTCGGGCATGTGCAGGTCGAGGATCGCCACGTCAAAAGGGTCACCCTGGTGGATCCACTCCAGTGCTTCGGTGGCCGAAGCGGTGTCGCGGGCCAGCATCCCCCAGGCGTGAGTGTGATGAACGACGATGCGGCGGTTTGTGTCGTTGTCGTCCACGACCAGCACGCGACGACCATGCAGCGGAGGCGCATGCTGGCGCATGTCCGGCCGCGATGCCAGAGCCGGCGACGCCTCGGCCACGATGGTGAAGTGGAACGTGGTCCCCACGCCAACCTCGCTCTCCGCCCACATCGCCCCGCCCATGAGCTCACTCAGCCGCTTGCTGATGGCCAGCCCGAGCCCAGTGCCGCCGTACTTGCGCGTCGTCGAAGCATCCACCTGGCTGAAGGACTGGAACAGGCGGTCCAGACGATCCGGAGGGATACCAATGCCGGTGTCGCGGACCGCGAAGTGCAGCTCGTAGCGCCGGTCTTCGATTGAGCGTGCGGCAGCTGATAGGACGACCTCACCCCGCTCGGTGAACTTGACGGCGTTATTGAGCAGGTTGATCAGAATCTGTCGCAGGCGGGTGACGTCCCCCACCACCACCGCCGGCGCCGTGTCGTCGACCTCGCACACCAGCTCGAGGCCCTTGTGCGTCACCTGCGTAGCGAGCAGATCGAGGGCAGCCTCCAGGCACTCTCGCACATCGAAGGGGATCTGCTCGAGCTCCAGTTTGCCGGCTTCTATTTTCGAAAAGTCCAGGATGTCGTTGATGATGGTCAGGAGCGCGTCGCCACTGGTGCGAATGATCTCGGCAAACTCGCGCTGCTCAGCGCTCAGACGGGTGTTCAGCAACAGCCCGCTCATACCGATGATGGCGTTCATCGGGGTGCGAATCTCGTGGCTCATGGTGGCCAGGAACGCGCTCTTGGCATGGGTGGCATCTAGCGCCTTATCGCGGGCCTCGGCCAGCTCGCGCGTGCGCTCGGCAACCTTACCCTCCAGCACCCGTTCCGATCGCTGGAGCGCGGCGTTACTGGCTCGCACACGGGCGAGCGTCTCGTTCAGGTGCCTGCTGTAGTGCCACAACAACAGGCAAATGAAACCGGTACTGAGCGGCACTACCGTCACTATCAGCGCGGGAACAACCCATTCGGGAACGACCGCCAGCAGACCGAACGGGTCGACGCGCACCGCGAAAACGGAGCTCACGAACGACACGGCGGTCGACAGGATCATCAGCCGGCGCAGGCCGCCGCTGGTCAGGTATGGCAGTGCGAGCGCCACTGGCCAGATGGTCATGGGCAACATGATCGGAAAGACCATCGGCGCCGCGAAACAGACGCCGAGAATGATGACCCACAGCCCAGCGCATGTGGCCAGGATCGCCCGATCGAAGTCCTGGTGCTGCGCCTGGCGACGCGCCCACAGCAGCAGGGCCGCGTTCAGGAGGATCAGGCCTGCGAGAGGTGGCAGAGGCGCGAGCGGGTAGATGGCGTAGATACCCAGCAGCACCGGGCCAAAAAACAGGTTGACCGGGATGTCCCAGGTGTAGAACTGCACCAGCCGCCTGACCTGGGCTTGCTGGTTTTCGATGGCCTTCGGGCCTGTGCCCACCCCGCCTCCTTCGCTGCGTGGAGGCCTCCACTCCCCGAACCGCACGAGCCTACCAGCCCAGGCTGACGCGCACCAGCCCGGCACCACTTGGCGTTATCCGGGGCGGGGAGTAACGTGGCGCCAGCCATGGGCGCCGCTACCTCTATTCTTCCACCCGGGCCGAAATCACGCTCGCCCCTCGGCCATGGCGCGGAGTTCATCCGCGACACGGTGGGCTTCCTGCGCACGTGCGCCCGGGACTACGGCGACGTCGTGACGTTCCGCACGGGCCCGCAGCGGAGCTTCCTGCTGAACCACCCGGATTTGATCGAGGACGTCCTGGTCACGCACAACCACAACTTCATCAAGCCCTTTGCCCTGCGGCGGATGAATCTGTTTCTGGGCAACGGCCTGTTGAGCAGCGACGGCGAAGCCTGGCGACGCCAGCGGCGCCTGGCTCAGCCCGCTTTCCACAGGGAGCGCGTCGCTGCCTACGCGGACGTGATGGTCGCAATCGCACAGCGCAGGCTCGCTACCTGGCGCGACGGCGAGGACCGCGACCTCCACGAAGAGATGATGCAGATCACCTACGAGATCGTCGGCAAGACCCTGTTCGATGCCGACGTGGGTGATCAGGCGGCCGATGTACGGGACGCGCTCGCCGTCACCCTGGAGCACTACCAGAGAGTGCTCAGCAGCTTCTGGATCCTGCTGCCTGACTCAATCCCGACGCCGGCAAACCTGCGGCTGCGCAAGGCGCTGGAGCGCCTCGATTCGGCCCTTTACAGGGTGATCGACGAGCGGCGAGCGACCGACACCGATCGTGGCGACTTGCTGTCGATGCTCCTGCAATCACAGGACGAGGACGGCAGCCGTATGAGCCCGCGACAGGTTCGCGACGAGCTGATGACGCTGATGTTCGCGGGCCATGATACGACGGCGCTCACGCTGACCTGGTGCTGGTACCTGCTCGCGCAGTACCCAGGCGTGCAGGCCGAGCTGCACGCCGAGCTTGGCAGCGTACTGTGTGGTCGGTCGCCTGGTGTCGACGATGTTCAGCAGCTCCGCTACACGGCCATGGTCGTGAGCGAAGTCCTGCGACTGTACCCGCCAGCGTGGGGCATCGCCCGCCAGGCAGTTGAAACGTGCGAGATCGGCGGTTACCGCGTCCCTAAAGGATCGATCGTGCTGATGAGCCAGGCCGTGATGCACCGCGATCCCCGCTACTTCGACGACCCGGACAGCTTCAAGCCAGAGCGGTGGGCGGACGGCCTGGCGAAACAGCTGCCAAAGTACGCCTACTTTCCGTTCGGTGGGGGACAGCGCCTGTGCATCGGCTATGCGTTCGCGCTCATGGAAGCTGCCCTGCTGATCGGGACCATCGCCCAGAGGTTTCGCTTTACGCTGGCGGCGGACCAGCGGGTCGAACCACACGCGGCGCTGACGTTACGGCCCAGATACGGCATGAAGATGATGCTCCACAAGCGCTGAGGAGACAACGGCCATGTCCACGATCATCGCCGTCCACTCGTTCCGGGGCGGGACGGGCAAATCGAACACCACGGCCAATGTGGCTGCCCTGCTGGCGGGCCAGGGCCGGCACGTCGGGGTGGTGGATACGGATATCCAATCACCCGGCCTTCACGTGCTGTTCGGCCTGGACGAGGACAACATCGGCCACTCGCTCAACGACTACCTATGGGGCAAGTGCGACATCGCCGAGACCGCTCACGATGCCACTCCGTACCTCGGAACGGATCATGGCGGCAAGCTCTTCCTGATCCCCTCGAGCATTCGGGCCGGCGAGATTACGCGCGTGCTGCGAGAGGGTTACGACGTCGGCTTGCTCAACGAAGGTTTCCACGAGCTGATCCGGCAGTTGAAGCTGGATGTGTTGATGATCGATACGCATCCTGGTCTCAACGAGGAAACCCTCCTCTCGATCGCGATCTCGCACGTCGTGGCGATCATCCTGCGACCGGACCAGCAGGACTACCAGGGCACAGGCGTCACGGTGGAAGTGGCGCGCAAACTGGGAGTGCCCCGCCTGGTACTGATCGTCAACAAAGTGCCGCAGATTTTCGATCCGGGTGAGGTCCGGGCGCGGGTGGAGGCAACCTATCAGGCGGAGGTGGCAGCCGTGCTGCCCCACTCCGATGACATGATGGCGCTGGCGAGTGCAGGGATTTTTGCGCTGCGGTGCCCGGACCACGCGATGACCGCCGAGCTGCGGCGGGTGGCCGCCGCACTGGTGGCCTGAGGCCCCCCATTCTGGGAATAAAACTATGTCGACCGATGACCTGCTGACGCGCGAAGAGGTCCTCGGTGGCATGCCGGCCAGGCGCGCCCAGACGCTGCTGTTCCTCATCGAGACTCGGACCGCCACGCTGGTGGCCGAGTCGCGTCAGGCCGTGGAGCGGTTCCCCACGGAGCAAGCCGCGAAGGAGCGAGATCTCGCCTTCCTCGAGGCCTTCGCGCTCGGACGGGAACCGCCACTGCGTCCGACAATCCAGGACCTCGAGCGCTATGCTGCCGAGTGGGCAGACCTCGCACCGGATAATTCCAGGCTGAGAGCGGCAATCGCCCACCTGGTTGGCCAGAAGTACCGGCTCCCCCAGCAGCGCGTGCCGGGTGTGCGGGCAGCTCTGGGCCTCGACACGGAACAAGTCCGTGCTGCCTACCAGCGGCAATTCGGCACGTCACTGGACTCCATCTATGCGCCTCGCGTCAGTCCGCTCGACCGGCTTGGTTGGGGTTGGACCGCGCTGGCGCGCCGGCTGGAGATGCTGCCACCCTTCTGGACCGCCTTCGCGTTGACCCTGACCGAGACGGTCGGCGCGGGTATCCTTGCACTTCCGATCGCACTCGCCGCGGTAGGCCCACTGGCCGGCGTCGCGCTGCTGGTGGTGCTCGGAGTGATCAACCAGCTCACGATCGCGGCTATGGCCGAATCGGTTGCTCGCAGCGGCGCGCTGCGCTACAGCAACGCCTTCTTCGGTCGGCTCGTGGCCGAATACCTGGGCGGTGCGGCCTCGGTCATTCTGTCAGTGTCGCTTGCGATTGTGTGTTTCCTTGCACTACTCGCCTATTACATCGGCACCGGGACCATTCTCGCTGACGCTACAAGCGTGCCGGCGGCAGTGTGGGCCGCGCTGCTTTTCTTGATCGGCCTCTATTTTCTCTCGCGTCAGTCTCTCAGCTCCAGCGTCGCCTCCGCGCTCGTGATTGGAGCAGTCAACATCGGGATCATTCTCGTCATCTCACTGCTCGCTCTCAGCCACCTTCAGTGGGCGAATCTGACGTATGTCAACGTACCTCTGCTTGGCGGACGCCCGTTCGACCCGTCGATCCTCCGGCTGATTTTCGGTGTTGTCCTGCTGGCATATTTTGGCCATCTGTCGGTGGGTAGCTCCGCCAGGGTTGTGCTCCAGCGAGACCCGAGCGCTCGCGCGCTGATCCAGGGCAGTATCGCAGCACAGGTTGCCGCGATGGCCCTGTATTGCCTGTGGGTTCTGGCGATGAATGGAGCCATCGCGCCCCAGACGCTGGCGGGGCTCTCAGGCACGGCGCTGGCGCCACTGGTTACCGAGGTGGGCCCCAGCGTCCAGGTACTTGGCTCGCTGTTCGCGATTCTTGCCATGGGCATGGCATCCGTGTGGTTCTCGCTTGGGCTGATGAACATGGTCCGCGAGTGGCTCCCCTCCCGCTCGCGGAGGGTCTTGCTGCTCCCCCGTCGGCAGGGCAGCCTGGTTTTCGAGCCGCGCCGTCGGTCGGCCGACAGCTTGCGGCTGAGCATCACCTACCTGGGGCTCCAGGAGGACCAGCCGCGACTCCGCCTGGACGTTGATATGAACACCGACAGTCGCCACGTTGAGTTTGCGGTGAACGGGCGCTGGGACATGGCATCGGTTGTGGACCGGGTCCCGGAGCTGAGAGACGGCGGACTCAGCCTGGGGCTCGAAGTGCTCGACGCCGGCAGGGAGAGCCTGCGCCTGGGGATTACGTCATCAATGAGCGTGAGCTACGCCGGCGGCTGGGATGCGCTCGGTCTGCGTATGGCGGACGCCCTGGTGCTGCCGGATGACGAACGGCGGTTTCTCAATTGGCTGATCCGCCAGGGCGAGGTCGGAGATTCCGACGTGGCGACGTACACCGGCCAGGGCGATCGCCTTGTCCGCGCCAGGCTGACTGGTCT
>VBGG01000499.1:0-6668 GCA_005883405.1 Chloroflexota bacterium | reverse complement strand
CCGGACGGCGCAGCGGCCTCCGACGCTCGTCGGACTGGGGTAAAGGGGGCGTGGGAGCTGACGCGCCGAATGCGAGAGGCGATAGCGGGCGAGCGCGGCCGTTTCGTGGTGTCGCTGACTCCGGTGTGGCTGGTGTTCCTGCTCAGCGAATGGTTGCTGCTCACCGGGAACCAATCGTTCACCGCGCCGTTGAGCTATGGCGGTGTGATCACCGGGACACTGGTGGGCGGAGTCTTTCCCGTGCTCATGCTCGTCGCGGCGCGCCGCAAGGCGGAGCTGGTACCAGGTCTGGTCTTGCGTTTCCTGGGTCACCCGATCGTCGTAGGTGGCATTTACGTATTATTCGTGACCAATCTCTTCCTGCACGGCCTGGTCATCTGGTCTGGCGCCATCCAGCAGGCCAGCGCGCTGGCCGTCGGCATGCTCGCGGTGGGGGCGACGATTGCCATGGCCCGCGGAGGCGCGTTTACTCCGCGCGCGGTGGTGGAGCTGCGCGACGACCAGCGAGACGCCCAGGCGGCGGTGTTCGCCGTCACCATCAAAGGCCAACCGGCAACAGCGAACGTGCGGCTGCGCTATGCAGACGGTGAGCAGGTCTGCCAGGCAGCGGGTGGCCGCGTACCGAAGCTATCGGCGCTCCGCCAGGCGATCATCGAGCTCCCAGCCTCTCAGGCAAAAGAGCTCAAGGTATGGGCGCATCAGATGACGCGCGAGGGGCAGTCGGAGCGGCTACCGGCGATCGTGGACATCTCATGCGGAGACGCATCGACGCGGCAGTTTGACCTTCGCGTAACTGGCGAGCAGGTCCTCGTGCCGCTCACGAGCGGCGCGTGTACAGTCCAGATCACCCTGTGCTAAAGAGAGCGAATGGCCGAGGGCGCCAACCTCAGGTGGCGGGAGCTACCGGATACTCACCACAGCAACCACAGTAGCGGGACCGCGGATTCACCAGCGGCGCCTGGCAGGCCGGACACCGGGGCTCGCCTGGCTCGGCCCGCGGAGGGCCGAACTGCGCTCGGTACAGCCGATAGTACAAGGCCTGCTCGCGATCGCGCAGGCGTACGCCATCATCCGCTATCGCCTCGGCCTGTAGGTCGTCAAACTCCGGCTCGCTCAGGCGGTCCAGCACCGCCGTCTCCAGGCGCGTGCTTCCGGACCCGTACTCCGCCGGAGTCTTGGTGCGCCAGACGAAGCGCGGTGGTAGCAGGTCCTCGATCGCCAGGCGCAGCACCCATTTGCCATGCCGCTCGCCGCCGCGTTCACCGACCTTGTCGAGCGGACTCAACCTGACGCCGAAGTCGATCATCTCCCTCTCCAGGTATGGCGAGAGGACTTCCACGCCGAGCGAATCGCCCAGCGGCGTGGCCGAGAAATGCATGAAGCTCGCGAGCTCGCGGGTGTATGCGGACAGCACGTCCGGCTCCATCGCGGTCATATAGCTATAGCCGGCGAACAGTTCGTCCGCACCGTCGCCCACCCAGGCAGACCGTACGCCGCTTTCGCGGAGGGCGCGCAATCCCAGATACTGCACAGCGGAGTTCCGCAGCTCCATCGGGTCGAAGCTCCGCAAGATGGCGATCACGTCGGGCATGGCTTCGAGCAGCGCCTGGTCGCCAGCCCAGACAACGTGGTGCTGGAGACCCAGTCGTCGCGCCAGTTCCGTGGCGAAGCCGTAGTCAGGCACGCCCTCATCCCAGCACACGGTCACCGCGAGTGGACGCACGCCGCCAGCGTGTGCAAGCGCTGCAATCGCGCTGGTGTCGAGGCCTGCCGACAGCAGGATTCCCTCGGCCGGACGGCCCCACACCACGCTTTCCAGGAGTTGCCGCAGCCGCGCGGCGGCCGTCACTTCCGTCACTTCCGCTGTTGGACTCACGCGCCTCGAGTGTAAAGCAGGGCTCAGTCTGAATGCGCCGGCTCAGGCGGGAGCGTCACTTCCAGGCGCGGACTCGCTGGCCACGCTGGACAATTGCCGAACGGATTGTCCGCCAGATCCAAGGACGCGGGTTCGCCGAGATGTCTGCCTCCAGATAGCGGACGCGCGGGTTTTGCAGGCGCTCACGGGTGATACGCTGCGCTTCCGGTGACGCATCGACGACCGGCAGATTATCGGCGGATTGCGCGAGCTGCTGTGTCCACAAGCCAGTGCCGCCGGCGAGCTCGAGCACCTCACCACGTAGGGCGAACGCATCCAGCGCTTCTCGGACCAGGTCGAGCTCGCTGCGGCAAGATAGCATCGCCGCATGGCCGTCCGTTTCTATCAATTGGTCGTTGACGCGCGCGATGCGCGAGCCATCGCTCGCTTCTGGGCGGCGGTGCTCGGGCAGCAGGTCCTGTACGAGTCTGACGACGAGGTGATCGTCGGCGCTGACGAGCATCGCTATCCTGGTCTATGCTTTGTCCCCGTTCCCGAAGAAAAGACACTGAAGAATCGGCTGCATATTGACCTCGATCCTGACGATCGCGATGCGGAGGTTGAGCGTATCATCGGGCTCGGCGCGCGGCGCGTTGACATCGGCCAGGGTCCCGACGTCAGCTGGGTCGTGCTGGCCGATCCCGAGGGCAACGAGTTCTGCGTGCTGCGCCCGCACCGTTCGCTGGTGAGTTAGTCAAGCATGCGATCGACTCTGGCTCGACACCGCTGGAGGCTCGCGGCGATCGCGTTCGTGGCTGGGCTGGCGCTGTGGCTCGTCGGCATAACCTGGGGCATCGCATTGGCGGGCGCGAGCTTGCTCGCCTCGATCGTCCTGGCGTGGGTAGACGTCGCGCCACGCGGCGGCCACGCGCACGATGACGGCATGGACTCGCGCGGCGTAACGCCTCCCTCGATCACCACCCACCTCCGTCGGCGCTGAGAAAGCAGCCGGATGCTACCGAAGCCGGAGCTCTATAGCAGCCACTACGGAACCTGGTTCCAGGACCCACTGGTGGTCGCTGCGTATCCGGCGCGGCCGCCATACCCCGAGTCCGCAATCCGTTTGCTGGCGGAGCTCGCAGTCGATCAGCCGCGTCGCGTCCTGGACATCGGCTGTGGGACGGGTGACATCAGCCGACGCTTGGCCCAACTCGTTGAGTGCGTCGATGCGGTAGACGCCTCCGAACGCATGCTGGCCGCGGGCAGACGCGCGTGTGGAGGACATCCTGCCGAAGGTGGAGCCTCCCTACGCGCTGATCTCCGCCGGCGAGAGCCTGCATTGGATGGAGTGGCACTTCGTGATGCCGCTGTTTGCGGACCTGCTCACGCCGAACGGCGTGCTGGCCATCGTGTCCCGCAACTGGGACGGGCCGCCAGAGCTGCGCGAGCGGCTGCAGCCAATCTTTCGCGAGTCCCCACTGATTCGAGTTTGGCAGACCGTCAACCTGATCGACGAGCTGACCGGGCGCCATCTCTTTCGGAAACTCGGCCAACAGCACTGCGGCCCCGACTCGTGGCAGCCAACTATCGACGTGTACCTCGGGGCCCGCTACTCACAACGGAGCTTCTCGCGGACCCACATGGGTCCTCAGGCCACGGCCGCGTTCGACACTTCGATTCGGCAAGTACTGGAGGAGCTGATCGCGCGTGGAACAGTCGCCTGTGTCGACGGCCGGCTCCAGCTCCAGGTCGAATCGACGGTCGTCTGGGGCCTCCCCGCCGCCGCACCAGGCTGACAGCATCAGCGCCGGACCCGCATACCCCAGAGGGGACCCATGCGTGCGAACGCGCGCCTCCGTCACAGGTAGCGGTGAAACCAGTCGACCACGCGCTGGAGAAAGTCCAGGCGGTGGCTGGGAGGACCGATGTGGGCGAAGGCGTGTGAGCCGCCAGGATAGCGCACCAGCTCGACGGTGTGTTTGAGCTTGCGCAGCGCTCCGAACAGCTGATCTGCCTCGCCCACCGCGCAGCGATAGTCCTGCTCGCCGTGCAGGATGAGTAGTGGCGCGTGGATGTCCGCGACACGGGTCATCGGGGAGTGGCTGCGATAGTAGTCGGGAATCTCCCACGGCGGACCGCCGCTATCCCAATCCACGGATTCCCAATGATCGGTCTGCAGGGACCAGGTGTCCAGCCCGGAGATGGTAGCGTACGATACGCCGGCGGCAAACCGGTTCGTGCGACTCAATGCCAGATTTGTCATGAACCCGCCATAACTGCCACCGAACACACCGAGCCGATCCGGATCGACAACTCCCTGCGCCACCAAACGGTCCACGACGGCAAGCCCATCCTCCAGCTCGCGCGTACCCAGTCGCGCAGAATGGAGTCCGCAAAGGCAGCGCCGAAACCGGTGCTACCCCGAAAATTCACCGCCACCACCGCGAATCTGGCGCCGGCAAGCACGTGCAATTGCTCGTTGAAGCCGAGCGCGACGGTGTTGTGCGGTCCACCGTGATAGTAGAGCACGCTCAGCAGCGGACCATCAGCGTGGTATACGACGGCGGCAGCCACAGCCATGATTCAATCTCCCAGCCTTCTGCTGAGGTGTGGCTGATCCGTTGCGGCGCGCGGACATTGAATGATGCCAGCGCATCGCCATTCAGGTCCGTCAGGCGACCATGATTGGCGCGATAGAGCTCGGCCGGCCGGACGGCGGTGGCGGCGGTGAACGTCAGCAGACCTCCATCCACGCTCTGGCGGACCCAGCCATCGATCGGCTCCTCCACGTCAGATGACGCGAGCACTGGGTGGAGTTGGTCAGCCGCCAGGTCATACGCGTAGTAGTGATAGAAGCCGCCCTGTCGGACATGGCAAAAAACGGTGCCCGAGTCGGCCGACCAGTGCGGTGGCTCGTTCGTGCTGGGCGGCTGCGAGACCTGGCAGCCGCGGTCCAGCCGTCGACTGACGTTGCGTGGAGTGCCGCCGGCCGCGGGCATCAGCCACAGATAATAGTCCTGGGTGTAGGCGGTGCTCGGGCACTCGTTCGCGTAGTAGGCGATCCAGTTTCCATCGGGCGACCAGGCGGGCGCCGCGCACGTCCCTTGAGACTGGGTCAAGCAGCGCGGCGGAGCGGCGCCGTCATGTGCGTCAAGCACGAACACGTCCCAGACCCACTCCGTGTCCCAGTCATCGCGGCGAGTAGAGATACACGTGATGTGTGCGCCATCAGGCGACCAGCCGGGTGCGAAGTGGTGCCACTCGCCATTGGTGAGCTGCACTGGCGTGGCCGGGCTTCCCCCTCAGCTCGGACCGTAAAGATGTGCCAGTAGCAGGCCTCGGGGCAGAAGTTTAACGCCGATGCGTCGAAGGCCCGAATTCGTGCTAAATCTGCAATCACAAACGCCGAGCGCCCAAAGCGACACCATTGCATGGCAACGGACTCGTGATGGAGATTGGTTCCCCTGCCCCCAGCTCCTGGTCATGCCTGCTTTGCCCGGACCTCTTCTACGTGAGGAACAGAACCACGGAGGCCGCGAGCAGCACTCCCATAACGATGTTGAACGTGCGAAGGGCCCGCTCCCAGTGCAGCACGCGCTGCAGAACGGCGCCAAACGCGAGCCAGGCGAAGCAGCTCGGCAACGCGGCCAGCACAAAGATGAGTGCGAGCATCCCCGCTTGCAGCTGCGCGGTGCCGCCGCTTGGGTTGAGGAATGTCGCCGCGGCGCTCGTGCAGACTAGCCACGATTTCGGATTGACCCACTGAAAGCCGGCCGCGCCGAGGAAACCGGCCGGCCGCGAGTTGTTGGCGATGCTGGTGCCTCGCGACATAGCGATCTTCCAGGCAAGCCAACACAAGACGGCGACGCCGCTCCACTTGACGGCCGTCAGGACGGCGGCGTTTTCGAGGATCACGGCACCGAGCCCGAACCCCACCACGAACATCAGCAGCGCCATGCCCGCCGCGACACCGACCAGCGCGGGCAGCCCACGGACAACGCCGACGTTTGCGCCCGTCGCAGTCAGCAGAGCGTTGCTGGGCTCAGGCGTGCCAGCGGCGGAGACCGAAAATGCAAAGATTGCCAGTGCATGCTCGGGCGTCATTGCGAGCCGCGCCTGGCGAGAAAGTACACTCGGCGCATGGCACCGAGTCTAGGCAGGTCGGCGGGCGAAGGTCTAGAACAATCGTGCGGCGATTGGGTGCGCAGTCGGGGACCGGTTGGCGGGTCGAGCTACTCCAAGCCTGGTTCGGCGGCCGCGGCTTCGCCACGCATCGCCACGACACGTATCCCATCGGTGTCACCGACATGGGCGTTCAGACTTTCGACTACCGCGGCAGCGTCGAGCGCAGTCTGCGCGGGCAGGTGACCGTCCTGCACCCCGACGAGAAGCACGACGGTCGTGCTGGCACGGACAGGGGATTCGGCTACCATATCGTGGACGTCGCGCCGGACCGTATCGGTGCCGCCGTACGCGCGATCACCGCTCGGCCTACGCCGCTGCCCTTCGTGCGCGAGCCGGTCGCGTTGAATCCGTTTCTTGCGGGGGCGGTCACTGAGCTATTCAGTTCAGGGTTGGAGCCGCTCGCCCGCGACGCCCTTATTCTGCGACTGGCGGAAGGCCTGCTCGCCGCAGATCCCAGCCTGCAGACAGTTGCAGGCGCGCATCGCCTCGACTTCGCGGGCCTGGCGCGAGCCCCGCCTTCCTGGACCCGTGGACACTGTTACGACCACTTGTACGCATTCATGCTCGCCAGTGGACTCCGTCTTGGTGAGGCCCTTGCGCTCCGCTGGCGGGACGCGGATCTGGACGC
>VBGG01000498.1:1966-4097 GCA_005883405.1 Chloroflexota bacterium | reverse complement strand
CATGCGCATCACGCTACTGGTTGCTGCAGCGCTCGGTTTCGCAACACTGCCCACGGGACCGGCTATCTTTTTCGTTGCTGCCTGCAGTATCCGAGCTGCCTCTTCCGACACTCCCACTGCCCGGCATGAGCGATGATCTCGGGCGGATAGCGGTAGCCTCGATAGCGCGAGTGGTCGGAAGGAGCAACAGCGACGGGCACCTCGCGATGCTTATCGCCAATCCGCGCTCAAGCTGACAACTTCCTTAGTTTGTCACGTCTAAGACCGCTATCCGTGCGCGCTCGACATTCGGCGGACGCGGGTGTCGGCCGCTTGCCAGTTCAGGCTGCCCGGGAGGTCGGGCTGCGATGCTCGAGCTGGAAGCGTCACCGCTTGGCACGTTGTTGAACAAGAGTCTAATCGCTTTCAGCCCGCTGTCCTCGTCGCGTGCACCAGGGCTTCGTGTGCGAGTGCCGCGCTGCATCGCCGGCGGTGCGACGGGCATCCAGATCAAGACCCGCAAGAGCCTGGTGAACGGTCCTAAACACTCCGCGCGGCGACGCTCAGATGGGTGACTCCAAGACCCACGCGCAGTGGCGCGATGAGCGGACTGGCAGCCGCCTCGCTGTGAACGGCCACGCGGCCGGCGATGCACACGCGCGGCCCGGCACACGCCGACTATGAGCCGGAGGACCGCTGGCTGGTATGCCGACTACCTCGTCTGCTCGTGCAGTGCCGCACTCTCGGCGAACAGCGCGCGGGGGCGCCCCGCCGGATTGGCAGTATAGCCGGGTGGGTCGTCGGCGAGCCTGTGTTCATCGTGCCCTGAAGACACCACGACGAGCGCTTTGCGAGGCTAGCGGCGTAGTGAACGAGGTCACAGCCGGTTCAAGCGCCTGGGCGCACCAGCCGCGATGGCCTGGCCGATATGCGACGTCGACCGATGCCGTGGCCATTAGCTTGCCGTATTCCCGGACCGGCGTTGAGCCGCCAATGCCTTCGGTGGTCGACCCCGACGAGGGCGGTCGGCCAACCCGCCAGTGATTGAATGGCCCAAGATCAGGTCGGTCGGTCGGCACGCCGAGTTGATCGGGCAGAGCGACATTGGGCAGCCCGGCGCCCCATTGGGCGCGTATCGGCGACCATGTGTGACCAGGCGCCTGAAACCACTTAAGCCGGTGCTCGTCCAAGTCGGGGAACACCACCGACCTGACGGAAATTGTGTTCTAGCTCTCGAGCCAGACGACGGCTTGGGTGAGATCTGGTCTTCGAACCTCAGGCGGACCAGGGGATTGGCGTCCGGTGGGGTTGTGGCGGTATCGCAACCAGGACCAGGGACGGCTCATCGGAGTCCCGGCTGCAGCGGATACGGCCGTCGTCAGCTTCTTTTTACGGAGGCCGAAGACCTCGGTGTAGCAGGCCAATTGCGTGGCGAGAGCACGGACTTTGAGCGCCACCCTGCCGATGGTTGGGTTGCGTAAGCCTGCTTGCTGGTCGGGTGCCTCGGCCAGGGCCCAGCGAATGCCTTCGGGAGCCACCAGCTCACGGGTGCATAGACGATCCCGTGTCGGCACGCGACTGCGCTCGATCGGCTGGGTCGTCTCGCCAGTCGCGCGGTGCCATCCGCTCCGCCTGTGCACGGCGGTCGGCACGGTCCTGGCCGTGCTCATCGACGGCGCGGTACACGTACCACTTGTCCTTACCGCGAAAGAAGAACATCTCGTCGATGTACCAGCGGCGACCGAGCGGTCGACGGTGCTTGCGCTTCAGGCGCGAGTTGCGGCCCGAACGCTTGGGCCCAGCGCAGCACGGTCCGGTTGGACACGTCGATGCCACGCTCGGCCAGCAGCTCCATCACGCTCGTACCAGAGAGTGGGTGCCGTAGGTACCAGCGCACGGCTATCAGGATCACGTCTGCGGGCCAGCGGTAGCCCGAGAAGGCGGAAGCGGACCAAAGCGTGAAGTCTCGGCCACAGCCGCCACAGGCGAAGCGCTGGCGACCATGGCGGTCCTGGCCATCACGTGTGACGACGCTCTGTCGGCAATACGGGCAGGTCGGCATGCCGCAGACGCTACCAGCACCTCACAACGTCGCAGACTCTTCGGACAGACCTATCGCCCGTTTCTCTTGATAGTGAGGCGCCGCAAGGCC
>VBGG01000498.1:0-1654 GCA_005883405.1 Chloroflexota bacterium | reverse complement strand
TAGCCGTCCTGGGCGCCGTCGTCGCTCTCGGCGCCTGCGGCATCAGTTCACGTGCCCCGGTCGCGCCGCATTCGGTCGCTTCCACGGCGCCGGAGATCTCAGCGACCGTCGCCGCGGCGGTTGAGGCGACGCTACAGGCGCGCCCGCCAATGTATACGAACTGAGTCGCCCTGAGTTTTTTGGAGGCTCGGCGGCTTGGACTCTATGCGGCCTCTGCGGCGTCGCGCTGGGAATGATAAAGCGCCTCAAATTCGGCCGGTGGTATGTCACCGAGGGCGCCGTGCAGTCGCCTCTGGTTCCACCAGTCCACCCACTCGGCGGTTTCCAGCTCCACCTGCTCGAGCGAGCGCCATGGACCTCGTTTGCGAATCACTTCGGCCTTGTAGAGGCCGTTGACGGCTTCCGCAAGCGCGTTGTCATAGGAGTCTCCTCGTGAGCCCACCGAACCCACGGCGCCGGCGTCGGCGAGCCGCTCGGTATAGCGGATGGCCACGTACTGAACGCCGCGGTCGGAGTGATGGATCAGGCCGGTGAGGTCCTGACGCTGGCGTCGCCAGATGGCCATCTCGAGTGCATCGAGCGCCAGTTCGGTGTGCAAGGAGTTCGAGACGCGCCAGCCAACGATGAACCTGCTGAACACGTCAATGACAAAAGCAACGTATACGAAGCCGGTCCAGGTGCTGACGTAGGTCAGGTCGGCCACCCACAGCGCATTCGGAGCTGCAGCGGTGAAGTTGCGTTCGACCAGATCGGCAGGCCGTGGGCTGACCTCGTCTGCGACAGTCGTCCGCTTCTTCTTGCCGCGCACGACGCCGCTCAGGTGCAGGTCGTGCATGAGCCTGGCGACACGATCACGACCAACCTTGATGCCCTCGCGGTTGAGCTGGCGCCAGACCTTCTCCATGCCATACACGCCGAAGTTCTCGCGGTGCACTCGCGCGATCTCACACTTCAGCTGCTGGTCGCTGAGCTGACGCGCAGAGGACTGATGGCAGACCGTCGCGTAGTACGTCGATGGGGCGACCTGCAGCGTATGGCAGATCGGCTCGACCCCCCAGCCCTCACGGTGTGCGCTGATGAAGCTCACGACTTCGGCAGTCGCGGGTCGAGCTCCCGCGCGAAGAAACTGGCGGCGGCCTTCAAGATCTCGTTGGCACGCTTCAGCTCCCGGTTCTCACGTTCCAATTCGTTGATCCGCCGCTGCTCTGCGGTCGTCACACCTGGCCGCTTGCCGCTGTCAATTTCGGCTTGCTTCACCCAGTTACGCAATGACTCGGGTCCAATCCCGAGTTGGCGGGCTACCCGGGTGACCGCTCCCACGCGCTCGCCGCTCTCGGCGATCGCCTCGCGGACCATGCGCACGGCTCGCTCGCGCATCTCGGGCGGGTAGCGGCGCTGGAATGCACTGTTTGATGCTGCCATGGGCTCCTTTTCCTCAAAGGGTAGGAGCCTCCAACAAACTCAGGGCAGTTCATCCATCCCACCGGCACGACCTGGAGCGTGGTATCCAGCTGGCTGATGAGCACCTGACAAGGATCCGCGGCTTGCTCCAACAGCAGGGCTGTCCGGAGCAGGCGGCAGCACCAGCGCCGTTACCGGCATGGGTGTTCGGGCCGATAGCCTCAAACGTCCAGGTCACGCACAGCGCCAGTCC
>VBGG01000497.1:4679-5488 GCA_005883405.1 Chloroflexota bacterium | reverse complement strand
CCGATGGACCAGTGGGCCCCCGAGGACGTGGAGGCGCACATGGCCTTCCTCAAGCACGTCAGCGCGCTGCTCGAGGAAAATGGCGAGTTTGTCGACGCGCAGGCGCTCACGCCGGCGCGCACCTGGGTCCGCTACGGCGGCCCGGACGCCGCACCAGTCACCACCGACGGCCCACTGCCCGAAACCAGCGATCTCGTGGCCGGCTGGTACATGATCGACGTCGAGTCGTACGAGCGCGCGGTCGAGCTCGCGGCCTACGTCTCGTCCGAGCCCGGCCCGGGCGGAGAGCCGCTGTACGAGTGGATCGACGTCCGCGAGGTCATGTCCGATGCGCACTGAGCCGACTGATCTGGCGTGAGCGACGAGCCGATGCGACAGCTGGACGAGAGCGCGCTGCGCACTCTCGTCCCTCGGGTGCTCGCGGGCCTGGTCCGGCGGGGCGAGGACTTCGATGCCGCCGAGGACGCGCTGCAGGAGGCGCTGCTGGAGGCGTTGCGGGTGTGGCCGGCGACCCCGCCACGCGACCCGCGCGCGTGGCTGGCGACGGTCGCGACCCGGCGGCTCGTCGACGCCCGCCGCGGCGAGGCCGCCCGTCACCGCCGCGAGGAGGCGACGTACGCCGAGCCGCGGCCCGCCGCCACTGAAGAGAGCCAGGCCACCGAGGAGGGCGACGACACGCTCTTCCTGCTCTTCCGCTGCTGCCATCCCGACCTCGCGCCCGCCTCGCAGGTGGCGCTGACGCTGCGCGCCGTCGGCGGCCTCACGACGCGGGAGATCGCCGACGCGTTCTTCGTGCCCGAAGCGACGAT
>VBGG01000497.1:0-4672 GCA_005883405.1 Chloroflexota bacterium | reverse complement strand
CGGCGACCTCGCCGTCGTGCTGCGCGTGCTCTACCTCGTCTACACGGCGGGCCACGCGGGCCGCGTGGACCTGGCCGGCGAGGCGATCCGGCTCGCTCGCCAACTCACCCTCGCCACCGAGGAACCCGAGGCGCGCGGGCTGCTCGCGCTGATGCTCCTCAACCACGCCCGCCTGCCGGCGCGGCTCGACTCAGAGGGTCGCATCGTCACGCTCGACCGACAGGAGCGCGGTATGTGGGACACCCGCGAGATCGCCTAGGGCGTGCGCGTCCTGCAGTCGGCGCTGGCCGTTGGGCGCCCCGGCCGCTACCAGATCGAGGCCGCCATCGCCGCCCTGCACGACGACGCGGCAAGCGCCGAGGATACCGACTGGCCGCAGATTCTGGCCTGGTACGACGACCTCGTCGCCCTCACCGACGACCCGGTGCGCCAGGACCCCGCCGCGGTGCTCGGGCGCGCGGTCGCAGTCGGCCACGTCCTCGGCGCTGCCGCCGGGCTGCGCGAGACCGACCGTTTGCGCAAGGTGCTCGGCGAGCGGCACCGCTGGCACGCCGTCCGCGGCTACCTGCACGAGCTCAGCGGCGACCTGCCTGCTGCCGCCGCGGCGTACGCGGATGCCGCCCGTCGGGCCACGGACATCGCCGAGCGCGACCACCTGGTCCGTCAGGCGGCCCGCGCGCGGGCCGCCGAGCTAGACGACTGGTCCACAGCACACCGCGCCAGCAAACTTTCCGCGGCTGACAGCGGCCAGGAAGGTCTACGACCCTGACCGGCTATTCAGGTTTCCCCAATCCATCTGAACCCTGGAGTGGAGAAAACCACCTGGAGAAATCCATGGCACGTTTGATCTCGCTACACGACTGCTGAGTTCGCGGACTCCAGCCCGCAAATGCATGAGGAGGATAAACATGCAACGCAATGATGTGATGCACGTATTGAACGATCCGCTTGCGCAAGAGCTGATTGGATCCAACATCCCCGCTCGGGTGGCCTACACCAGCGTCGACGGTTCCCCGCGTGCGGTCCCGCTCGGCTTCCACTGGAACGGCGAGCAGTTTGTGATCTGCACAATTCCCGGCTCTCCAAAGGTGCGGGCCCTGGCCGCTCACCCCCAGGTGGCGCTCACCATCGATACCGACACGTTTCCACCGCACGTACTGCTCGTGCGCGGCAGCGCCTCGCTCGAAACCGTCGAGGGGGTGCCGCCCGAATACCTTGAAGCGGCGCGCAAGCAGGTCGGTGAGGCAGGGATGCCAGCCTTCGAAGCCCAGGTCCGCGGGCTGTATCAGCAGATGGTGCGAATCACCATCGAGCCGCGGTGGGCGAAATTGCTGGACTTTCAAACACGCCTGCCGACTCCAGTGGAGGATCTAATCAAGCGCATGAGCGCCGCGGCAGGCTGAGCCATGTTGGATTCGGTCGCTTCATCACCAGCCAGGGTCGCATGTGCGAGCAGTTTCGACATGTCTCGAAGTCTGGTGTCATCTCCGCTGCCGGTTGGAGCAACGGAGTTCGCACCACGACACTATGTAGGAACAGTCGTCTCACTGAGCGTCCTCCTTATGCTCGCGTACTAGCTATGACTCGATTGAGCCGAGCAACTCATCGCTGGTCTCTGCAGACCGATGGGCGGCCCGTTCCCACGAGCCGATCAGCAACCGAGAGACGCTGTAGCTGGGGCCGTCGCGTGCTACGGTCGAGCGCATGACGATCCAACGCATGGAGCACGTGGGCATCGTGGTCGACGACCTCGCGGCCGCGACGGTGTTCGTCGTCGATCTTGGACTCAAGCTGCAGGGCAAAGGGCCGGTCGAGGGCGGTTGGGTCGACCGCGTGGTGGGGCTCGAGGGCGTCCGGGCGGAGATCGCGATGGTGGAGACCCCGGACGGCCACGGACGGCTCGAGCTGACGAAGTTTCACGCCCCGTCGGGCCGGGGCGGCGACCGGCACGCGCCGGCGAACACCCCGGGTATCCGCCATGTCGCATTCGCAGTCGACGATATCGACACCGTCGTCGCTAGCTTGCGAGCCCGCGGCGGGGAGCTCGTTGGCGAGGTGGAGCGCTACGAAGACAGCTGTCGGCTCTGCTACGTCCGCGGCTCGGAGGGGATCATCGTCGAGTTGGCGGAGCAGATCGGCTGAGGGCTCCGGCCGGCCGCCAACCGCCTCGCCAGCGTCAGTGGGTTGTGCCGGGGCAGGATCCCTTCTGAGACGCCGGTCAGATGTACCGTGGCGGCTGATGTCATCCTGGTTCTCGACGGTGGCCGCCTTGTCGAACAGGGTGGGCATGCTGAGTTGGTCCGACAGGGCGGGCTCTACGCACGGCTCTACGAACGCCAGTTTCTGGCTGGCCAACGCGAGCCTGGAGTAGCGGACCTCGTGCCCGCCGGCGGATAGAGGCAGTCCTGGATCTGGCGTGGACCGACTGCTGGATTACGACTTCCACCCGCCGGACGACCTGCGGGTTTTCATGTACGGGCAGCAAAGCGTGTTGCGGTCCGACGGAACCGCACTCGTTGTCGAGGCGGATTACGGCGGGACTGTGCTGCGCCACTACGCGTTCGCAGATCGCTGGTTCAAAATCAACGTCACAACCGATAGAGCTGGCAATTTCGTCGAGGAGCAAGCGGACCCCAACCCGATCCCGTTCTGTTTCAACTGCGACATCGCAACGCCAATGGTGGCTGACAGGAACGCTGTTTTCGCCGTTGACCTGTGGGTAGACGTCCTCGTCCGAGCCGACGGCCTGACGTATTACGTCGGCGACGAGGACGAGTTTGCCGACGCCATGGCAAACGGATGGTTGAGCGAGCGCGAAGCCGACGCGGCGCGCGCTGGACTGAGCGAACTGATCGACATCATCGAACGGAAACAGCTCATCGCCTTCCTGTCCGAGTTGCAACCGTTTCGATCGACCGAGGCCCCGCCGGCGAATGCCATGCGGCGCGTGCCCGTTTCCAGATTCCCGCTTGTCCACCCGTACTCGCGGCCAAGTTGGTAGACGCATCACTACCGCACAAGCAACGCAGGCGGGCCGAAGTGTCAGACCAATTCATGTCTCTCGATCATTCCATCGCACCGGTTCGTCGAACGGACGACTCCAGCACCACTCGGTGCCCGACTTCAACGGAGCGATGCGCAGCGATCAGGTAGCCCCGCAGTCGCGGGCACAACTCTACGGCGAGCATCGCGGCCGCCGTGGCGATGAATCCATCCACGACCACCGCAATCCGTCGCGACGTACCCATGCCCATCTCGCCCCAGGCACGTTCGACGACAGCGACTTGTGCCGCCAGGTACCGTCGCCGACGCCGGTGCCGCGACCAGTAACCCGCTCGACCGGCAAACCGGTCATGGCTGCAACCACAGCCGACGCCGGGGTGGTGTTACCCATGCCCATCTCGCCCCAGGCACACCAGGTCCAGCCCTCGTTTTGCCTCTCGCGCGACTACCTCAAGCCCGACGCCGATCGCCGCCTGGATCGACTCGACCACCTGGCGGGCGCTGTTCACGCTGCCGCGCGCGGGCATCTTAGCGTCATCATGCTCTCCACCCCAGCCCACACCGATGCGTAGAAGGTCTCCGGCGGCACTGGGTCGAAGCTGCGTCTGAGCATTGTCTTGGCTCCCGCGGTGCCGGGCGCGAAGAGCGTCAGAGCGGCACGCCAGGCAATTCGGAACGATGAGCCGTGGCCCGGCTGCCAGCCAGGGGAGGCCGCGGCGCTACTGGTAAATTTTTTCGACGCCTTCAACCGCGGCGATGAAGTGCAGCTCGCGCGTGTGTTCGGACCGAACTTCCACTGGTACTCAGTCACCGAAGGCGCCCGGGCCAGGGCGGGCACCACTTCGTGGCGTTCCACCCGGACGAAGCACAGGCGTACTTCGCTAACCGGCGCTGGCACAACGAGCGGCTGGACCTGCTCGCCGTGAATGTTGCGCCAACGGGTGATATCTCGTTCGTAGCCGGCCGGCAGGCCGACGATCTCCCACTCGGCATCAACGGCGGGGAGTGGCCCGTGCTCGGCAAGGGTAGGATTGACTGCACGGCGAAAACGATCGACGTCTGGAGCATGCGCATGGGCATGGGCATTGAGCTCTCGGGCCAGCCAGCGGCGGTGTTGAGCTCGCCGCTGTGCCCCGAGCCTCCCCTCGCGACGCCGAGCGACGCAATCGTGGCATGCTCGCGAGTTGCCCGCAGGTGAATGGAACGTGCCGCCTGTCGGTTCGTCTTCTTTCGTGAGGAGGCCTGACCTGTCGCGTCGCGTTGCACGCGTGGACCTGTCCGTCATCACCGGCAACCCTGAACTGTCGGAGACGACGCGTTGGGCAGGCTTGTCGTCCGGGGGCGACGTCATCGGTCTGCCGGCGATGCTCGTGTTTGTGGTGGTACGGACCACGCGGCTGTATCGTGAGCGGCCAGTCGGGTGAACACGGTATCGCTCGCATCGGCATGTCGGCGGGTGCGTGCCGCCCTCAGGGGACTGGGCAGGATCGCTTCCCCCCTCAGCACGGCCTGCCTGGTGCTGATTCCGCTGGGTGGTCTCGCGCTGGTCCTGCGGAGCTACCAGCCAGACGGTTGGCGAATGGAGTCTGCCGCGGCGCCGGCGACCCTGGCGACTCTCACGCCCGCGGGTGGTGCGCCGTTTCTCCTCTACGGGCTCGGCTCGCTCGAG
>VBGG01000496.1 GCA_005883405.1 Chloroflexota bacterium | reverse complement strand
CACGCGCGGCGGCCCGCGAGCCGACGCCCGGTTTCGCAATCGGCGGTCTGAGCGTCGGCGAGCCCAAGTCCGTCACCGCGGCGATGCTCCAATCGATCGTGGCCGCGCTCCCACCCGAGAAGCCGCGCTATCTGATGGGCGTCGGTCACCCCGGGGACCTCGTCGCGTACGCACGGCTGGGTGTTGACCTGTTCGATTGCGTCCTGCCGACGCGCCTGGGACGCAACGGAAGCGTCTGGCGCGATCGCGACGGAAGCCGACTGGACCTGTCACGCAGAGCCGCGCTTCATCAGACGGGCCCGATCATGTCCGACTGCACATGCACGGCCTGTCAGCACTGGTCCATTGGCCAACTGGCGGCCCTCTACCAGAGTCGCGAGCCGCTGGCTTGCCGGCTGGGCAGTGTGCACAATCTCACCCTGCTCGCAAGGGTGCTTGACGATCTGCGCGGAACAGTCCTTTACACTGCAGCTTGGACAGCCTCATGGCCCTGAAAGCTTTCCTGTAAGGTGGCCGCGACGGACGCCCAGGTGACACCAACGGCTGGGGGGCCTGTTGGCGTTCAGGCGGCGGAACGCGTCGGTGTACGCGTGCCCGCGGCGGTGCGGGCTGAGCGCCGAGCGTGGCTGATCCTGTGGGTGGCGTTCGCCACGTTCTGCGCGCTCGTCTTCGCGACGATCAAGTTCAGCATCGAGTTCATCAGCACCGCCCAGGTGGATCAGTCGGCCGAGGTCACGGCCAGCCGCGGCCAGGTGGTGTTGAGCCTGCCTGGCAGCGCCGAGAAGACGCTGCTCGGCAATCGCACAGGCGTGGGGGTCGGCACGGAGCTCTCGCTCGACCGCACCACCTCGGCCGATCTGCAGTTCTTCGACGATTCAAAGATCAAGATGCTGGGCGGGTCGTCCGTCGAGCTGACGCGCATGGAGGTCGGCCGCTTCATCAAGCAGCACTCGCTGCTGCTGACGCAGACGGGCGGTCCGATCCGCTACACGACGAGCGGAAGTCCGATGGATGTGCTGGTCCCGAAGGGGCTCGTGCAGCTAGCCGCGCATGGCGACTACACCATCTGGTTGGACGGAGACGTGACGCGTGTGCTCGTCTATGGTGGCGAGGCGCGCGTGTCGGCCGGCGGCGTCACGGTCCCCGTGACAGACGCGCCCCGCACCGAGATCGACGGTGAGGGCCCCGCGCAGACGCCCGCGGACCGCCAGTTTCCGATTCTCTTGAATTCGGACTTCAGCAAGCGTTACGACAACTGGCAGGCGTGGGACGAAGGCGTGGGACAACCCAACAGTCCACTCGACGTGAATGGCCAACGCTTCTTGGTGGCCGGGCCTGACGACGGCAGCATCGCGCTGCGGGTGTATCGGGAGTCGGTCAAGGCTGAGCACGGCGAGACAGGGCTCGTGCAGAAGCTTAACCAGCAGGTGTCGGGGTTCCGCCACCTGTGGCTGAAGGCGATGGTGCGCCTGGATTACGCGGACTTATCCGGCGGCGGCACGCTGGGCTCCGAGTACCCGATGATGCTGCAGGTCAAGTACGAGGCCCCGGGCGAGAATACACTGATCCCGTGGGTGGTGGGCCTCTACTACTCCAATCAGGACAACCGCAAGGTTCCTGAGGGCGTGGGGATGCAGTGGCCGCAGGGTGAGTGGAAGGCGTACTCGGTGGACCTGATGGACACCGAGCCGTCCAACGTGCCGTACCGCCTGATCGAGTTCGCCGTGATGGGTCAGGGCCACTCGTACGACGCGCGGATCGCCAACATCAGCCTGGTTGGCGATTAGCCGCTACGAGGTCCACGCTCGGCGCCTGAGGGTTACGGCTCGTCCGCTCTGGACGCCCATTCGCTTGCGGGGGCGAAACATGAATGAATTGGATCGACATCCGCCCGTGTAGTGCAGCTCGCGCCGTTTCCGCGTCAGCCAGACCGCTTACGCCGACGACTTCGCAGAATGCCGGGGTCCCTCGCTGGGGGAGCTACGCCCTGGCCGCTTGAGCGCCTGAGCCGACTTCGCGGACGACGTTGAAGACGTCGCGGATGCTTTCGAGGCGGCTCATGATACGGCTCAGACGATCCAGCCGCGGAACCTCAACCGTGGTCCACACCGTGGCCGTCTGATCCTTGTGCACCACCGCGCTGAGCGCAATGATGTTGATCTTCTCGTCCGCCAGAATCGCGGTGACGTCGCGTACCAGGCCCTCACGATCCCACGCCTCCAGCCGCACCGTCACCGGGAACACGTGCTGCTCGGACTCGCTCCAGTCGACACTCACCAGGCGATCCTTCTCATCCTCGTTGAGCACTGACGCGCAGTCCGCGCGATGCACGGTGACACCCCGCCCGCGGGTGATGTAGCCGATGATGTTGTCGCCGGGCACCGGATTGCACGAGCGGCACACTCGCGTCAGGAGGTCACCCACGCCGAGCACGCGCAGGCCGCCCATCGGCAAGCTGGGTCGAGCGAACGCCGGCGTGGTGGTGGTGTCTTTGCGCTGCTCCTCCGCGCCGGACAGCACATGGCGGCCGATCTCGTCGGGGTTGATGTCGCCGTAGCCAACCGCCGCCAGGAAGTCGTCAACCTTGTCGTATTTGAAGTCGGCGGCGAGATCGTCCAGCTTCACCCCGTCGACGTTCAGCCGCTTGAGCGCCTTTTCGACCAGCTCCCGGCCGCGGACGATGTTCTCGTCGCGCTGCTGCCGGCGGAACCACTGGCGGATTTTTTCGCGCGCGTGGGCAGTGTGGACGAAGCCGAGGTTCGGGTTCAGCCAATCGCGCGAGGGTCCGCGCGATCCCTTCGAGGTGATGATCTCGACGATGTCGCCATTACGCAGCCTGGTATCCAGCGACACCAGCCGGCCGTTGACCTTGGCGCCGATGCACTTGTGGCCAACGTCAGTGTGAATGCGATAGGCGAAGTCGAGCGACGTGGCTCCGCTGGGTAGCTCTTTGATCTCCCCCTTCGGGGTGAAGACGTACACCTGGTCCTGGAAGATGTCGGTCTTGAGCGAATCGACAAACTCCTGTGCACCGCCCGCGACATCCTTCTGCCAGTCCATCAGCTGGCGCAGCCAGGCCACCTTGGCATCGAACTTCTGGTCCTGCCGCACGCCCTCCTTGTAGCGCCAGTGAGCGGCGACGCCGTACTCCGCCACCTGGTGCATCTCGCTCGTGCGGATCTGAATCTCCAGCGGCCGGCCATCCAGCGCCAGCACCGTCGTGTGCAGCGACTGGTACAGGCTCTCCTTGGGATTGGCGATGTAGTCGTCGAACTGGCCTGGCAGCGGCCGCCAGATCGAATGGATGACGCCCAGCGCCGTGTAGCAGTCCGGAATGGATTGGACCAGCACGCGAACCGCCAGCTGATCGTAGATCTGGTCGACGTCGACGCCGCGACGCTGCATCTTGCGGTAGATGCTGTAGATGTGCTTCGGACGCCCCGACAGGTCGGCCTGGATGCCGTGCTTTTCGAAGTCGCCGCGCAGCACTTCGATCACGCGCTGGATGTACTTTTCGCGCGCGACGCGGCGGCTGGCCACCTTGTCGGCGATCTCGTGGTACTTCTCAGGCTCGAGGTGTCGGAACGACAGGTCCTCGAGCTGCCACTTCAGTTCCCAGATGCCCAGTCGGTTGGCCAACGGGGCGTATATCTCCATCGTCTCCTGCGCCACGCGGCGTCGCTTGGCAGGCGGACGGAACTGGAGCGTCTTCATGTTGTGCAGCCGGTCAGCCAGCTTGATGAGGACGACACGGATATCCTCGGCCATCGCCAGGAACATCTTGCGCATGTTCTCCGCCCACAGGTCCTGGCCGTTGAGCTTCGGCAGGCCCTCGTCGCCATCCACGTGCAGGAACTGCATCTTGTCGAGCTTGGTGACGCCATCGACCAGCCCCGCGACTTCGCGCCCGAAGCGGCTTTCGAGCTCGGTCATCGGCACGTTGCAGTCTTCGGACACGTCGTGGCACAGCGCGGCCACGATGGTTGCCGTATCCATGTGGATGCTTGCCAGGCTCTCGGCCACCGCGAGCGGGTGGTTGATGTACGGCTCGCCAGACTCGCGCAACTGCGGCGCGTGGGCTTCGGCCGCGAACTCGTAGGCGCGTCGAATCGCGTCGACGTCGGGCGCCGGCAAGTACTTGCCGACGTCGTCGAAGAGCGTCTGCGGGCTGCGAGGGGAGGTCGAAGCGGTGGCCATCTCAGGTAGGTCTCAGAGTCTACAACTGAAATCACGCGCTTCGTGTTCCTGATCAGCCCAGCAAGCGCAGCGTGAGAAGGGCCAGTACCCTCGCGCTGGCGACCAGGTCGGCGATGGCCACGTGCTCGTCGGGCTGGTGGGCGAGGATCAGACGGCCCGGGCCGTAGGCGATGCACTCGTCGATCCCCGCGCTGCGCACGACGTGCTTCTGGTCGTACGTGCCGGGACTGACGATGAACGTCGGCTCGGTATCCAGTGCGTCGCGGATCGCAGCGGCAGTCGTCCGCGCGAGGTGGCCGTCGGTCGAGCCCAGTAGCGGATCAACTCGCATCACATCTCTGAGCTCATAGGCCACGCCTTCCGAGTCGAGCAAGCGGATGATCTCGTCTCGAACTTCTTCAAACGATTCCTCGTGAATGAAGCGGCGGTCGAAGATCGCGGTGCACCGATCCGGCACGGCCGGTGTCTGCCATCCGCCGAGCGCCTGACCAGCGTGGATCGAATTGAGGTTCAGCGTCGGGTGCCGCGCGTCTGGCGGCTCGACCGGCACCGTGGTCGTGCGCCGCGCGAGCCGCGGTTTGAGGCGCTCCTCCAGCGCACGCACCAGTTGCGCCATCTGCTCGGCCGCGTTGATTGCCAGGCCGGGCATGCTCCCGTGGCCGACCCTTCCCAGCGTGGTCAGCTCGAACCAGTACACCCCGCGATGGCCGATGCAGACGCGCTCGGGGTCGAGCGGCTCGGTGATGACGACGTAGCGCTGGCGATCGCGCGCGATTCGGCCTGTATCGCACAACCAGCCCATCCCTGCGAAGCCGCCACTCTCTTCGTCGGGCGTGGCGCTCTGTTCGACGGTGCCTGCCAATCCCACGCCAACGCGGCGCAGCGCCTCGACCGCGTAGATCGAGGCAGCAATGCCAGCCTTCTGGTCGCACGTCCCCCGGCCAAAGATGCGACCATCGCGCACTTCGGCCGCGAACGGATCTCCCGACCAACCGGAGCCTGGCGGGACAACGTCATAGTGCCCGTTGAAGTGCAGGACAGGGCCGCCAGTGCCGAGCGTGCCGACGACGTTGATGCGCGGATGCTCGAGGCTGTGCTCGGGTACGCCTTCGGCCGGCAGGCTCTCCACGTGGTAGCCGAATTGGCGCAGCTGGGCGGCGATGAGCTCGGCGCACGCCGTGTAGCAGTCGCCAGGGGGATTCACGGTAGGTACGCGAACCAGCGCCTGGGTGAAGGCGACCATGTCGTCCGTGAGGCTGGCTACTTCGGCGAGGACGCTGCGCTCGGCGGGCGTCACACCGGGGCGGCGGGGATGCCGTGGAGCGGGGTCGCGGCGCGCACGGCGCGGACGACTGCCTCGGCGACGACCTCGACGGCGGCCTGCTCGAGCTCCAGCACGTCTGGTGAAGTGGGATCGAGGCCAGGCAACGACAACGCAAACAGCGTATCGCCGTCATAGCTGGTGTGGGCCGGGCGGATGGCCAGGGCCAGCCCGTCATGCCCGAGCATCGCCAGGCGGCTCACGCCAGCGGCGTCCAGAGGCGCGGTGGTCGCGATCACGCCGATGGTCGTGTTCGTGCCAAGCGGCGTGTTCGTGCCAAGCGGGGGGGTCGTGCCATCCCGCGCGGTCGTGCCGATCAGCGGCTGGCGATCTGAGGACACCCCTCGCGGCGTGGCTATCGCCGCACCCGTGTGTGGCTCGTAGATCGCGCCGACGGCGTTGACGGCGACCAGCGCGCCGATCAGCGTGCCGTTCTTCAGGGTTCTGACGGCCGTTCCGATGCCCGACTTGACCGCGCCCGCGGGCCCGTTGAGCTTGGCAACCGTGGCGCCGGTGCCAGCCCCGACGCAGCCTTCTTCCACGCGGTGCGTGGCTGCCTGACAGGCGGCGTAGCCTGCCGCGGCGTCGGGTCGCACGTCGGCGCGGCCGATGCCGAGGTCGAACAGCGCCGCGGCGGGCACGATCGGCACCGCGCCGGCCGGGGTGGGAAAGCCGACGCCGCGTTCTTCGAGATAGCGCATCACGCCCGCCGCCGCGTCCAGCCCGAAGGCGGAGCCGCCGGTCAGCAGGATCGCGTGCGCGCGGCCGACCAGGCTACCGGGCCGCAGGAGATCCGTTTCGCGCGTCGCCGGTGCCGCGCCGCGCACGTCCACACCCGCGCGGGCTGAGTCTTCACACAGCACCACGGTGCAGCCGGTGGCGGCGTCCAGATCGGTCCAGTGGCCGACGCGAATGCCGGGGATGTCGGCGATCGACCGGGCGATCTTTGCTGTTAGCCGGCGATGAGGCGCCATGCCAACGCAGCCAGCGCGGCCAACCCGAACAGCAGCCGCAGATGCCCGAGTCCATCGCGAGCGTCGGCGAACCAGCGCCGGTCCTCATCGCTCAGCGCGCCCTCAAGCGTCAGCCGCGCGCCAAGGCTCGCATACCCCAACAGCGTTACCACGAACCAGAAGCTCAGAAACCCGAACGCCGCGAGCCGCGACCAGGCTTCACCAATGAAGACCGCCGACACGGCGATCAGCACAAACAGCAGCTCGTAAAAGAAGATCAAGTCAACTCACGCCGACCATTGTCCCGCCGACATCACCCGCGCCGCCTGATGGGTTCATCCCGCGGCCGCACACGGCGTCGCGCCAGCGGCCAGCATACGCGCGTCGCGCAGCGGGTCTGCGGCGCGACTGGCCTGCCGGGCTGCCGCGCGCGAGCACTTCGCTGCCATAGGCTGACCTTGCTGACGGCTGACGCCTGACTGATGACGGCTGACGGCTGGCGGCTGACAAGCTCACGACAACAGGTTGTCCATCTCGGCCAACGCCCGCAGGTTGCGAAAGGTGTACAGGCCGGTGTCGTGGCCATTGCGCCAGATCGGCTTCACCGCGTACCTGCCGACGAGCTCGATGTCGACCATCTCGATCTCTTCGGGCTGCAGCTCGGTGCGGTCCTTGAGCTCGCCAGCGAACTCGCCTTCGCCCGAGCACGTCGCGCACGGGCAGCGCCAGCGCAGATACTCCCAGTCGTAGTCGCTGCGTCGACCATCGGCCCACACGAAGCGCAGCCGCCGACCACGCGTATCCATCTCGATGTCAGTTGGCGTACTCGCTGGGGACGTCTCGGTCATATGCGTGGCGCCTACAATCTCGCTGGCTCCGTGCAGGCAAGGCGCGCACATCTCGGCGAAGCATGGCTGTGGGGCGCTGCGCTGGTGTTCATCGTGGGCCTCTCGCTGGCAGACGGTCTGTTGGCGGACATTGTCGCGTACGAGCGCGATACCGCGGTCTTCTATTTTCCGCTGATGAGCTGGGCCGCGGAGCAGCTGCGGCAAGGCCACCTGCCGCTGTGGACCCCGCAGTTCTTCGGCGGCTACCCGATCTTCGCCGACGGCGAGATCGGCCTGGCGTATCCGCCAGTGCTATTGGCGTTGCTGACGCTGCCCCCCGATCGAGCATTCGTGCTGCTGCGGCTGCTGCACCTGTCGCTCGCGGCGATCGGCGCATTTGCTCTGGCGCGCTGTTGGCGGCTGCCGTACTCGAGCGCCGCCCTCGCGGGTGTGGTGTTCGCGTTGGGCAGCTTCCTGCAGGCGCAGATCCACCATGAAAACATCGTGCGGACCGCCAGTTGGATCCCGCTCATGCTGGCTTGTGTCGAATGTGGCCTACGGGGTGTTGGCTGGCGAGCGCAGCTGCGCGGGACAGCTCTCGGTGCTGGCGCGCTCGGCCTGGCTGGATTGAGTCTGCATTCGCAGATGCTGGCGGTCGATCTTTTGATCCTGGCCGCGTATGGCGCCTTCCGCTGGGCGGTCGGGCCGGTCGGGTACGCCAGTGTTGGCCGACGCTGGCTGGCGCGGCTGATCGCCGTTGCGCGGGTCTGTCTGCCCATCCTGCTCGTCGGGATTGGCCTGGCCGCGGTCCAGCTCATGCCCCTGGTGGAGCTCGGCCTGGCGCAGGTGATCTTTCCGTACATCTTCCACGGCCAGGGCAACGCGCAATGGGGCTTGTGGACCCACTGGGAGTCCTACCTCTATATCGGCCTGATCCCGCTGGTCCTGGCCACGATCGCCCTGACCCGTGTGCGCAATCGCGAGGTGTTGGGTTGGGGGGTCATGGGCGGCCTCGGACTGATCCTGGCCCTCGGC
>VBGG01000495.1 GCA_005883405.1 Chloroflexota bacterium | reverse complement strand
CCGTTGGAAGTGATGTTCCGCTAACCAAAAGACGTCGTAGCCGCTGCGGTCCATCAACGTGGCGATGGCGGTTGCCTTGTCGAAGGCGGTCACCAGCTGCTCGTCCGGCAGCCAGCGCTCGTTGACGGGGGTGGCGTCGAAGCCGTGACCATCGAGGTCCACGTGGCCCGCGTACAGGCTGCCGAAGCGCTTGATCATCCGATGGTCCCCTCGGTACGCGTCAGGGCACGATCGATGGCGCCCACCAGGTCGTCGACCTGCTCGGGGGTGATGACCAGGGGTGGTGTCACCAGCGCGTGATCGCCGACGAGTCCGTCGGCGCCGCTCTGGCCGGGGTAGACCGCGGCACCCTCCTCTACGCACGCTCTGCCGAAGCGGAACGCCATCCCCGCCTCCACCGGGAACGGTGCTCGTGTGGCGCGGTCCTGCACCAGCTCGACGCCCAGCAGCAACCCCATGCCGCGCACATCGCCCAGGATGCGGTGTCGACCGATCAGTCCCTGGAGGCCCGCCCGCAGCTGGTCACCCCGCTCGTGCGCTGCACGCACCAGGTCGTGCCGTTGGAGATAGTCGAGCACCGCCAGGCCAGCCGCGGCGCTGACCGGGTTCTGCGCGTACGTGTGGCCCGTGACCCACGGCGTTCCCGCGTGACGCAGCGCGCCCACCACCTGCTCGTGCGCGGCGAGCACGGCCAGCGGCGCATACCCACCGCTGACCCCCTTCGCCGCCACCAGGATGTCCGGCGCGGTGTCCCAGTGCTCGATCGCGAACCATCGGCCCGTGCGTCCGAAGCCGCTCATCACCTCGTCGGCGATGAACAGCACGTCGTAGCGATCACAGATCTCGCGGATGCGCTGGAAATAGCCGACAACCGGCTCGGCGATGAAGCACGACACGTTCTCGGGGCCATGCCAGCGGATCACGCGTTCCAGCTCGTCGGCGCAGCGCAGGCTGCCGCTCGCGCAATCCGCGCAGCGATACGCGTAGGCGGGGCCGATCTTTGGCATGTCGTGGATCATCGGCTGGTACTTGCGCCGCCGCTGGGTGTGGCCGCTGAAGCCGCTGGCGCCCAGGGTCATGCCGTGGAAGCCCTGCCAGCGGCTCACCACCAGGTGCTTGTCTGGTTTGCCGCGGGCCAGCCAGTACTGGCGGGCAAGCTTCACCGCGCCCTCGGTCACTTCCGAACCGCTGTTGAACAGCGCCACGCCATTCAGGCCGCGCGGCGTCATCTCGGCGACCGCTTCGGCCAGGCGCTGGGCCGGCTCGCTCTGGAACTGGGTCCAGGGCACAAAGGCGACGGTGCGCAGCTGGGCGGCGATCGCGTCGATCACCTCATGTACGCCGTGGCCGATCGACGTTACCGCCCCAACGCCACCAGCCGCGTCGATCAGCCGCCGCCCGGCATCGTCGTAAAGATAGATGCCCTCCGCCCGCACGATCGTCGGCAGGTCTCCGCCGAGCGCCGGAAAAAACGACGCCCTGGCGTGCCTGGCGGCCATCTCGACCATGGCAAGCCATGCTACCGGCCCGCGCTGGGGCGAGGCGAGCCCGCCTCTACCGCGCTTTTCCTCGACGGGCGTCAGTGGCCGCGGAAGGCTTCCTCCAGCCACTCGGCGACCACGGTGGGGACGACCTTGGCGTCCAGCACCAGTCCGGGTACGCCGCCGGAGTTGAGCCAGTCGGAGACGACGGCGAGGTCCTCAACTCGCCTGACCGTGGCTCCGCGCAGCCCGACCGCCCGCCCCAGCGCGGCGAAGTCGACATCCGGAAACCGCACCAGGTCGAGTGGATGGCCATGTGGACCGAAGTGGTGGACCTCCGCCCCATACGCGGAGTCGTTGTAGATCACGATCAACATCCGCAGGCCTAGCCGCGCCGCGGTCTCGAACTCAGACAGACCAATCAACGCGCCGCCATCGCCCACGGCGGCAACGGTGAGACGATCGGGACGCGCAACGGCGGCGCCGATGGCACTGGCCAGTCCCAGGCCGACGGCCTGGAATGCCTGTGTGAAGACGAACCCCCGCGCGTCGGGCACTCGCAGATACATGGCGGGGTAACCCATGAAGTGACCCGAGTCGATCGCCAGAGTCCGCTCCAGGGGCAGCAAACCATCAAGCTGCAGAGACAACGCGCGGGGATCGATGCGCGTATCGGTGCTGGCGTCCTCGAATGGGGTTGACTGCCACGTGCCGGCGGTCACCTGTTCCGCCAGCCGCGGACTCCGCCAACCGGAGCCGTGGTGCTCGCGCCGCCCGATTTCGGCGACGAGCGCACGCGCGGACTCCGCTACATCACCGACCACCGCCAGGTCGGTACGATGGTGGGCGCCGATTGCGTCCGGATCGTGGTCGATCTGAATCACGGTGGCTTGCGGGTCCAGCAGACGCCCGTGGCGAGTCGTCCACATGTTGAGCGCCACACCAGCGCCGAGCACCACGTCGGCCTGGCCGATGATTTCGGCGGAGGTCGCCGACGCGAAGCCACCGGAAATGCCCAGTGCCCATGGGTTGCCCGAAAACAGCCCGTTGGCAACCGCTGACGTCGCTAGCAGCCCACCCAGCATGTCCGCGAGCATTTCGAGCGACTCGCGCGCGCCCGCGTCTCTCGCGCCGCGGCCGGCGATGATCAGCGGGCGTTCGGCGCGCAGCAACGCATCGGCAGCTTCGCAGACGGCTTCCGATGACGGACGACTCGCTCTCAGGGCAGGTGGCTCCGACAAGTGCTCGCCGCCATCGGGACATGTCGCAGCCTGAACGTCCAGCGGCAGCATCAGCACCACCGGCCGTCGCTCCACCCGTGCCCGGCGAAGTGCGCGGAGCGCGTCCACGACCGCGGTCTGCGGTCCATAGGTACGCTCGGCAACGGCGCCGACCGAATCCACCAGTTGATCCTGGGCGATACGAAAATTCGAGCGGATCGCCGCGGCAGCGGTGTCCCCGGCCAGCAAG
>VBGG01000494.1:1682-2963 GCA_005883405.1 Chloroflexota bacterium | reverse complement strand
CGGCGGCAAGCGTCGGGGTTGACGGCGCCGTCAGCTGCACGACAACCCCGTTGCCGCTCAGCGCCACCGTCTGTGGCGAATTGGGGGCGCCGTCGGCGAACGACAGGCTACCTGTGCGGGCGCCCGAAGCCGCCGGCTTGAAGGCAACCGTTGCCGCGCAGCTCTGATTCGGAGTCAACGTCTTGCCGGTGCACAGGTTGCCGCTGAGCAGGAAGTCACCGGACGGGGTGATGCTGCCCACGGCCAGAGCGCCGGCGCCCGTGTTGGTGAGCGTGACACTCTGGCTAGCGCTGGTCGTACCGACCTGCTGCGGCGCGAAGCTCAGGCTGGTCGGAGTGAGGCTGGCGGCGCCTTGCGGCGCTGGCGTGCCGTTGCCGCTCAGCGGCACGGTCTGGACGCTGCCCGGCGAATCGTCCTGGAAGACGAGCGCAGCGCTGCGCGCGCCGTCGGCCGTCGGCTTGAAGGCGACGCCGACGCTACAGGTTGCACCTGGCGCTTAGGTGAAGGGCGACGGTCCGCACGTGTTGGACGCGATGCCGAAGTCGGCGGGATTGAGATTCGACAGGCTGATGCTGCTGACGTGTAGCGGCAGCGTGCCGGTGTTAGTCAGCGTCACCCCCTTGCTAGCGCTCGTCGAGCCGACTTGCTGATCGGCGAACGTCAGCGCTGCTGGCGCGAGGCTGGTCACGGCGGTTGCCTCTGCCGGAGCGGTGCACGGGGCGGCGGGTCCGCCGACCACGCCCGTACCGTTCTCGAACAGCGTGTTCTCGACGAAGCCGAGCGGGTTGGTGCCCAGCCAGATGATGCGTGAGTCGGCGTCCAGCGCACGCTGCACGTCGGCCGCGCTCAGCAGGCTGTAGGTCGCGGTCCAGTTGATCGACCCCGGCGCGTCGTACGCGAGGGAGCCATCATCGCCGGCAGCCTGGCCGCCGATCGACGCCTGGAGCACGCGCCGGCCGTTGACGTCGAACAACCCACCAACCGAGACGATGCGCTGCCGCAGCGAGTCGGCTGGCAGTGGCTTACCCAGCGAGTCCTGGGCCGTGCCGTGGACCTGAATCGTGTCGGGGCCGGTCTGGATCGCGCGCAGGGCAATGACATTGGCGGTGGTGGTCTGGTCGGGTACACCGGCCGCGGTAGTCAGGCGGACGATGTCGCCAGGTCGGATGTCGGGGGTTATGCCGGTCCAACAGCCACCGCCCGGGTGATTGACATCGACGATGCCGTCGAACGTCGGCGTTGCCGGGTCGTCCTGCGGCGTGATCGGCTCGGAGGTGGCTA
>VBGG01000494.1:0-1500 GCA_005883405.1 Chloroflexota bacterium | reverse complement strand
GCAGCGTCCACCGTGTATCTATAGGTGCCAGCCGCGAGCTTGGCATCGACGTACGTGAGCGTCGTGCCGCCCACGTCAGCCAGCCGCGTGCCGTTGCGATAGATACGATAGCTGGTGACTCCGATGTTGTCGGTGGACGGTCCCCAGGCCACGGTCACGTCCTTACCGCGCGGATCGGCGGACGCCTTTACACCGGTGGGCGTCGTCGGCGCTGTAGTGTCCGCGACGGCGGTTACCTGCGCGGTGGCGGCCGCCGACTGCGCCGAGCGGTTGCCGGCTCCGTCGACCGCATCCACGGTGTAGGTATAGCTGCCGGTGGCCAGGCCGGAGTTTGCGTAGCTCGGCGAGTCACTCGCCGTGACATCCGCGATTTTGACGCCGCCGCGATACACGCCGTAACCGGTCACGCCCACGTCGTCGACCGACGCTGACCACGTCAGCAGTGCAGTGGTGCCCGTGACGGTAGCCACCAGGTTGAGTGGCACCGATGGCGCGGCGGAGTCGGCGATGTCGAGCCTGATTGGATTCGACGGCGCGGAGCGGTTGCCCCACGGCTGGCCCTGGGCGTTGCCCAGCGGCCCCGGGGAAGCGGTATCGGCAGCGTCGACCGTGTATGTGTGTGGGCCCGGCGGCACCACATGATCGATGAAGCTGAGGGTCTTCGAGCCGACATTGCGGATGCGCACGCCGTCGCGATAGATGGCGTAGCTGTTGACGTAGAAGTCGTCGATGGCGGCGGTCCAGGTGAGCTGCACGTCGGTGGTGCCGCTCTTGGCTGCCGTCAGCACCGGCGACGAGGGTGGCGTGACGTCGAGTGGCTCCTCGGCCGCGGTGCACCCAATGCTCGGGCCGTTCGCGATCGCGTCGGCGTTCTCGTAGATCGTGATCTCCGTCGCGGCGAGCGGGGTTGCGCCGAGCCACAGGATGCGGGTATCGGCCGCCAGGGCTTGATCGACGTCTGCAGCTGTCAGGCCCGAGTAGGTGGCGGTCCAGTGGGTTCCGGTCGGGTCGTCCGCGTCGTAGGCAAAGCTCCCGTCCGTGCCGGCGCCACCCGCGCGCAGCGTACGCCGAGCGTTGAAATCGAACAGCTGTCTGCCGGCCACCAGGCGCTGCGTGATGGGTCCAGCCGGAATGCCATTGCCGTCGGCGTCCATGGCGGTGCCGTGAACCAGGACGGTGCCCGCGGGCAGCGGGTTGCCCTGCGCGTCCTTGATGGTTGGGCGCTGGACGACGATGTTGGCGACGGTCGTCTGGTCGACCGTGCGGATGGTGCCGTCGGGGTTGTAGGCGATGGTGCGGAGTTTGTCCCCCGCGCGCAGGTCCGGCGTGACGCCCTCCCAGCAGCCACCACCCGGGTGATTGACCTCGACGATGCCATCGAACACCGGTGAGGCCGGATCATCGCGCGGATTCAAGCCCGACGACGTGCTGATAATGTTGCCGTTGCGGATGATCTGCACGGTCACCGTATCCGTGGCGAGGAAGCCCGAGGTGGACACG
>VBGG01000492.1:7489-11069 GCA_005883405.1 Chloroflexota bacterium | reverse complement strand
CGCGATGACCTGACGCCGGCCGAGGAAGCGCTGCTCGTCACCGCCTTCGAGGCTGAGATGCCGGCGCGCTTGAAGGCCGAAGAGAAGCGGGCATGGCTCAAGACCCTGGGTGGCGTCACCCTCGCCTCAGACGCGTACATTCCCTTCCGCGACAACGTGGATCGCGCCCACGCCAGCGGCGTCGAGTACGTCGTCCAACCCGGCGGCTCCGTCCACGACCCTCACATCATCGCCGCCTGCGACCAGTACGAGATGGCCATGGCTTTCACTGGTCTCCGTCTCTTTCACCACTAACCAGCCCGCCTCTCGCCTCGATGTTGACACGTGCGGCGAATGCCAGCCGGTCGCCGCTCGGTGACCACACCGATGCACCGGCGCCGTACTTCAGCGAGGTGAGCTGGCGAGGCTCGCCTCCGCTGAGCGGCAGGACCGCTGGTCAGCGGCCGCGGCGGACCGGACCCATCGAAAGGGGCGAGCATGAGCCGCGACCGGTAGCGGCTGTGGTCGTCTGGATCGACCCAGGCCCACCGCGTAGGCGACGTGCGATCCGTTTGGGCTGATCTGCGGATCCGAGACGAAGCGCAGCCGGTACAGGTCGTCGGCCGCGACTCCTCGACGGCGAGCGCGGCGAGTGGCCACGTGCATGAGCTTAGCGCGCGTGAGTGCTCGGCTACGCTAGCGCCGATGGCATTCCTCGCCGTGGTGGTTGCCACGGCTCTCGTCTACGCAGTGTGGGTCCTGTGGGTCCCGCTGCTGCCGGACAACCTGTATCTGCCCCTGCTCGATCTGGGCAAGATCACTGGCTACCGCTGGCGTTCGGCGATCCTGTACCTGCTCATCGTCCTGCTGCTGTACGGGCTGTACGCGGTCGGATATCAGCGCGTCAGACGCGGACAGGTTGGGCTGCTGGCGATCTTCGCCGCCGGCGCCGTTTTCTGTTTCGAGCTCGTATGGGCCTATCCGGCCACCGCCGTGGACGTGTTCAGCTACGTCGCCCATGGCCGCTTGCTGGCGGTGCATCAGGCCAACCCATTCGTCGTGCCGCCCGACCAGTTTCCACAGGACCCGATCGTCAGCTACCTGGCGTTTCCTGACGAGCCTTCCCAGTACGGGCCGGTTTGGGTGCTGCTGAGCGGTGCGTTCGCCGCGCTCGCCCATGGCGATCTCCTGTCCGAAGTCCTGCTGTACAAGGCGGCCGGCGCTGTGGCCCACATCGCGAGCGCGGCGCTCATCTACGCGATCGCGGGCCGTCTCGGCGCGGGCGCGGCGAACGCGCGAGCCAGCGCCCTCCTGTATCTGTGGAACCCGATGCTGCTGTGGGAGATGGTCGCCAACGCCCACAACGACGGCATGATGATGCTGTTCGGTCTCGGCGCCGTCTGGCTGTACGTGGCGCGCTTCGACCGGCTGGTGCTGGCGGCGCTTGCCGCGGGTGTGCTGGTCAAAGCACCGGTGGTGCTGATCGGGCCGGCGCTGTTTGTCGGTATGTGGCGACGCAGCCGCGCCCGGGCGATCGAAAGCGCGCTGCTGGCGTTGGCTCTGGCCGTGGTGGTGTACCGACCGTTCTGGGAAGGGCTGCAGACGGTCACCGCGCTGCGGCGCACCGACCTCTTCACCGCCTCGCTGGGCAGCGTGCTGCGCATGGGTCTCGAACCAGCGCTCGGGCTGCCTCTGGCAACCAGCATTGCACGCTCGGTGTCTTTTGCCGCCTTCGGCGCGCTGGTGGTGGTGTGTGTGTTCCTGGCCGCCCGCGCGTGGACCGACCTCGACGTATTGCGGCCCGCGTATTTCATGTTGCTCGGCGGCTTACTGCTGGCCACCACCTGGTTTCAGGCGTGGTACGTGGTCTGGCCACTGGCGCTGGGTGCGGCGATGGCCGAGGCGCGACGACACGTTGAAGTCGCCCTGCTGAGCCTGGGCGGTCTGCTGCAGTACTTCGTGTTCATCTACCTGTGGGTGATGGGCCTGTTTCCGTCCTCCGAAAACCTCGCCGTCCAGGCCGCCGCATATTTCGCGATCGTCGGTCCGCTCCTGCTCGCCGTCGCACTCCGCGCAACCTCCAGTCGCGCCGCCGCGCCGCTTCAGAGGCGCGAGGCCGTACCCCAGGGTGGGTCCCCTCCGGGGAATTAACATCCATGACGTGGAAACGCAGCTAGCGCCCCGCGCGCGGACGGGCCTGTCCCGCTACTCCGATACCTGGGTCTTTCTGGATGGCGAGATGGTCCGCTACCACGATGCGTACCTCCCGCCGATGACGCACGCCCTGCACTACGGCACTGGCTGCTTCGAGGGCATCCGAGCGTACTGGAACGCCGAGCAAGATCAACTGTTCCTGCTCCAGGCCGAAGCCCACTACAAACGGCTGCGCCGCTCCGCCTCGATCCTCCGCCTGGACATCCCGTACTCCGACACGGAGCTGGTCAACTGGACCGCCGAGATCCTGCGCCGCAACAACGCCCGCACTGACACGTACATCCGCCCGCTGGTGTTCATCTCCGCCGAAGAGATCGGCGTCCGCCTGCACGACCTGCAGCGCAGCGTCCTGATCTACACCGCGCCACTGGGCGAGTACATCGCCACCGACGCGGGCATCCGCTGCATGACCAGCAGCTGGCGCCGCATCCCGGATTTCGCGATCCCCGCGCGGGCAAAAATCAGCGGCTCGTACATCAACTCGGCGTTCGCCAAAACCGAGGCGCTCGAAAACGGCTACGACGAAGCGATCATGCTCGCCAGTGACGGCCACGTGAGCGAGGGCTCGGCCGAAAACCTGTTCATGGTCCGCGATGACGTGTTTGTCACACCATCGGTCACCGAGGACATCCTCGAAGGCATTACCCGCAATCTGCTGATCGGGCTGGCGCGCAACGAGCTCGGCCTCCAGGTGGTCGAGCGCAGCATCGACCGCACGGAGCTCTACACCTGCGACGAGCTTTTGCTGTGTGGCACGGGCGCCCAGGTCTCACCGGTGGTCGAGCTCGACCACCGCAAGATCGGCGATGGACACGTCGGCCGCCACACGCGGCGACTGCAGGATCTCTACTTCAGCGCCGTCCGCGGCGATGAGCCGCGGTACCGCCACTGGCTCACGCCCGTGTACGGGTGAGCCCCGCGATCCAGCCGCCGGATCCGATCATCGACGTCCATACCCACCTGATGCCCGACCGGCTGTTCCAGGCCGTTCGGGCCTACTTCCGTGCCCACCTCTGGCATCCGCGCTACGACGAGCCGATCGAGGAGCTGGTCAAAATGCTGCTCGACGCCGGCGTGAGCCGCTTCGTGTTCATGCCGTACGCCCACCGCGCCAACATGAGTCGTTCGCTGAACCACTGGGTGGCCAACGTCCAGGCCACGTTCGCGCCGAACGGCATCGGCTTCGGCACCTTCCACCCTGACGACGATCAATCGTTGCCGGACCTGGCCGACGAGGCGTTCACCCGTCTCGGCTTGCGCGGAGCCAAACTGCATCCGCAGGTCGGCCGCTTCGGCGTGGACGACCCGCGTCTCGATCCCGTGTACGAACGCGCCGTCGAATGCGGCGCGCTGCTGGTGATCCATGCTGGACGGCGTCCTGAGCCCA
>VBGG01000492.1:0-7476 GCA_005883405.1 Chloroflexota bacterium | reverse complement strand
TGCGCCGCTTTCCACGGCTCAAGGTCATCGTTGGCCACGCTGGCGCCGACGAATTCGACGGCTTCTTCGATCTGTGCGGCCTCTACGAAGGCGTGTTTCTCGATACGGCGATGGTCTTCAACAAGTTTCTCGGCGGCCCGCCGCCGATCCAGCGCGTGCTCGAGTTCCAGGACCGCGTCGTGTTCGGCAGCGATTTTCCGAATATTCCGTACCGCATCGAGTCGGCCATCCAGTCGATTCTCGATCTACGCCTGGGCCGCACGCTCGAAGAGAAGCTACTCTGCACCAACGCCGCGCGCCTGCTCCAGCTCGACCTCAGCGCGATCGGCGCTGGACCTGAGAAAACTGTTAATTGATCCCTAACCGGTACTTGTTTTCTGCTAAGCGCGACACGGCGCATACTCAGGTCGCAATGCAAATAGCCGCCCCTGTCCCGCGGCCTGTGCGCCGGCTGCTGCCGGCCGGTGGTGTGGCCGCCAGGCCGATTCTATTGATCGTGCTGGCGCTGGGTATCGTCGCAGGCGCCGGCATCGTTGCCTACCAGAGATTCTTCGCTCCGGCGGCGCCCGCCCCGACGGGCCAGGTCATTCCTGTCCAGCGCGGGAACGTGGCAGCTACCGTCAGCGCCACGGGCAGCGTCGTGGCCACCCGTCAGGCCAAGTTGGTCTTTTCCGCCAGTGGCCGCATCCAGGAGATCATGGTCAACGTCGGCGACCACGTCGCGGCCGGGCAGGCGCTGGCCCGACTCGCCTCGGACACGGCGCAGGTCAAGTTGGGCACGGCGAAATCGCAGCTGGCCGTAGCGCAGCTCAAGCTGCAGCAGCTGACCGAGTCGGCCACGCCCGAGGATGTCGCGGCAGCACAGGCGGCCTACGATGCCGCCGCCGCGAAATTGAGTGACGTGGAGAACGGTGCCACCCCGGCCGATTTGCAGTCCGCCCAGGCGGCGGTGGTGCAGGCCCAGTCGAGCCTGGCCGACGCGAATGCCAAGCTGCAGACCCTGGTCTTCGGCGCAACGAGCGCGGACCGTGCCAACGCGCAGACAGTGCTGGTCAGCGCCCAGAATACACTGGCCGCGGCACAGGCCAAGCTTGACCTGGTCCAGGCTGGGCCACTGAATGCCGACGTGGTCAGCGCGCGGTCCGCCGTGTCCGACGCCACCTCTACGCTGAGGTCGACGCAGGCCAAGCTGGACCTGTTGCGCGCCGGCGCGACTGACGCCGACCTGACGGCGGCGCAGGCCGCTTTCGACAAAGCTCAGGCCGACGTCACCAATTCTCGCGTCAAGCTCGATCAGACGAAGGCGGTCACTCCACTCGAGCCCGACGTTGTTCAGGCCCAATCCACGCTCGCCGCCGCCGAATCCAAGCTGCACACCGCGCACCAGAATCTGGACGAGCTCTCGGCGCAGCTCGAGCAGGCGAATGCCGACCTGGCCGGCCAGCAATCCCAGCTCACCGCGTCGATCAAGGCCGCCGACCAGACCTGCAGCAAGCTCGGCGGCAGCTCGGGCGAGTGCGCCACGGCCAGGGCAGGCAGCGACGCCAAACAGGCGAGCATCCTCAAGGCGCAGGACACCGTCAAACTGCTCAGTGGCAACGGCTCGTGGGACCAGCTGTCGGCGCAGCGAGAGGTCGTCGCCGCCCAGGCCGCGTACGATGCCTCGGCGGCCGCCCTCAAGCAAACCGAGTCCGCCCACAACGCCGGTGTGGACGTGATCGCGGCGCAGACGACCTACGATTCGGCGGTTTCGCAGCTCACGAGCGCGCGCGCCAAGCTCGATCAGACGCGCGCTGGCCCGACTGCCGCGGACCTGGTCAGTGCTCAGACAGCCGTGGATCAGGCCAGGAACAGCCTGGCCACGGGTCAGGCCAAGCTCGACCAGACGCTGCAAGGCGCTACCGATGCCGACATCATCGCCGCTCAGACGGCTGTCGACACGGCTCAGGCCACCATCAGCTCGGCTCAAGCGAAGCTCGACTCGCTGGGCGTACCAACGGCCCAGGATGTCCAGGCGGCGCAATCGGCGAAGGCCGGCGCGGACTCCGGGCTGCTGTCGGCGCGCGCGAAGCTCGCCCAGCTGCAGGCGGGCCCAACACAGACCGATCTCGAATCGGCCAGGAGCGGCGTGGCCGCGGCCGCGGCCACCCTCTCGACCAAGAGCGGCAGCGCGCGACCGAGCGATGTCGCGCTGCAGCAGGAAGCAGTCCGCCAGGCCGAGCTGGCCGTGCAACAGGCGCAGATCGATCTGGACAGCGACACCTTGCTCGCGCCGTTCGATGGCGTCGTCGCCTCCGTCACCGGCAATCCCGGTGAGGCCGCGCCCTCAGGCACCACCGGGTTCATGACCCTGGTGGATCCGAGCGCGGTCCGCGTCGACGTGACCGTGGATGAGACCGATGTGGCCAAGGTCGCCGTCGGCAAGCCTGCCACGATGACCTTCGATGCGCTACCGGGCCGTCCGTTCCGTGGCACGGTCATCTCGGTATCGCCCAACGGCACGTTGTCGCAGGGCGTGGTGACGTACCCGGTCTCGATCAGCATCGACACGCGCAATCAGCCCCTGCCTGGTGGATTGACCGCGTCGGCGACGATCACCATCGACGAGAAGAATGACGTGCTGGTAGCGCCGTTGCGAGCGGTGCGTCGCCAGGGCCGCGAGCAGGTGGTCGACGTCGTCGGCAACGACGGCAAGCCGGCCAGCCGCGCGGTCAAGACCGGCGTGCAGAACGATCAGCTCGTCGAGATCACGGATGGGCTGGCGGAGGGCGAGCAGCTGCTCGTCCAGGGCACCACCACCCGTGCGCCAAACGGACCTGGCGGGCCTGGGCCGGGGCCGAACCGCGTGTTCATCGGTGGCCCCGGGCGATGAGCATCGAGATCCTCGACGTCACGAAGACCTACCACATCGGCAGCATCGAGGTCGCAGCGCTGCGTGGCGTCAGCCTCACGATTGCCGATGGCGAGCTGGTGGCCATCATGGGTCCGAGCGGCTCGGGCAAGAGCACGCTCATGAACATCCTGGGCTGCCTGGACGTGCCGAGCAGCGGCAGCTATCGCCTGGACGGCCAGGAGGTCGGCCCGCTGAAGGATGATCAGCTGGCTGTGGTTCGGAGCCGCAAGATCGGCTTCGTCTTCCAGCAGTTCAATCTGCTGGCTCGCACGCCCGCGATCGAGCAGGTCGAGCTGCCGATGGTCTACGCAGGTGTGCGCGACCGTCGGGCGCGAGCGATGGCGGCCCTCGAGGCGGTCGGGCTGTCCGATCGCGCGCGTCACAAGCCGACTGAGCTTTCAGGTGGTCAGCAGCAGCGGGTGGCCATCGCGCGGGCGCTGGTCAACGAGCCGTCGATCATCCTGGCGGACGAACCAACCGGCGCGCTCGACACGCACACCAGCGCCGAGATCATGGGCATTTTCCAGCGCCTGAACCGCGAACGGGGACTCACCGTGATCTTCGTCACGCACGAGCCTGAAATCGCCTACCACACGCGGCGGATCATCCACCTGCGTGACGGCCTGATCACCAGCGACGAACACGTGCCCGATGCCGAGTGGCGGCGGGCTGACGGCGGGGCAGACCACACTGGGGGCGAGAGATCCCTCTCTGAAGAAAGAGTCGGTTCGCCCGCGCACGGGTCGCCGCCGGTGGCCGTCGGAGCGCCGGCGTGAGTTCTTCCATTCGCGTAGCGCTCCGTGCGCTCAGCGCGAACAAGCTCCGCACCACGTTGACCATGCTGGGCATCATCATTGGCGTCTCGGCGGTGATCGCGCTGATGTCGATCGGTCGCGGCGCGCAGGCGCAGGTGAGCGCTCAGATCCAGAGTCTCGGCACAAACCTGCTGTTCATCCGTCCAGGCGCGCTGAAGGATCAGGGCGGCGTTCGCAGCAACGCCACCCAGGCTGCCTCGCTGACGCTCGAAGACTCGGATGCCGTCGCCGCGCTGCCCAACGTGGTCGCCACCGCGCCCGAGGTTGATACAGGCGCGCAGCTCCTGGCCAACGGTCAGAACTGGAACACCCGCATCACGGGCGTCACTGACGCGTACAGCACGGTGCGTAATACGCCCGTCGCTCAGGGCGACTGGATCTCGAAGGCCGAGGTGGACGGCCGCTCGAGCGTCGTCGTGCTCGGCGACACGGTCGCGCAGCAGTTGTTCCCTGACGGCGACCCGATCGGTCAAACGGTACGCATGAGCGTCGGCGGCCGAACCGGCGCTAACTTCCGCGTGATCGGGGTCACCCAGGCAAAGGGCGCCAGCGGCCTCGGCAACACCGACGACACGGCGTATGTGCCGATCACCACGGTCATCGCGCGGCTGTTCGCACAGCGCACCGCGCGTGGCGCGCCAAACGTGAGCACCGTCAACGTGCAGGTGGTCTCCGAATCGCTCATGGACGACACTGTTTCGCAGATCGGCGATCTGCTGCGGGCCCGCCACAAGGTGGCCCAGGACGACTTCACTATCCAGAGTCAGCAGGATTTTCTGAACACCTTCAACCAGATCGCGGGCACGTTCACCCTGCTGCTGGGAGCGATCGCCGGAATATCGCTCGTCGTAGGCGGGATTGGCATCATGAACATCATGCTGGTGAGCGTCACCGAACGAACCCGCGAGATCGGCATCCGTAAAGCCGTGGGCGCTCGCCGTCGCGACATCCTGACGCAGTTCCTGGTCGAGGCGATCGTGGTGAGCGTCCTGGGTGGGGCAATCGGCATCGCCATCGGCAGCGGCTTCGCCGCCCTGATCAGCCAGATCCAGGTCCCGGGCGGCGGTGGCGGCACCTCCAACCTGCAGACCCAGGTCGGCATCGACTCGGTGGCGCTGGCCTTCTTCGTTTCGGCCGCCGTTGGCCTCTTCTTCGGCATCTACCCGGCGACGCGCGCTTCGCGTCTCAATCCCATCGAGGCGCTACGGTATGAGTAGCTTTCAGCTGTCGGCCGTCAGCCGTCAGAAATCGCAACTCACCGGGACTTCGAACTTCTTTTTCCCATGCGAAATCAAGCTGAACGCTGAAAACTGATCGCTGATGGCTACCGTGCTCGTCGCTGACGACGAAAAGAACATCCTGCAACTCGCGCGCATGTACCTGCAGGCCGAGGGCTTCACGGTTGAAACGGCGGGCAACGGTCGCGAAGCGCTCGAGAAGGTCCGCATCGCGAAGCCCGACCTGCTGGTGCTCGACCTGATGATGCCCGAGATCGACGGCTGGGAGGTCTGCCGCCGTCTGCGCAAGGAGAGCGACCTGCCGATCATCATGCTCACCGCGCGCGGCGACGACGTGGACAAGATCGTCGGCCTCGAGCTGGGCGCCGACGACTACATGACCAAACCGTTCAACGCGCGCGAGCTGGTGGCGCGGGTGAAGGCGGTCCTGCGGCGGTATTCGGCAGGTAAAGCGCCCGAAAAAGTGCTGCAGGTTGGCGACCTGCGCATCGATCCCGAGCGCCACGAAGTCAGCATCGGCGAGCGGCCGATCGAGCTGCGGCCGAAGGAGTTCGAGCTGCTGACCACGCTGGCGCGCAATCCTGGCGTGGTCTTCGATCGCGAGCGGCTGCTCAAGTTGGCCTGGGGCTATGACTACTATGGCGATTCGCGCACGGTCGACGTCCACGTGACGTGGTTGCGCGAGAAGCTGCGCGAGAGTACCGCCCGTATCCAGACCGTCTGGGGCGTCGGCTACAAGCTGGTCGAAGCCGAGCCAGGCGAAGCCGCCCCTGCCCGCCGGAGGCGTGCGTGAGGCTGCCGTTTGGCTCGCTGCGGACGAATCTGATCGCCGCGTTCGTGGCGGTGATCGGGGTGTCGTTGCTCCTGGCGAGTGGCGCCTTTGCCTACCTGCTGCGCGAATACCAGGTCCAGCGCGAGTCAGATCGCCTGAAGGAAGTCGCCGGGGTGTATATGGCCCAGGTGGTGCGCATGGCCCGCGGCGGAGCGTCGCTGCAGGTCATCTCGGCCCAGCTCGACCAGAGCGCCGACGACGCGGGCGTGCGCGTGCTGCTGCTCGACGATCGTGGCCTCGTCCTGCACGACACGGACGACAACAGCTTCGCCGGTCGCACGTTCGCCTTGCCGCCCAACCCTGGTCACCGCCCCAACGTGTACCAGGGCATCCAGGAAGGCATGGTGCTGACCGTCGCCTCCGGCCCGGGCGTGTTCCAACCGGCGCTTAGCATCGCGGTGGCCTCCCCCGAACAATCGCTCACCAACGCCTGGCGCGACGTCCTGCCACGTCTGTCGGTCGCCGCCTTGAGCGCGCTGCTGGTCTCGATCGGCATCGCCTGGTGGCTGGCCTCGACCATCACGCGGCCGATGATGCAGATCACCCGCGCGTCCGAAGAGATGGCGCACGGCAACCTGGATCCCGATCTCGCGTTGCCCGAGACCAACGACGAAGTCGGCCGCCTGTCGAAGGCGTTCACGATCATGGCGCGCGAGGTAGCCATCTCGCATCGTGCCATGCGGGATCTGCTGGCTAACGCGAGCCACGACTTGCGTACCCCGCTGACTTCAATCAGCGGCTTCGCCGGCGCGCTGGTCGACGGCACGCTGTCAGGCGCCGAGGGCGCAAGCGAGGCTGGCCGCATCATCGGTGAAGAAGCCGAGCGAATGCGGCGCCTGGTCGAAGATCTGCTGTACCTCGGGCGTATCCAGTCGGGCGACCTTGCGCTGCAGCGCGATCCGGTCGACCTGGCCGAGCTGGCGCGCGCTGCCCGAGCGCGATTCCTGTTCCGCGCCCAGGAAGGTGGCACCCATTTCGAGGTGCGCGCCGCGGACCCCGTGCCGATGCTCGGCGACGCGCATCGTATTGGCCAGGTGCTGGACAATCTGCTCGAGAACGCCTTCAAGTTCACGCCGCCCACGGGCAGCGTGACCGTCACCGTGGCGCTCGAGGGTGGCCGCCCGGGGAGTGCGATGCGCCCTGGCCGATCCCCGCAGACCGCCGTGTTGAGCGTCCACAACACCGGCTCGTACATCCCGCCCGAGGAAGCTCAGCGCGTCTTCGAGCGCTTCTATCAGGTGGACAAAGCCCGCGCGGGTAACCGCGGCAGCGGCCTCGGACTCTCGATCGCCCGCGAGATCGTCCAGGCGCACGGCGGGCGGATTGACCTCGTCAGCGCGATCCAAACTGGCACGAGCTTCATCGTCCGCTTGCCCGCCCTTGAGATAGGGGGGCCAACGCCACTACCATCGTCTGACACCGCGCGGCCAGCTGAAGTTGGCGCGGCGCGCTGATCTTCGCCTGGCTGGCTGCTGATCGTCGCACGATGGGCTTCGAATCTGCCCACCTGATACGCGTCTGGGTCTTGCGCGCCGCTCTGGCCGCGGCGGTGCTCGGGGCCTTGCCGTCCTCCGCGTCCGCGGCGCCGACGCCGACGCCGACGCCCAGGGTACAGCCCAGCCCAACTCAGGCCAAGGGCCGCGCGGCGCCCACCGCCGTCCTGCCGAGCGCAACGCCCGTTCCGCCGAGCGCCGCGCC
>VBGG01000493.1 GCA_005883405.1 Chloroflexota bacterium | reverse complement strand
GCGCGCCGCTACGTGGGGCGCGGGCTCGCCCTCCTTGACCTCATTCAGGAGGGCAACATGGGACTCCAGATCGGCATTGAGAAATTCGACTGGCGGCGGGGGTTCCGCCTCAGCACTTACGTGCACTGGTGGATCCGCCAGAGCATGTTGCGTGCGCTCGGCCAGCAGCCCCGCACTATCCGCTTACCGAGCCACGTGGTCACGCTGCTCGCCGAGGCGCGACGAACCGAAAGCACGCTGGTGACTGAGCTCGGACGGCAACCGACCGGCGACGTGATCGCTCGCAGGCTTGACATCCATCCCTTTCAATTGGGCGCAGTCCGCCAAATTGCCCGACAGCCGGCGCCGCTCGACACACCGGCGCGACTCGACCAGGACGACGTGGATAGACGTTCGGTCGAGAAAGGTATCCACACTCCTCTGTCGGCACAACTGGGTGAGGCGTCGCATGCATGACCCCATTGGTCGAGACCGCTGCTGGGACTGCGAGGCACCCAAGGATTGCCAGATCCGCCGGCTCGAGCACCCGCGGCGTTGGCACTCGGCGCATCAGTCGCCCAACGAATCCTCCATGTCATCGAAGATCGCGTAGATCGCCGGCACGAACACCAGCGTCAGCAGCGTCGAGGTGAGCAGTCCGCCAATCGGTACCAGCGCCGCGGCTTTGAGCAGCTCCGAACGTGCCTCGGTCCGCAGCGCCACAGGCGCCAGGCTGGCGAAAATCGACATGGTCGTCATCACGATTGGTCGCTGAGGCCAGCTTGATCGCCGGCACTTGACCGTGTCATGAGAAGTCATCATGACGATCAGCCGTATCTCACATGGGCGCGTGCACTTGCATATGGCGCAGCAGCTCGCGTCGCAGATGCTCGACCGCTATCTGGATGGCGCTTGCTGGATTGAGCTCGCACTTGCGTGAGCCGCCGGGTCGATCGCCGCTGGCCATGCTCATCGAGCACCTGCAACCCAGGCAACTGCTGTTGGTGCATCGACAACTGCGAACATCAGATTGCCGGCAGCGCGTAGCTGACCGACGCATTGCTGCGGGCGTGCCCCGGAGTGCAGATCCTGGCGACCAGCCGTGAGCCGCGGCGCGTGGAGGGCGAAATTGCCTAGCGTGTGCCATCCGGGCCAGCCGGGGCCGGCGGCACCTCCGTCTCACTACGCCGAACAGGCGGCGATGTGTTTGCGGCTGGATCACACTGCTGGGATTAGCTCGACACCTCGTCGCCTTTATGCTCCGTGGCGCCAGCACCAGCCGGCCACGCGACAGTCACCAGAAACGCTGCCTCCTCCATGGCCGTGACCCACCGCTCATCCTCTGCTTGCACGCGCACTCGACCCTTGAGCACGTGCAGGCTGGCGCCGCCTGCGGTCGATTCGGGATTGAGCGTTGCTCCGCTCGTCGGGAGCACCAGCGTGACCCGCAACCCGTCAGTCAACTCGAATACGTGACCTCGGCCGCTCATCTGGCGGGCTGCACGGTGGTGGTGCCTTGGTTTGCCGGCTGTGACTGGTAGGCATGACATCCTCCTCTTTGAACGCTGCGAACAGCGGCGCCTTTTGGTGCTTCGGGCGCTTTCCGATCTGCACCGTCAGCGCGTGCCGTTGGCCGGCTTGGTCGTGGCGCCCGGCGACTCCTTGACCGCGGCTTCCGCCCGATCTGCCGCCACGGTGGCGGCGGTCTGGCCCACGATCAGGTCTACCACGCCGTACTCCTTCGCTTCGGCAGCGCTCATCCAGTAGTCGCGGTTGATGTCGTGGCCGAGACGTTCAACCGATTGTCCAGTATCCGCGGCCATCATCTCCTGCAGCCGCGCATTCATGCGGATGATCTCGCGCGCCTGGACTTCGATATCCGACGCGGTGCCCTGGAAACCGGCCGACGCCTGGTGGATCAGAATGCGCGAATTGGGCAGCGCCGATCGTTTGCCCTTGGCACCGCCTGCGAGCAGTACGGCGCCCATGCTGGCCGCCATGCCGATGCACGTCGTCGCTACCCGCGGCTGGATGAGGTGCATGGTGTCGTAGATCGCAAGGCCGGCATCGATCTGTCCGCCGGGGCTATTGATGTACATCTGGATCTCGCGGTCCGGATCATCCTGGGCCAGGTACAGCAGTTGTGCCACGATCAAGTTCGCGACCACATCGTCGATAGGCGTGCCCAGGAATACGATCCGATTCTTCAAGAGCAACGAGAAAATGTCATAGCCGCGCTCACCACGGCTGGTCTGCTCGACCACCATCGGTACCATGTATGCGGCGGGTGTGTTCACCATGGCGGGCCGCCCAGGTCGATCGTGCCGCTCGGCCAT
>VBGG01000491.1 GCA_005883405.1 Chloroflexota bacterium | reverse complement strand
GCCGTTCCTCGAAGCCCAGCTGAAACCGGCCATCGAGGTGGCGCTCGAACGCTGGCGAGAAGCGCGGCAGATCGAGCACGACCTGGCACAGACGCAGGAGACGCTCGAGACGCGCAAGCTGGTCGAGCGCGCCAAAGGCGTCCTGATGGATAGCCAGAATCTGAAGGAAACCGAGGCGTTCCGCCGCATCCAGCGGCTGAGCATGAACTCCCGCAAGAGCATGCGCGAGGTGGCCGAGGCGATCCTTCTCGCCCACGAAGCCGGCCGCAGTCTCTAATCGTTGGTGCTGCAAGCTGGTGAGCGGGTGCTACCCCGTGGCTTTTACGCGCGGTCGACGCTCGTCGTTGCGCGGGACATGCTGGGCAAGCGCCTGGTGCATCTCGGCGACGACGGATTAGAGCGAGCGGGAACGATCGTTGAGACCGAGGCGTACGTCGGGCCCCACGACGCGGCCTCTCATGCGCGGAGCGGGCCGCGCGGCCGCGCGGCGTTGATGTACGGAAAGGCGGGTGTCGCTTACGTGTACCTGATCTATGGCGTACACAACTGCTTCAACGCAACCACCGAGCCGGACGGCTACCCGGGCGCGGTCCTCGTGCGCGCCGTCGAACCGTGCGATCCAGCCGAACGCGGCGCCGGCCCGGCCCTGGTCTGCCGCGCGCTCAGCATCGATCGCGGCTGCAGTGGACTGGACCTCACCACGTCGAACCTGCGCCTCGAAAACGCACCACCCATACCGGACGCGCTCGTGCGCGTCGGGCCAAGGATTGGTGTCGACTACGCCGGCGCGTGGGCCGACCACCCGTGGCGCTTCTGGGTGGCCGACTCGCCGCACCTGTCACGGCGCAGGCTAACTGGCACGACCCTCGATCCCGCGATGTTAGGATGAGGCCGAGGGTGGCGACGGTGCCAGCACGACGGAAGTCCTCTATGGCTGAAAAGGCGCCGGCCGTGCCCCAAAAGAGCCCAGAAGCCTCGAACGGCGTCGTCACCGATGCCGTGCTGCGCACGCAGCACGAAGTGCTCGGCCTCTCAGTTGAGCGGCTGCGCGCGATGTACCACATGATGCTGCTCGCCCGCGCCGTTGACGAGCGTCAGTGGATCCTCAACCGCCAGGGTCGCGAGGCCTTCCACATCTCGTGCCAGGGGCACGAAGGCTCAGGTGTTGGCAGCGCGTTTGCGCTCAACCCCGAGCGCGACGTCATGGTGCCGTACTACCGCAGCCTGGCGGCCGTACTCGCGTTTGGCATCACCCCGCTCGACGTGTTTCTCTCAGCCCTGGCCAAGGCGAGCGACCCCATGTCCGGCGGTCGCCAGATGCCGGCCCACTACGGTCTGGCGTCGGCCCGCATCCTGACGAGCGGCAGCCCGGTGGCGACCCAGATTCCGCATGCGACCGGGGCCGCCCTGGCCAGCAAGATCCGCGGCGATGGAGGCGTGAGCATCGTCTACTTCGGAGACGGCGCATCGTCCAAAGGCGACTTCCACGAAGGCCTGAATTTCGCCGCCATTCACAAGCTGCCGGCGATCTTCGTCTGCGAGAACAACCAGTACGCCATCAGCGTGCCGACCTCCAAGCAGATGGCGGTGCGTAGCGTGGCCGATCGCGCCGTCGGCTACGGCATGTTCGGCGAGTCCATCGACGGCACTGACCCGTTGGCCGTCTACCGCTCCGTCAAGCTGGCCGCCGACCGCGCCCGTGCTGGCGAGGGCCCGACGCTGATCGAGTCCAACGTCGTGCGGCTTACCCCGCACTCGTCCGACGACGACGACCGCCGCTACCGGCCCGAAGGTGAGCGCGAGCAGGCGCGCAGCCGCGACCCGCTCAACGTGTTCGGACGCTACCTCAGAGCGCACAGCTTGCTGGACGACAGCAGCGAGGCGCGGATGCGCGAGCGCGTTCAGAAGACGGTCGCGGAAGCGCTCGAGCAGGCCGAAGCCGCCGAACCGCCATCGCCTGAAACGGCATTCGATCAGGTTTACAAGGGCGTGCGAGTGCCGAACTTCCGCGAGCGGTCATGGCCGTCTTGAGTCTCGTTGAGTCGGTGCGCAAGGCGCTCGAGGAGGAGATGCAAGCCGATCCGAGCGTCATCGTGCTCGGCGAAGACGTTGGCGTTCACGGCGGCGTTTTCCGCGCCACCGACGGGCTCGTCAAGCAGTTCGGCGAGAACCGCGTGATCGACACACCGCTGGCCGAGCTGGGCATCGCTGGGGTAGCGATCGGCGCGGCCATGAACGGTCTGCGGCCAGTCGCCGAGATCCAGTTCGCCGACTACATCCACCCTGCCTACGATCAGATCGTCAACGAAGCCGCCAAGATCCGCTACCGCTCGAACGGGACGTTCGCCTGCCCGGTCGTGTTCCGGGCGCCGTTTGGCGCCGGCGTGCACGGCGGCCTGTACCACTCGCAGAGCGTTGAGGCGCTGTTCTTCCACGTGCCGGGCCTGAAGATCGTCATCCCCAGTACGCCGTACGACTGCAAGGGTCTGCTCAAGAGCTCGATCCGCGACGACGATCCGGTCCTCTTCTTCGAGCACAAGAAGAGCTATCGGCGGTTGCGCGGCGAGGTTCCCGATGACGACTATGTCGTCCCGCTGGGCAAGGCCGACCTGAAGCGAAAGGGACGTGACCTGAGCATCATCACGTACGGGATCGGCGTTCACCTGGCACTCGAAGCCAGCGAACGGCTCGCCAGCGACGGCATCGAGGTCGAGATCCTGGACCTGCGCACGCTGCTGCCGCTGGACACCGAGGCCATCAAGGAGACGGTCGCGCGCACCAGCAAACTGCTGATCCTGCACGAGGACAACAAGACCGGAGGCATCGGCGCCGAGGTCGCCGCGCTGATCGCCGAAGAGTCATTCGAGGAGCTGGACGGTCCGATCATGCGCCTGGCCGCGGCCGACACCCACATCCCGTACGCGCCTTCGCTCGAGGAAGCCATCCTTCCCAATGCTGAGGACGTCGTGCAGGCCGCCCGACGCCTGGCGGAGTACTGAGCGATGCCGAACACGGTCATCAAGATGCCGCAGCTTGGAGAATCGGTCGCCGAGGGAACGATCGGCCGCTGGTTGAAGAAGCCAGGTGACCGCGTCGAGCGCGACGAGCCCCTGGTCGAGATCCAGACCGACAAGGTCAATGCGGAGGTGCCGAGCCCGGTCGCGGGCATCCTGCAGCAGATCTTGCTGCCAGAAGGCACGACCGCCAGCGTCAAGACCGACATGGCCATCATCGGCGACGAGTCGCCTGATGCGGCCTCACCACCGTCCGCGTCCGATGCGCCCGGAGCGCAGGGACCGGAGGGCACCACCAGCCAGCGAACACCTGCCGAGGCTGCCGCCGCTTCGCCGCCGCCGCTGACCTTCACCTACGACAAGTCGTCGGGCGGCGGGGTCGTCGGCCATCGCGATGAGGCCGCCGCGCCGACCACAGATGGCACGGGCACGAAGCGCTTCTACACCCCCGTGGTCATGCGTATGGCCGAAGAGCACGGCATCGACCTCTCCACCATCCAGGGCAGCGGCGCCCACGGCCGCGTCACGCGCAAGGACGTCGAACGGGCCATAGAAGCTCCAGAAGCCCCCTCTCCCTCTGGGAGAGGGCGGGGGGTGAGGGAGGCGCCAGAGATTACTACGCCAACGCCCGCGGCTGCTACGCCACCCTCACCCGCGCCTACGGCGGCGCGGCCTCTCCCAGAGGGAGAGGCGGTGGGCCTTACGCCGATGCGCCGCGCGATCGCCGAGCACATGGCGCGGGCTCGCGCGGAAATCCCTGATGCCTGGTCGCTCACCGAGATCGATGTCTCGAACCTGGTGCGCTACCGCCACACACTCCAGGCCGAGTGGCAGGCGCGTGAAGGCTACGAGCTGACGTACCTGCCCTTCTTCGTCAAGGCCGTGCTGGCCGGCCTGCGAGCGGTGCCCGAGCTGAACGCGAGCTGGGCCGGCGACCATCTGGTGGTACACCGCCAGTACAACCTGGGCATCGCCGTATCGGTCGAATGAGCGTGGCCGGCGTGGCGCGCGCGCTGCGCGGCATCATCCAGAAGGCGCGCTCTGGCAAGCTGTCGATGGACGACCTGCAGGGCGCCACGTTCACGGTGAACAACCCGGGCTCGCTGGGCTCGATCATGAGTCAGCCAATCGTGCCGGTTGGCCAGGCCGGTATCGTCACCATGGAAGCCATCGTCAAGCGGCCCGTCGTCACCTCCGACGATGCGATCGCGATCCGCAGCATGATGAACAGTTGCCTGAGTTTCGACCACCGTATCCTGGATGGGGCCGGCGCGCTCACCTTCTTGCGCACGCTCAAGCGCGAGCTCGAGACGGTCGAGTACTCGGTGTACTGAAGGTTCCGGGTTCCGAGTTCCGCGTGTCTGATGCTTCCAGCGGTGAACGCGGAACGGCAAACGTCCACTATATTGAGGTTGGCCGATCATGGACCCGGTGCTTGATGCGTCACCGATGAAGACGGGAGCACCGAACCTGCTACCCGGAACGCGGAACGCGGAACCGTTCCTCGCACGCAGCCACTTTCACCTGAGACGGCGCCGCCGGTCATCGGCAAGCGGCCGGACTGGCTGAAGGTGCCCCTATCGCATGGGCCGCACTTCAAAGAGCTGAAGCGCCTCATGCGCGAGCAGCAGCTTCACACCATCTGCGAAGAGGCCGCGTGTCCGAACATCGGCGAGTGCTGGGGCGAGTTTCGCACCGCGTCGTTCCTGCTGCTGGGCGATACGTGTACGCGTAACTGTGGGTTCTGCGACGTCACCACTGGTCGCCCGGGGTCCGTCGACTGGGGCGAGCCGCTGCGGCTGGCCGAGGCCGTCACGCGGCTGCAGCTACGTCACGTGGTGATCACATCGGTCACGCGCGACGACCTGGACGACGGTGGCGCGGCGATCTTTGCCGCGACCATTCGTCAGTTGAAGAAGCGGGATCCCGCGCTCGGCGTGGAGGTGCTCATCCCCGACTTCCAGGGCAACTGGGACGCGCTCGGCGTGGTCATGCAGGCACAGCCCGACATTCTGAACCACAACCTCGAGACGGTTCCGCGCCTGTACTCACGCGTGCGGCCCAAAGCCATTTACGGCCAGTCACTGGAGCTGCTCAGACGGGCCAAAGCGCTGTCGCCGCGCACGCCGACCAAGTCCGGGCTGATGGTCGGTCTCGGCGAGACGCGCGACGAGCTGCTCGCTGTCTTTTCAGACCTGCGCGCCAACAACGTCGACGTGCTCACCGTCGGCCAGTACTTGCGGCCCAGCCTGCGCCACCTGCCGGTCGAGCGCCACGTGCCGCCTGCCGAATTCGACGAGCTGCGGACGATCGCCCGTGACATGGGCTTCCGCCACGTCGAGAGCGGTCCTCTCGTGCGCTCCAGCTACCACGCGCACGCCCAGCTACAATAGCGGCGCCTTAGCCCCGGGCGTCCGACTATTGACCGACGAGCAGGAAAAAACCGCCCCGATCGAGCTGCCCGCACAACAGTCCGCGCTCGCGGACGCACCCGCGGCTGCAGCGGTCGAAGCGCCCCCTTTCGAAGCCCCGCCCGCCGAGACGCAGGACGCAGTGGTCATCGACCAGACGGCCACCCCGACGCCTCGCGCTGTGAGCCCGGCTCAGCGGGAGGTGATGTTCGTGCCGCTCGCGGTGAGCATCGGGGATGGCTTCAAGTTCGGCTGCGGCTTCTTCATGGCCATGGTGCTCGCGGCGCTCGTCGGATTCGTCGTGCTGGCGTTGCTCTTTGTGGTGACCAGTCTTCTCGGGCTCAACCTGCCGATCACCCGCTA
>VBGG01000489.1 GCA_005883405.1 Chloroflexota bacterium | reverse complement strand
CGCGCCAACACCTCAACCCAGCCCTTCATCAGCGCCTTGCCGCGCTCGATGTCGCCCTGGCTGAACCAGCGCTTCAGGTCGACCCGGTCGATGGGGTACAACGGCCGCGCGAAGTCCGTCTCGTAGCCGAAGGGCAGCGTGGCGTCGATGCCCATGCCGCCTTCGAAGCGGGTGTTGGAGGCGGTCCACTCCTTGTCCCCGGCCGTCATGCGCTCCTGCGGCTGAAAGGTCTGGCCGATGCCGCCAGGGATCGGATTCAGGATGTCGGTGTGCGGGTTCACCCGTGTGGTCAGCGCCCACATGATGTCGTCCATGCTGTAGATGTCGACATCGGTATCGACGGCGATCGCCAGCCGCATGCCCTGGCTGCACGACAGAATCGCGCCCAGGAAGTTGCGCTGCCAGCCTTCCTCGATCTTGTTGCGCTTCTTGACCTGGATGATGCAGCCGCCCCAGTCGGTCATCGCGTACGGAATGTTGACGTCCTGAATGATCCCCGGCTGCAACCGCTGGCACAGCTCGAAGATGGCCGACTCACGCACGGTGGTGTCGATGTTCGAGTCGTCGGACATGTGTACGCCGAGCGCATAGAGCAGCGGGCGCTCGGCGCGATTGCGCATGGTGATGCCCGTCACGTGGAACGTCGGCGCCTTATACGCCTTGCCCATGTAGCCGGCCCACTCTGGGTGGAAGGGGAACTTGCCCTGCCGATCCGCGGCTTCAGCCTCTGCCGTTTCGTAGCGCTTGTCGCGCGGGTAGAGGTGGCCCTCCAGGACGTACTCGCAGTCGGCGACCGCCCAGGCATCGACCGTGCGCGCCTTGACCAGCCGCACCGGGAAGCCCTGCACCGCGCCGGCTGCGCCGAGCTCGTCGGCGCCCCTGGGCAGCACGACGTAGTCGAAGCCGCCACCGGCGATGAGCGTGCACGCCGCGGGCAGCCCAAAGCACATGGTCAGCGGGATGGGCTCGGCGTCGCGGTAGTGCTCGGTGATGATCTGCCACATGTGCGAGCCTGGCGCCGACTGGAACGTGCCAACGTTGCCCCAGCGAAAATTCATGCGGTTGTAGCCGATGTGGCTGCCTCCCGCGAAGTACGCGCCTGCCACCACGCTATTACCGCTGCCCACCGTCAGTTCGCTCTCTTGAGCGGTGTGGCGAATGGCCATGATGATCTTGTTGACGTCCAGGTCGTCGGTCAGGACTTCCTGCTGGCAGAGCGCCTCGCGTTGATCGATCTCGACCGGCTTGATGGGGTGGGTCAGCGCGTGGGCCAGCTTGCGCGTGCGGTCCTGGGCGTTTTCCCAGCCGAACAGACGCTCGATGATGCCGTAGTTGGCGAACAGGTTCGTCAGTGCCCGCACATGCGGGTGGCCCTTGACCGTGTTGAACAGGATCGGGTAGCTGCCGTCGAGGCCCTTCTGAATGCCGGTGAGCTCCAGGTCCGGGTTGACCTCGACGTCGGTCTCGAGCAGCAGTCCGTGGTCGCGCAGCCAGTTGACGGTCGCCGGCAGAGAGCTCAGATCGGGTGTGCCGCCATCGCGCCCATTCGGCGGAGCTCCTTCCGCGCGCGCGACCGACTCGGTGATGGCCATGCGCACCATGATACGCCCCTCCTTCGCGCTTTGGATCGATGTTCAGACCAAAACGTCCCGGGGTCCCGTCAGCGGCGGCCGCCCGCGTCGCCGGCCGCGCCCGGGCGATCTCAACCACATCTCAACGGAACGAGTATCGCCTCGTCCGATCGATTCTCAACACCTGTTGACTACCCTTGGCGCCGGGGTGGATCGCAACGCTGTCGATGCCGAGGTACACAAATCACCGTGGTTGAGCTGAAGGGTTCACTGGCTGCCATCGGCCTGCCCGCCATCGTGCAGCTCATCGGCGAGCTGCACCACTCGGGCACCCTGGAGCTCAGCAAAAATAGTGGTGCCCATGGCATCCTCGGCTTCGACGACGGTCGACTGGTCTCAGCCGAGTTCGAGGTGGAGCACGGTATGTCGGCGCTCGAGACCTGCGTGCACGAGCTGGCCGATGCCAACTTCAGGTTCGTCGAGGGCGTCGCCGCCGGCGAGCACACACTGGACATCCCTGCGCCGGAGCTCCAGAAGCTGATCGTGCGCGCGGCCAACCGCGAAATCGTCACCGAACCGCCGGCCGCCATCTCGGGTGATGAGCTTCGCGCGGCCGGCGTCTGCCCGAGGCTCGGTTTTGCGGATGATCCGGCCCGTCACTACTCGCGGCCGACGGCCCTGCACCGCTGCTACGCCAGCGAGTCGCCCAGCCTGGTGACGAACCAGGAGCAGCTCGACCTGTGCCTCGGCGGCCTGTACCCGACGTGTGCGCGCTTCCGAAACGCCAGCAGGTCGAAGTCGCTCGCGGCGCCAGCGGCGCTACCGCCACGAGATGATCGGGATGCCGAAGAACGGGCCAAAGCCAACGTACGCGCCGACAGCGCGCGTGTCGCAGCCGCTGACCACAGCACGCCTGGCGCCGACCGGACCACGCCGGCCCGGGTGAGCCAGCAGCATCGTGCCGCCACCGATACGCATGACGACGACGCCCCTTCTGGAGCCGCCAGGCTTCGCAACGTCATCGGTGGGCTGGCTGCCGGTCGCGGTCTCGCGGCGCTGGTCGGACTCATCGGCGTCGTGCTGCTGGTCGCGCTGCCCGCGCTGGGTGGCGGTGGGGCCCCGACTCGGCAGCCGGCTTCCAACCCAGCAGCAGCCGCCCTGGTAACCGCAACCGCTGCCCCGCCGGCGTCAGTCGCCGCCGCTCAGGCGACCGCGCTTGCGGCGATCGGCGCTGCACAGACAACCGCCCTCGCGCCGGCCGCCGCCGCTCAATCAACTGCCGCCGCTGATCAGACATCCGCCGGGGCGCAGGCCGCCACTCAGGCCACTGGCGCCGCGCCGACTGTTGCCGCTCAGCCAGCCGCCGCCGCTGCTCAAGCGTCCGCCGCCACGCAGGCCGCCACTCAGGCCACTGGCGCCGCGCCGGCCGCTGCCGCCTCTCCGACCACGGCCCCGCCGCTCGCGCCGACGCCGGCTCGACTCGCGACGCCCACGACCGCGCCCCTGGCCAACGCCGCTGGTGCGCGCTCGCTGATGGATGTCCGCTTCGCCGCTGGGCCGGCCAACAACTGGCTCGAAAATCCTCCCGTCGCCAGCTGGAGCGACGGCGCCTACCGACTGCAAACCCGTCAGCCTGCCCAGTTCGTGGCCATCGCGGCACCGCTTGTCCAGATCACGTCCGACGTCGTCGTTTCGGCGACGTTCCGCAAGACGGGTGGCCCGCCCGGGGGCGGCTACGGCGTGATCGTGCGCGATCAGGGCCCACTCCCCCGCGACGGTCTGAATCAGGAGGCGAATGCCTACGTGTTCGAGGCCGGCGATCTGGGCGAATTCGGCGTCTGGCGTCGCGTCGGCGACCACTGGGTCGACCTGGTGCCCTGGACGCGCTCGAGCAGCGTCCGCCCAGGCGGCTCGCCGAACGACCTGCTGGTGCGGGCCATCGGCGATTCGCTGAGCTTCACCATCAACGGCGCTCGGGTCGCTTCCGTCCAGGACGACGCGTTGCCCTCGGGCGGAGTTGGCGCCTTCGTCGGCGGCGACTACAACGAAGTCGCGCTGGACCATTTCGCAGTCCAGCTCCCCGACTAGTGGCGCTCACCCGTCGAGCGTTCCTTGCGGTGGGCGCGGTTGCGCTCGGCACGGCAGGCGGCCTGGCTGGGCTGGCTGGCGCGGTGTCTCCGAAGGGGCCCGCGGATCAGCGCGTCGCGTTGGGCGATTTCACCCTGCTCGCTCGGGCAGACCCGTGGCGGTTGTCTGTGATCGGACCGGCAGGTGAGATGTTGTGGCAGGAGCCTGCAGATCAAACCCTCGGCTATCGCACAAGCGACGGCCAGATCCGCCGCGCTCGACGGCTTACCGGCTTCGGCATCACCGGCGACAACTCGGTCCAGCTGGTCGCCGAGACTGACGACCCGAGCGGTGGCGCACTTTCGGTTGAGATCCGCGTCTTCGGCCCACGCACGCTGCGGATGACGGTGATCCCGGACACGGCCTCGCAAGTGGCCAGCATGGTGGGCGCGTTCGTGAGCCCGTCGAACGAGCGCTTTGTGGGGCTCGGCGAGCGCTTCGACGGCGTCAATCAGCGTGGCCGCGTCGTCGATATGTGGGCTGACGATCGTCGAGTGGCCGGTTATGGCCCGAGCACCTATGCGCCCATTCCGCTGCTTCTTTCGAGCCGCGGCTACGGCTTTGCCCTGGAGCGATTCGAGCGCTCGAAGTTCGATCTGGCCGCCAGCAAAGCCGATCGCTGGAGCTGGCAGCAGGACGCGCCGGCCGCCAGCATCGTGCTGACACACGGGCCGAGCCTGAAAGACCTGGTGACTCGGAACGCCGAGATCAGTGGCCTGCCACCGCTTCCGCCACCCTGGCTGTTCGGTGTGTGGAAGACGTCAGTCGGCGGCCAGACGCAGGTAGTCGCCGAGATGCGTCGGCTGCGCGACCTCAAGATCCCCGTCTCAGCGGTCTTTGCTTTCGACGCCGTCGACTCCGAAGCCAACCTGGGCTGGCCAGCCGTGACGTTTGCCGGCCGCCAGGCCGGTCCTTACCCGGACCCAAGGGCATTCACCGACACACTCCACGGACTCGGCTTCAAAGTACTGAACTACTTCACCGCCGACTTCCATCTCGATCGGCGCAATTACACCGAGCCTGCATCTCACGGGTTCCTGGTCAAACGCCAGGACGGGCGAGTGTACGTGCATCCTGCTTTTCAGGTCGCCTGGCTCGACTACTCGGACCCGGACGCCGTCCTGTGGTGGACTGCCGCGTGGCGGCGCGCCCTCAATGACCTGGGCTACGACGGCGGCATGCTGGATCTGGGTGAGCTGATCCCGGCCGACGCGGCCCTCGCCGACGGCTCGAGCGGGCAGCAGAGCCACAATCGCTATCCGTTGCTGTACGCGCGGTCGGCGTGGGACGCGGCATCGCTGGCTCGCCCGGACGGCGACTTCGCCCTCCTGCTGCGCTCGGGAGCCGTCGGCGCGCAGTGTTACCAGAGCGCCCAGTGGAACGGCGACGCGGTCATGCGCTGGCATGGCCCGGACGGGCTGCAGTCCATGGTGCCGGCCGCCCTGTCGTTCGGATTGAGCGGCTTTCCTTACTGGCACGCCGAGGTCGCCGGGTACGTTCAGGCCGATCTGAGCCACGACGACGAGCGCGAGCTGTGGCTGCGCTGGCTTCAGCTCGCTACCTGGACGTCGCTGCTGCGCGATCACCTGGGCGATCACCAGCGCTCGCCCATCGACGTGTGGATGGACGACGGAACGCTCAATGCCTTTCGCAATGCGGCGCAAGTCCACGCCAGCCTGGTGCCCTATCTCTACAGCCTGGCTGCAGAAGCCAGCCAGACCGGGCTGCCTATCATGCGCTTCCTGGCGCTGGAGGCGCCCGACGATCCGCGCGCCTGGCAGGAGGAGCAGTCGTACTTCCTCGGCCCGCAGTTTCTGGTTGCGCCGGTCGTGCAGTCTGGAGCGACGACGCGCACGGTGTACCTGCCGCCTGGCGAGTGGGTCGACTACTGGCGCGGCACCATCTACTCGGGTGGACAGGAAGTGACGGTGCCCGCTCCGCTCGACGGCAGCGGTCCGCCAGTCTTCGCGCGTGCCGGAGCGATCATTCCGCTGGCACCCGCGTACGACTCGCTCGTGGCTGCTGAGACGGCCGACGTGCGCACCTGGTCGGGCGACCTGGTGGACCGTGTGATGCCGAGCGGCCCGACTGGATCACGCGAGTCCACCTTCATGCTGTACGACGGCACCCGGTTGCGCTGGACGGGCGCCGTCCTCGAAATCGAAGCCAATCCCTCGCCGCGCCGCATCGAGCTCCGCGCCCCCGACGGCCGTGTCGTCGCCCGCCAGCTCGACGGCCCCTCAGCCGTACTCGCCTAGCTACACGGCAAATGGACCCGATAGATCGCCGCGTCGCCGGAGGAAAAGACCTCCTCTAACCCTGGCGCGCGGTCCAGCGCTGCGCGATCCCGGAACATCCGTTCATCGGAAACAGCCGGCGGAGCCCCATGGAACAGGTAATCGACATGCAGCGCACAGGCTTTTTCTTCGAGGCCGGGATCGTCGCTCAGGTTGAGCACGTTCTGCAGAATCGGCTCCCGATCCTCGAAAAGCGGTCCAGGCGCTGACCGCGGCAGCAGGATGGAAACGTCCGCTTTGTAAGGGGCCCAGATGCCAGAGTCGCCCGCCAGATCGTTGGCCACTACCGCGCCGGGCCTTGCATGCCCCCTCAGCCATTTCATCGCCGCGGCGTCGTCGGCCGAATAGGCGTTCTGTTCGGCAATGGCTTGCGCGAGCCGTTTGTAGACGCTGACGCCAGAGCCTTCCGCAAAGAAGAACAGCAGGAGCGCACAACCCATGGCGAGTCGCCGCCAGGCATCTGGATGTCCCGCCAGCCGCCCGCGTATTTGCCCAAGATATCCCGCGACCGCGGCCCCGCCGCTCGCGGCGACGCCGGCTCGACTCGCGACGCCCACGACCGCGCCCCTGGCCAACGCCGCTGGTGCGCGCTCGCTGATGGATGTCCGCTTCGCCGCTGGGCCGGCCAACAACTGGCTCGAAAATCCTCCCGTCGCCAGCTGGAGCGACGGCGCCTACCGACTGCAAACCCGTCAGCCTGCCCAGTTCGTGGCCATCGCGGTACCGCTTGTCCAGATCACGTCCGACGTCGTCGTTTCGGCGACGTTCCGCAAGACGGGTGGCCCGCCCGGGGGCGGCTACGGCGTGATCGTGCGCGATCAGGGCCCACTCCCCCGCGACGGTCTGAATCAGGAGGCGAATGCCTACGTGTTCGAGGCCGGCGATCTGGGCGAATTCGGCGTCTGGCGTCGCGTCGGCGACCACTGGGTCGACCTGGTGCCCTGGACGCGCTCGAGCAGCGTCCGCCCAGGCGGCTCGCCGAACGACCTGCTGGTGCGGGCCATCGGCGATTCGCTGAGCTTCACCATCAACGGCGCTCGGGTCGCTTCCGTCCAGGACGACGCGTTGCCCTCGGGCGGAGTTGGCGCCTTCGTCGGCGGCGACTACAACGAAGTCGCGCTGGACCATTTCGCAGTCCAGCTCCCCGACTAGTGGCGCTCACCCGTCGAGCGTTCCTTGCGGTGGGCGCGGTCGCGCTCGGCACGGCAGGCGGCCTGGCTGGGCTGGCTGGCGCGGTGTCTCCGAAGGGGCCCGCGGATCAGCGCGTCGCGTTGGGCGATTTCACCCTGCTCGCTCGGGCAGACCCGTGGCGGTTGTCTGTGATCGGACCGGCAGGTGAGATGTTGTGGCAGGAGCCTGCAGATCAAACCCTCGGCTATCGCACAAGCGACGGCCAGATCCGCCGCGCTCGACGGCTTACCGGCTTCGGCATCACCGGCGACAACTCGGTCCAGCTGGTCGCCGAGACTGACGACCCGAGCGGTGGCGCACTTTCGGTTGAGATCCGCGTCTTCGGCCCACGCACGCTGCGGATGACGGTGATCCCGGACACGGCCTCGCAAGTGGCCAGCATGGTGGGCGCGTTCGTGAGCCCGTCGAACGAGCGCTTTGTGGGGCTCGGCGAGCGCTTCGACGGCGTCAATCAGCGTGGCCGCGTCGTCGATATGTGGCTGACGATCGTCGAGTGGCCGGTTATGGCCCGAGCACCTATGCGCCCATTCCGCTGCTTCTTTCGAGCCGCGGCTACGGCTTTGCCCTGGAGCGATTCGAGCGCTCGAAGTTCGATCTGGCCGCCAGCAAAGCCGATCGCTGGAGCTGGCAGCAGGACGCGCCGGCCGCCAGCATCGTGCTGACACACGGGCCGAGCCTGAAAGACCTGGTGACTCGGAACGCCGAGATCAGTGGCCTGCCACCGCTTCCGCCACCCTGGCTGTTCGGTGTGTGGAAGACGTCAGTCGGCGGCCAGACGCAGGTAGTCGCCGAGATGCGTCGGCTGCGCGACCTCAAGATCCCCGTCTCAGCGGTCTTTGCTTTCGACGCCGTCGACTCCGAAGCCAACCTGGGCTGGCCAGCCGTGACGTTTGCCGGCCGCCAGGCCGGTCCTTACCCGGACCCAAGGGCATTCACCGACACACTCCACGGACTCGGCTTCAAAGTACTGAACTACTTCACCGCCGACTTCCATCTCGATCGGCGCAATTACACCGAGCCTGCATCTCACGGGTTCCTGGTCAAACGCCAGGACGGGCGAGTGTACGTGCATCCTGCTTTTCAGGTGGCCTGGCTCGACTACTCGGACCCGGACGCCGTCCTGTGGTGGACTGCCGCGTGGCGGCGCGCCCTCAATGACCTGGGCTACGACGGCGGCATGCTGGATCTGGGTGAGCTGATCCCGGCCGACGCGGCCCTCGCCGACGGCTCGAGCGGGCAGCAGAGCCACAATCGCTATCCGTTGCTGTACGCGCGGTCGGCGTGGGACGCGGCATCGCTGGCTCGCCCGGACGGCGACTTCGCCCTCCTGCTGCGCTCGGGAGCCGTCGGCGCGCAGTGTTACCAGAGCGCCCAGTGGAACGGCGACGCGGTCATGCGCTGGCATGGCCCGGACGGGCTGCAGTCCATGGTGCCGGCCGCCCTGTCGTTCGGATTGAGCGGCTTTCCTTACTGGCACGCCGAGGTCGCCGGGTACGTTCAGGCCGATCTGAGCCACGACGACGAGCGCGAGCTGTGGCTGCGCTGGCTTCAGCTCGCTACCTGGACGTCGCTGCTGCGCGATCACCTGGGCGATCACCAGCGCTCGCCCATCGACGTGTGGATGGACGACGGAACGCTCAATGCCTTTCGCAATGCGGCGCAAGTCCACGCCAGCCTGGTGCCCTATCTCTACAGCCTGGCTGCAGAAGCCAGCCAGACCGGGCTGCCTATCATGCGCTTCCTGGCGCTGGAGGCGCCCGAAGATCCGCGCGCCTGGCAGGAGGAGCAGTCGTACTTCCTCGGCCCGCAGTTTCTGGTTGCGCCGGTCGTGCAGTCTGGAGCGACGACGCGCACGGTGTACCTGCCGCCTGGCGAGTGGGTCGACTACTGGCGCGGCACCATCTACTCGGGTGGACAGGAAGTGACGGTGCCCGCTCCGCTCGACGGCAGCGGTCCGCCAGTCTTCGCGCGTGCCGGAGCGATCATTCCGCTGGCACCCGCGTACGACTCGCTCGTGGCTGCTGAGACGGCCGACGTGCGCACCTGGTCGGGCGACCTGGTGGACCGTGTGATGCCGAGCGGCCCGACTGGATCACGCGAGTCCACCTTCATGCTGTACGACGGCACCCGGTTGCGCTGGACGGGCGCCGTCCTCGAAATCGAAGCCAATCCCTCGCCGCGCCGCATCGAGCTCCGCGCCCCCGACGGCCGTGTCGTCGCCCGCCAGCTCGACGGCCCCTCAGCCGTACTCGCCTAGCTACACGGCAAATGGACCCGATAGATCGCCGCGTCGCCGGAGGAAAAGACCTCCTCTAACCCTGGCGCGCGGTCCAGCGCTGCGCGATCCCGGAACATCCGTTCATCGGAAACAGCCGGCGGAGCCCCGTGGAACAGGTAATCG
>VBGG01000488.1 GCA_005883405.1 Chloroflexota bacterium | reverse complement strand
GCGCGCTGTCCAGGTGGTCGACGGCGCACTGCTGCTGCACCCCAGCGTCGGCATGACCCGGCCGGGCGACGTGGACCACTATACCCGCGTCCGCACGTATCGCGCGCTGGCCGAACGCTACTACGCGGCGGACCGCGTCGTGCTGGCGCTCCTCCCATTGGCGATGCGGCTTGCGGGTCCGCGCGAAGCTTTATGGCACGCGTTGATCCGTCGCAACTACGGCGCCAACCACTTCATCGTCGGGCGCGATCACGCCAGCCCGGGCACCGACTCCACCGGCAAGCCGTTCTATGGCCCATACGATGCCCAGGAGCTGCTGCAACGGTTCGAGGCAGAGCTGGGGGTCAAGATGGTGCCGTTTCAAGAGCTCGTCTATCTACCCGACGAGGACCGCTACGAGGAGATCGCGCGCATTCCCAACGGCGCCCGCACCGCGTCTATCTCGGGGACCCAGGTCCGCGACGACTACCTGAATCGCGGCCGCACGCTGCCGCAATGGTTCACCCGACCCGAGACGGCCGAGATCCTCGCCGAGACCTACCCGCCGCGCCACCGGCAGGGGATATGTGTGTGGTTTACCGGCCTCAGCGGCGCGGGCAAGTCGACCACCGCCGAAGTGTTGACCACGTTGCTGCTCGAGCACGGCCGGCAGGTGACGCTGCTGGACGGAGACGTGGTACGCACCCACCTGTCGAAAGGGCTCGGGTTCAGTCGCGAGGACCGCGACACCAACATCCGCCGCATCGGCTTCGTGGCCGCCGAGATCGTGCGCCATGGGGGCATCGCCGTATGCGCCGCGATCAGTCCCTATCGCCTGACGCGCAACGAGGTCCGCCAGATGGTTGGCGCCGAGCGCTTCGTGGAAGTGTTTGTGAACACGCCGCTCGAGGAGTGCGAGCGACGCGACGCCAAGGGTATGTACGCCATGGCGCGCCGCGGCGAGATCACTGGCTGGACGGGGATCGACGATCCGTACGAGGCGCCGTCGCACCCCGAGATCGTCCTGGAGACGCTTCGCTCGTCCGCTGAAGACAACGCGCGGCGCATCATCACGCACCTCGTGGATGCTGGTTTCGTGCGGGCTACTGCACCGTTTGAGGGAGAGGCTTAGTGTGACTGAAGTCACGTTCTTTATGATCGTCACGCCGCGGGATGTGGTGATCGCCGACTATGCCGTGCGCAGCTATGGCCGGATCCACGATCTGGACTTCAAGCTGGCGGTCTACTCCAACTACCTGCTGCCCGAGCAGAAGGCGTACTACTTTCCGCGTTGGGACGCGCTGCCGTTCGTGGAGCTCGTGCGCAATCCGCACCATGACGCTGACCTGTTGAACATCGGCGGGCGGATTAACGCCGAACGCCTGGAGGGGCCATTCGAGTATTGCGACCCCATCTGGGACCGCGAGCTGCGCAAGCACGTGACACCATTCGTTGCCACCGTGGATGCGGACTTCGAAATCCTCCGGCCGCGCTTTCTTGCCTGCATGATGCAGCAGCTGCGTGCCGAGCCGGATCTGGTGGGTTTGTCGACGGACTACTCGCCGACCGACGTGGTCCACGAGCCGTACACCGGCAACACCATCATCCTCAATGAGCGCAATCACACCTGGTTCTGCATCTACAAGCAGATGGCGTTCGAACGTTCGCAGGTGAGCCACGCGTTTCACCGCGAGATGCTCGTGGGCGCACCGGTGGAGCGGAACTGCTGGGATAGCTGCGCCTATTTCCAGAAGTCGCTGCGCGACCAGGGTTTGCGATTCGACCACCTGCACGGCAAACTCTGGCGTGACTTCATCCACTACGGCGCGTTCTCGAAGAATACCTCGGTGACGCGTCAATCGGTGGCTCTCTTCCGTGCGTTCGCGTTGATCGAGCACTCACTTCCGTGGCGGGTGTCCAGGCACATCCGGTGGGCCCGCGGCCTGGTCCTGCCGCGACTCGAGAACAACCGCTACCAGTGGGTGCGCGAGGCGCCGATTCGCTGGTGACCGACTTCGCCATCCGCGTCGAACACCTGGGCAAGCGCTATCGCATCGGCGAGCGTGAACGCTACCGCGCGCTGCGCGACACACTGGCCGATGCGGTCAAGGCGCCGCTGCGCCGACTTCGCTCGCCGCGGAGTCCGCGCGTCGTCGACAATACGATCTGGGCATTGCGGGACGTGTCGCTGGAGGTGGCGCCCGGCGAAGTGCTCGGGGTGATCGGTCACAACGGCGCCGGCAAGAGCACGCTCTTGAAGATTCTCTCACGCATCACCGAGCCGACGGAGGGCCGCGCCGAAGTCCGCGGTCGCGTTGGGAGTCTGCTCGAGGTCGGCACCGGCTTCCATCCGGAGCTGACCGGACGCGAGAACATCTACCTCAACGGCGCGATCCTGGGCATGAAGCGCTCAGAGATCACACGGCGTTTCGATGAGATGGTCGCGTTCGCCGGCGTAGAGCGATTCATCGATACACCGGTCAAGCGCTACTCCAGCGGCATGTATCTGCGGCTGGCGTTCGCCGTCGCCGCGCACCTGGAGCCGGAGATCCTGCTGGTAGATGAAGTGCTGGCGGTGGGTGACGCCGCATTCCAGAAGAAGTGTCTGGGTCGGATGAGCGACGTGGCGCGAGAAGGTCGGACGGTCCTGTTCGTGAGTCATAACCTGCCCAGCATCGAGAACCTGTGTCAGCGGGTGGTGGTGGTGGATGGCGGTCGGCTGGTTATGCAGGGTGACCCGGTGACGTGCATCGCGGCTTACCTCGCCGCGCGAACCGAGCCGAAACCGGCGGTCGATCTGGCGGCCGTGCCGCGGCTCGATCCGCGCCTGGTGCCGGTCTATACCAGCCTGGACCTTCGGGACGGCGGCGGCTCTCCCGTTTCGGCGGTCGGTTGCGGCGAGCCGCTCGAGTTCCACCTGACGTACGCTGCCGAGCGCGAGATCACCAATGCCGCCTTCGGCATCATCGTCTCCAACGGCATGGGCATGCCGCTGTTTTTCCTGCAAACGCGGACGCAGCACGGACCGTGGGAGAAGGCGCCGCCGCGCGGCCGCGTCGTGTGCCGCCTGGATGAGGTTCCGCTCGTGCCGGGCGAGTACCTGCTCACCATCGGCTGCATGACCGGCGAGCGGCAACTCGATCTGCTCGAGCACGTGGCCAGTTTCAGCGTCGAGCCGCGTGACTTTTTCGACAGCGGCTACTTGCCGCCTCCACTCAACGGGCCGGTGCTGGTGCGGTCCGAATGGGACCTGCAGGAGGTTTCGCCCGCGCGGTGGTCCGCCGATGGGCTGGAGTCCACCACCGAGCGGCTCGGAGCAATACGCCGATGAGCCGCCCGCGTCGGTCGGCGTCGATCGTCGCGGCGCTGCTCGGGCGGGGTGGCGATTCGGCGGCTCCGCATCGGGAGGATGTGGTTCTGGCCGCGCCCGCGACCGGCGCTGACCTGCATCCCGGGCTCGCGACCGCGGACGAGGCGATGGTCACAGAAGAAAGAGGGCGAAGCTCAGCGCCACCCGCTGGGCCGCCACCTGGGCCTCGCCGCTCAGCGCGGCCGTGGCTTTCGCTGCGCATGCGACTCGGCCGCGACCTCTTCGTAACTTTCACGGTCGGAAGCGTGGCCTTCTACGTGGCCCGGTTCTGGACAGTCTTCGCGGCTGGCGAGCTGTTTCATCGACTCGGGTTTGACTGGTCGCTGTTTTACGCGCAGGCCATGGCGCTGCGCGCGGGCGCTGGAGCCGGCATGTACGACCAGTCTGTCATCGACAGCTACCTGCAGCCGCTCCTCGGGTATTACGGCGGGCCGCTGACATCGCTGGATGGCTGGCCTCAGCCGTACCCGCCATGGTTTGCTGCCGTGATGGTGCCGTTCACGCTGCCGCCGGCGCCGATCGGATTTGCGCTATGGCTGGCGGTCTCGCTGGCCGCGGCAGCGCTTCTTGCGTACCGCGTCAAACAATTCGTCCCGGAGCTCGGCGCAGTGGGCTCACTGACAGCCGTGCTGGCGGCGATTCCGGTCGCCTGGGGGCTGTTCATGGGCCAGCCGGTGGTGCTCCTGGCGGTTGCCGTCGGCGAGATGTACGTCTCATTGAAAGCGGGCAAAGACTTGCGCGCCGGGCTCTGGCTCTCAACTCTGCTGCTCAAGCCGCAGTACGCGCTGCTGTTTGGCCTCTTCATCCTGTGGAAACGGCGCTGGCGCGCGGTGGCCGGTGCAATCCTTGGCGGGCTCGCATTCGGCCTGCTCGGGGCGCTGACGGCTGGACCCGCCAGCTTCGCGCGGTTCGCGGGGGTGATCGCGGAGATGAGTGACCTTCACAACGCGATCGCCGGCCCGACGCTGATGATGAACTGGCGTGCGATCGTGCTCGCGCTGCGCCCGACGATCGGTGAACAACCAGGTCTTGCCATCGTCTGGACGTTGTCCATCGCGACCATGCTGGCCGGCCTGGCCGTGTTTCGTGGGAGGTGGGATCCGAGTGCGCCGGCGTTCGCCGCCAGATTTTCGGTGCTGAGCGTCGGAGCCCTGATCGGCAGCTACCACAGTCACCCTCACGGCGCGGCGCTGCTCGTGGTGCCCATCGCCGCGGCCTGGGCTGCGCCCACGTTCCAGGCCGCCACACGCGTCGCGCTCTGGGCCGCCGCGTACGTGCTGACCTTCATTGTCATCTGGATAACCGGCGTGGTGCAGGGGCTTGCCGTGTCGCCCGACAGCAACGTGCCGCTGTGGACGGTCTGGCCGAACGTGCTCCCGGCGCTGCTGTTTCTCATAGCCTTCGGGCTGATGTGGGCGGACGTGTATCCAGCTAACGGGAACCTCTTCGTTGGAGAACGTTCCGGTGCGCACCGTGCGTGAGGTGGTGGCGGCCGGGGCGGGGGTTGCATTGCGCCCTTTCGGTTTCGAGGTGCGCGACCGTGTTCTGAGCGAAAAGCCGGAGGGATTTCCGGGTTACCTTGCGGCGGCTCAGCGGCTGGGGATGGACGTCAACGACTATGAGGAGTCGCACCTGGGCTGGTATCCCGCGCCTGCCCTGCTGGAGGCCACCACGTTCCCCTGCTTGCAGTCCGACTCCATCGTGTGCGAGGTCGGCCCAGGCACCGGTCGTTTCTCGCGGTGGATTCTGCCGCGTATCGCAGGCGGGCAATTACACCTGGTGGACCACTCGCCCTGGATAGTGCGCTTTCTCGAGTCCTACTTTCGAGAGCAGCCGCGGGTCCACGTGCATCTCGGCGATGGTCAGTCACTGCCATTCGAGCGACAGCGCTGGATCGATCTGGTGTTTGTCGCCGGCACCGTGGTGGCGCTGAAGCTCGGCACGATCCAGTTGTATGCGCTGGAGTTCGCGCGGGTGTGTAAACCGGGTGGCACACTGGTGTTCGACTACATCGACCCGACCACCGCGGAAGGATGGGCTCACCTGCAGACCGAGGGTCACCGCTTGCCGGACGTGTATACCTACCACGCGCCACAGGTCATCGATCGCGTGTTTGCCGACGCCGGGTTCGAGGCGTTCGAGCGGCGGCAGTTCGGCAAGAGCACATACTTCAGTGCGCGGAGGGCGCCACGCTGATGGTCGGGCGTTCGGGGGGACAGTCACGTGTCTCGCCTGTGGTCGGCTGGCATCCGGCGCCGCGGGTGGCGGAGCGCGCGGCCTGGTCGCGAGTGAAGCGAATCCTGCCAAGGCTGGCGTGGTTCGTGGCGGCGCCAGCGGTCGGCGACGCGGCCGGGCGGGTCGGCCCAGCTGGCAAGGCTGCGGAATCGGCGCGGCTCGGCGGACGTGTCTCGGCGCGAGCTGAGCAGCTTCTTGCGCGGCTCGCGGCGATTCCGATGCCAGTCCAGGCGCTGGCGGCGCTGCTGCTCATCATGTTCTATGCCGAGCGCATCTGGACGGTATACCGCGACACCGGGCTCTTCCGCAGGTTGGGGTTTGATTGGGGGCTGTTCTACAGCCAGGCGTCGGCCCTGGCGGCGGGGGACGTCGCGGCGATGTACCAGGTCGAGCGACTCGGAGCGTACGTTCAGCAGCTGGCTCCCTACACCACCACGCCGCAGGTGCCGCTGCTGCAGTGGCCGTCACCCTACCCGCCGTTGCTTGCCGCCACGCTTCTACCATTCACCCGCATCTCGCCGCCCCTGGCGTTCGGCATCTGGACCGCGCTCAGCCTCGCCGCCGCTTGCCACGTGCTGTGGCGAGTCGGCCAGCTGGTGCCGGGTGGAGGCCGCGGCCGCCTACGGTTGGCGGTGATCTTCTTCACCACTTTGCCGGTCTTGCAGGCATTCCTGCTTGGCCAGCCGGTGCTGTTTCTGGCTTCGGCGTTGGCCGAGTCGTTTCTGGCGCTGCGGCGCGGCGCCGAGCTCCGCGGCGGGCTGTGGCTCGGACTCCTGGCGCTCAAGCCCCAGTACGGGCTGCTGCTTGGAGCCCTTCTGCTGTGGAAGCGGCGCTGGCGTGCCGCGGCTGGCGCCGTTGTCAGTGTTGTGGCGGTACTTGCCGCTTCGGCCGCAGTCGCCGGTCCGGCAGGGGTCTGGGAGTACGCGACTGGCGTATCCGCGATGGGCGACTTCCGCGATCCATACGCGGCGCCGGCCGAGATGGTCAACTGGCGGGCGCTGATCGTCAATGCGCGACCGGCTATCGGCAACACCTCCGGCGTGCTGCTGTTTCTGCTGCTGTCGCTGCTGACGGTCGCGGCGATCGTCTGGGCCGCTCGGGGCGCCTGGCGACCCGGCACTCGAACGCTGGATTGGCAGCTCGCCAGCGTTGCTCTTGCAACGTTCCTCGTGAGCTACCACAGCCACATGCACGGACTGGTGCTGCTCGCCGTGCCGCTCGCGGCGCTGTGGCGGATCTCCAAACGGGCTCCGACGGTTCGGCTGGCTATCCTCGGCTTCGTGTTCTTACCAACGGCGGCGTTCGTCGGAGTGGCGGCAGGCCACGGCTTCGTCATCAACTATGACGAGCCGCTGTGGGTCGTCTGGCCGGTGTGGAACGTTGCGCTGCTCGGTGCGCTGCTCGGCGTGACGCTCCTGACACTGAAGACTGCGCCCGAGACGTGACCGGCAGGGAGCTCAGTCTCGACTTCGACTACACCGGCGCCAATCTCGTCTTCGTGGTCGGTTGTCCACGCAGCGGAACGACCTGGGTCCAGCGACTGTTGGCGACGCATCCGCGCATCCGCACCGGCCAGGAGTCCGATGTCTTCGACCTGTACGTCGGTCCGCAGCTGCGGGCCTGGCAGCACGAGCTCGATCCGGACTCGAGCGGCCGAGGTGGCGTCGGACTCGGCTGTTATTTTCAGCAGGACCAATTCCTCCAGATCTTGAAGCGCTACACGCTGGAGCTCCTGCAGCCGATGGTTGGCGATCTCGAGGCGGAGGAGTTGTTTGTCGAGAAGACACCGAGTCACGTGTTGTTCATCCCCGAGATCGTGGCGCTGCTGCCGCGGGCGCGGTTCGTTCATGTGGTGCGCGACGCGCGAGATACCGTCGCTTCGCTGCTGGGCGCCTCGCGCACATGGGGGCGGAGTTGGGCACCGCGGCGTGCGAGCAACGCGGCAGCCACCTGGGTCACTCACGTCCAGGCGGGTCTGAATGCTCAACGGGCGCTGCCGGCCGCGCAATTCGTTGAGTTCCACTACGAGGCGCTCCACGTCGACGGGAAACGCGCGCTCCGCCAGCTGGTGGACTGGCTCGACGTGCCGTGGACCGACGCCGATATTCGCTCCGCGCTGGAGCGCAATTCGCCGGATGCCGCGCGCGCCGGCCGCGGCACGCCGATCCCGCTAGGCGGGGAGTTCGCCGTGTCGATCGGGCCGGTTGTCAAGGAGCCTGAGGGCTTCATCCGCCAGGCACGCGCTGGTGCCTGGCGGGATGATCTGACGCCGGTCGAGAAACTGGCCGTATGGCGCGTCGCGCGCTCGACCATGGCCGAGGTTGGCTACACCTGGAGCGCGCCGTGGTCGCCATAAGTCTCGTCGTACCCACCTACCGTCGCCCGCGGATGGTCGCGCGCTGCCTGGAGAGCGTGCAGCACCAAACACTCTCGGAGTTCGAGCTGCTGCTGGTGGATAACAGTCCGGACGGTGAGCTCCGCGCGCGAATCGATGAGATCAACGACGGCGCGCGTGTTCCGGCGCGCTACATCTCCGAGCCGCGTCTGGGACTCCACAACGCCCGACATGCCGGTGCGCACGCAGCCAGCGGAGACGTGCTGGTCTTCACCGACGACGATGCGGTCTTCGACTCCGGCTGGCTCGCCGCGTACGCGTGCTGCTTTGACGCGCATCCAGAGATGGTCGCGGCTGGCGGTCCGGTGCGTCCGGAGTGGGAAGCGCCACCGCCTCAGTGGCTGTGCGAGCTGATCCAGGCCGACTCGCGCATGTTCCCGGCGTTCAGCTTGCTCGACGTGTCGGCCGATTTCCAGCTCGCACATGACGGGATCTTCTTCGGCGTGAACATGGCCATCCGTCGCGAGGCACTGTTCGCGTCCGGCGGCTTCAATCCGGAGATCTTCGGCGAGCGGTGGTTGGGGGATGGCGAGACGGGCCTGAATCGAAAGCTGTGGGCGCGCGGTGGTCTGATCGGCTACGTGCCAGACGCCGTCGTGCACCACCACGTGACGCCCGAGCGGATGACGCTCGGCTACCTGCGCCAACGTCAGGCGAACGACGGCGCCTGCGACATGTACGCCCGTTTCCATCAGCAGATGCCAACGTGGCCAGGCCTGCTACGCGCCGCGGCAGCCGTCGTAGCCGACAGTGCACGCGACTGGGCGGCGGAGCCGTTTCTTCGTGGGCGCACCGATCCGCGCGCGCTGCGGGTCCAGCTGCGCGCGGCACGCGGATGGGCGCGGTTGGAGTACGTTGCGCGGCTGATGCTGAACCCCCGGCTGCGAGCCCTGGTCGCGCGGGAGAGCTGGTTATAGGCGTGGGGGTCACGCGGCGGGCGACGATACGCGAGTTCGTCGGCAGCCAGACGCGCGCGGTCGCCCTCACACGAGCTGCATGGTGGCCGCCGCTGCTGTTGAGTTGTCTGGTGCTGCTTGCGCTCGGCCAGTTCCTCCAGGTTGGCCTGGTCTCCACCGACTGGTGGCCGGTGGTGAGCACCAATCGCGTCCAGAACCTGTCCGACTTCATGCGTGCGTTCCAGGAGCCAATCGGCGCCGGCGACCCGCACTTCATCCAGGAGACCGCCCGCCACTACCGTCCGCTGGCGGTGCTGTCGGATGCGCTGGACTACAAGCTGTGGGGCCTGGATGTGCCGGCTGGCTGGCAGCTCACCAATTTGCTCGTACATCTCGGCGTCACGCTCTGCGTATATGCGCTGGCGCGCACCCTCGGGTTGGCCCGCTGGGCGGCGATGCTGGCCGCGGCGATCTTCACCCTGCACCCCGCCATCGTCGGCACGGAGCCGGCCATCGCTCGCCGCCACGACACGCTCTCGGCACTGTTCTCGATGGGTTCCCTCGTGCTGCTGCTCAGAGGCCAGCGGCTGCTGCCGGGCGTGCTGTTCCTGCTGTCGATCCTGTCCAAGGAGACGAGCCTGGCCGTGCTGCCCTTCGTGCCGTTGCTGCTGAGGGCAGTCGGCCGACCGATGAGCGCGACGTGGGTGCTGCTTCCGCCCGCCGCTATCGCGTTGGCGATGCGCATCCTGGCCATCGGCGATCTCGGCGGCTACGGCACGGCAACCTTGCCGACGCTCGACGCGGTGCCGATCTACTGGGACAAGCTGGGCAAGTATTTCACCGAGCTGCTCTACCCCTTGCCCGTGCGGCCTGGCACGGTGGCGGCGATCGCCATGCTGCTGTTGCTTGTGGGGGGCGTGGCCGCGGCATGGGTGCTGCCGCGCAAGGAACGCTATCTGGCGTTCGTGAGTTTGCTGTGGGTGTACGGGTTCGCGCTGTTCTACGCGCTTCTCAAGGTCTACGCCGGGTCCTGGTACCTGTACTTCCCGTTGATCGGCGCAGCGCTCGGTGTGGCGGCGCTGGCGTCGGGGGGATTCGCGCGCCGACCGGAGCGGATCGCGTTGCTACCACTCGGCGTCGCCAGCTTCATCGCGATCGACGTGCTGGTGAGCTCGCCGCTGATCATGCCGTACCCGGACTGGGCTCAAACCACCGCTTTGATGAACGACTACCTGCGCCATGTGGATAGCTGCACCGAAGACGGCCATCCACCGCTCTTTCCGCCAGATGAAAACCGGCGGATGATGTTTGTGAGTCCGACCGGTCTGCTGGACTACAGTGTCACGGCCTACATCGCCTTGCGCTTCCCTAGCGGGCGGCCATGCGAGCGCATTTCAACCCAATAAGTATTATTGAGTCTCGTGCATTACCCTGCGGCTTCCGCGTTCACGCGTTCACGCGTTCGCGCATTCGCGCGTTCTTTCGCCGCGGTGTGTTTGGCTGCATGTGGCCCCGTCTTTCGCCCCCGTCGAGGCGCGCTCGCGCTGCGCGCTGACCGAGCCAGAACATCGAGCCATTGAACGCGCGAACGCGGGAACGCGTGAACGAAAACGCGCATCCAATAACACGATCATCGGTAGTATTTCGGCTCTCGCAAGCGAACGGGCGTAGCGAGCGGACGAGGCACAACGACGTAGTTGCCAACGAGGCGGTCAACCATCTCTATCGAGGAGAGAAGTCGACCGAAGCCGTGCTCGCCGGCGCCGACCGGACGCGGTCGAGCGTAACCAGATCGCCCCGGTTCTGGATGATCCACACCGACCGGGATGGGAAGTCGGCCAGCAGGTCCGCACCGTCGTTCAGGCCGACGTTTACCAGCAGCACGGGACAGTCGGCAACGTGCTCCGCGTCCAGCTGGGCGCAGTTGAGCGCCGAGATGCTCTTGAAGATGTCTTCATTGGGCACGAATACCAGCGCTGGTGGAGCGATGCGCGCCAGTTGCGGACCCGTCAAGGTAGTTTCGACAAACGGCAACACCAGTCGGCGTCCATTGCCGATGGCGCCGTAGTCCATACGCCGCTCGATTTCGTGTGGCAGGTAATAACCAAGCGTCCAGGTGCAGAACAACGCCAGGACCGAAAGGGCACCGGCGCGAGAGGCGCGAGCACTCAGGCCAAGCTCGCGCAGTGTCTGAACACAGGCCTGGATCCCGCGGGCGGCGAGCAGCGTCAGGGCCGGCACCGCCTCGAAGTAGTAGCGCGGGCCGAGCGCAATACCGTGATAGAAGTAGCCGATGTAGGCGACCACGAATCCGCCGGCGCACGCCGCCAGCAGGACGTCGAAGCGGCCGGCGCGACCGAGCAGAAATGGCATGCCTATAAGTGCGAAGGTAGCGAGCGGCGGCCAGCCAAACAGATCGTACTGGAGAAGCGTCAGGTTTTCGTCGGTATTGACGAGTCCGGCCGCGAGTGTGTGCTGCCCTGACGACCCCAGCGCCCCGAAGCCCCAGCGATCGTTCTCGTTGAACAGGTTCCGCGGAAGCATCAACGCGTCGCCCGTCGTGCTCAGGTTGTACAGCAGGTACAGCGCCAGGAACGGTAGCGCGCCCGCGCTCACGTAGAGCACGGCGCGCCAGCGGCGGTGCGCAAGGAGCCAGCCGGCATAGGGCAGCGCGTACAGGATCGCCGCGACCTCGCGCGTGTCGAAGGCGACTCCGAGCAGCACGCCTGCCACCGCGTACCAGGTCCGGCGGCCCGTTCGCCAGGCGAGAATAAAGGAGGCCAGCGAAGCGGCCAGCGCGCCACCCGCGATGGGATGACTCATGAACGCACCGGCCTGGAACAGCACAAACGGCGACAGCGCGAGCAGCGCCAGCGCGGCGAACGCGGCGCCGCGGCCGAACAACAGCAATCCCGTCAGCGCGGTCGCTCCGACCATGACCAGGCTCGTGAGAGGTCCAACCAGCCACGCCACGCCAAACATGCCGCCGGCTGCATACAGCGCGGGCGCACCCGGCGGGTACTGCGAAAACCAGCGTCCGTTCCACTCCACCTGCTGGAAGCCGTCCAGTAGCTGCACGATCCGGGGTTGCTCGAGCCACGTGCGGCCGGTCTCCAGGATGCGCGCCTGGAAGTAGTACGCCTGGGCGTCGACGATATGCGGTAGCTGGTGGTAGACGCGCACCGTCACCCACAAAACGGCGGTGAACCACACGCCGACGATCGCGGCGCTGGCGGCCCAGGCCGGCGGGAGTGCGAGGTGGCTCCGGCTCGTCAGAGCCGCGGAGCGCTGGACCGCGAGCCCGACGGCGGCCATGATCGCCAGCACCCCCATCGCCGCCGCCGCGCTGCGCCCGACCAGGTGGAGGATCTCGGCGGCGAACGGCCACGCGTCGTTGGGAAAGAACCAGGTCGTCGCGTTGTCGTCGTCGGCGCCAGTTCGCCACCGCGCGCGATGGCTGTCACGCTCGATCGATAGCTCCGCTTGCATCGAGCCGTCAACCGCTTCGATCCGGAAGCTGGCCGGCGCTTCGGGTCGCTGGAGGGCCGACTCGATACTGAACGCGGCGGGCAGCGCGCTGGCTTCGACCGCTTCGCGGCCCTGGGCGATGAGGTGTTCGTCGCTCAAGTCCCTCAGCCGGATGTCCTGCCAGCGGCTGTAGCTGTCCTCATCACGCAGCCAGGCCATCAGGCGGTACGAGGCGGCGGCCTGAACCGAATTGAATTGCGAGACGTCACGGTCGTTGCGGGACGTGGTGTCGCTGCCGTCGATCTGGTACTCGCGTTCCGCGGGGCCAGGCTGCTCGAAGCGAATGCGCGCGCCGGATCCGAGGTCCGGCACCACGACCGCATGCTGCCCACCGTCCATTTGAACGTGCCCGGCACTGCCGCGAACCTCGACGTTCACCCGCACCGGAAGCAGCATGACGCTCAATTCGCCGAGAACCAGCAGCGCG